>DIHI01000111.1:36030-38525 GCA_002420085.1 Lysobacterales bacterium UBA5700 | reverse complement strand
TCGCCGCGATTGGCGATCAGGATTTTCTCGAAGGGCATGGTTCGCTTTCCACTGCAATGGGGTGTCCCGGTTCGGCGACGCGGTTCGGCGACGATCGGCCGGTCCGGCAGGGGCCGGTCGATCATGTGCTCGACCAGTGTGGGGGGCGCTTTTCCAGGAAGGCGGTCAGTCCTTCCTGGCCTTCGGCCGACACCCGGAGTCGGGCGATCAGGGCGGCATTGCCGGCGTCGATGCGTTCGGCCTCGTTGCGTTCGATGCCGAGCGCCAGTGACTTGGCCTCGCGCTGCGCGATCGGCCCACCCTTGCCGAGCCAGTGCAGTTGCCGCTCGACCGCTGCATCGAGTTCTGCCACTTCGGTGCCGATGTGGACCAGGCCGATCCGCAGCGCTTCGGCGACATCGAAGATTTCGCCGGAAACGAAGTAGCGGCGGGCCATGCGGTTGCCGATCGCGGCGCGGACATAGGGCGCGATCACCGCCGGCACCAGACCGAGCTTGACCTCGGACAGGGCGAACTTGGCGCCTTCGACGGCGATCGCGATATCGCAGCAGGCGATCAGTCCGACCCCGCCGCCATAGGCCGAGCCGTTGACGCGGGCGATGGTCGGCTTGCCCAGAAAACACAGGGTCCGCATCAGGGCTGCCAGCCGCTCGGCATCCGCCCGGTTCTCGGCCTCGTCGGCGGCCGCCATGCGCCGCATCCAGGTGAGATCGGCGCCGGCCGAGAAGGTGGCGCCCCGGCCGCTCAGGACCACGCTGCGAACGCTCGGATCGGCTTCGATCTCGGTGAGCAGGTCGGTCAGCTCGGCGATCAGGGCATCGTCGAAGGCATTGTGCAGGTTTGGCCGGGCCAGCCACAGCCAGGTGCTGCTGCCACGACGTTCGACTTCGATGCAGGTGGACATTTCGGCACTCCGTGTGCAGTGTGGCCGGGTCATGGCCGGGTCATGGCCGTGACGCGGTCGGTGCGCGGGTCGGTTGCCGGATCATGCCGCCAGTTCGACCCGATTGCGACCGGCCGCTTTCGCCCGGTACAGGGCGAGATCGGCCCGGACCAGCAGGTCGTTCAGCGATTCGCCCTCCGGCCGCATGACCGCGACGCCCAGGCTCAGGGTGATCGCGATCGGACCGGCATCGGTAGCCAGTGGTTCGGTTTCGATCGCGATGCGCAGCCGCTCGCTCAGTTCGTGGGCCTGGTCGGCGCGGGCACCGACCCAGATCAGGGCGAATTCCTCGCCGCCCATGCGCACGGCCAGGTCGCTGGTTCGCATGTGTTCCAGGATGCGTCCGCCCAATGCGTGCAGCACCTGATCGCCGACCCGATGGCCGTGATTGTCATTGATCCGCTTGAAGTGATCGACATCGGCCATGGCGATCACCACTGGAATCGCGGCAGCCGTGCGCTGACTGAGACCGGCCAGGCACTCGAAGCGCTGAAACAGGCCGCGTCGGTTGAGCAGGCCGGTCAGCGGGTCGTACTCGATCAGCGCACGGATATCGCGTTGCAGGGAGTCGTTGACCAGCAGCAGGATGGCAAAGCCCTGCAACAGGGTCAGGCAGATGTAGGCGGCCAGCCACAGACTGTTGCTGGTGGTGGCAGCGGCCAGCGAGCCGGTGACCGGTACCGCCACCGTGATCGCCCGCAACACCTCGGCCAGGGCCGACAGTCCGATCACCGTCGTGGCCATGGCCAGCGGGAAACCGCCTTCGATGCGCAACGCGCGCCACAGGGCCAGGGCGGCCATGGCCCGCAGCACACCGGCGCCGAATACCGACGATGACAGCGAGACCCAGTTGGGAAGCTGGGCAAAGAAACTGGTCAGCGAGATCAGGGCAAACAGTGTGCAGAACGCCGCGATGGCCAGGATCGGCAGGCGCCGTTCGAGATAACTCAGAAACCCCAGCAGGAGCAGGGCGGCCGCGACCACGCCACCGATGTGGCCGAGCGGCGGGGTGGCTTCGGCGCCGAGCACGGCGATCGCCCCGAAGCGCAGGGTCTGCGAGACCGCGATGGCGGCGAAACTGCCGGCCCAGAACCACAGCCCGTAACGGCCGCGCGCCTGCCAGGCGCCGCCCAGGATGACCGCCGCCAGCAGGGTCGCGGTCATCTGGTAGACGAACAGCAGGGTATCGATGTCGAGTGCGGGCAGGATGATCATCGGCAGCAGGGTCGGGGCTGGGGCAGGGCACTCACATCCGGAATACGCCGAAACGCTCGCGCTCGATCGGTGCGTTCAAACTGGCCGACAGCGCCAGCCCAAGCACGCGCCGGGTGTCGGCCGGATCGATGATGCCATCGTCCCAGAGCCGGGCGGTGGCGTAGTAAGGGTGCCCCTGGCGTTCGTACTGCGCGCGGATCGGGGCCTTGAATGCCTCCTCGTCGGCCTGGCTCCAGGTGCCGCCACCGGCCTCGATGCCATCGCGGCGCACGGTCGCCAGCACGCTGGCGGCCTGTTCGCCGCCCATCACCGAGATGCGCGCGTTCGGCCACATCCA
>DIHI01000111.1:28360-35828 GCA_002420085.1 Lysobacterales bacterium UBA5700 | reverse complement strand
GTGATGTTCTGCAGGAACAGCAGTGGAATGCCGCGCTGATTGCACAGTTCGATGAAGTGCGCGCCCTTGAGGGCCGACTCGGAGAACAGGATGCCGTTGTTGGCCACGATGCCGATCGGGTAGCCGTGGACGTGGGCAAAGCCACAGACCAGGGTCTTGCCGTAGCGGGCTTTGAATTCCTGGAAGTCCGAGCCATCGACCAGACGGGCGATGACCTCCCGGATGTCGAATGGTCGCCGGGCATCCTTCGGGATGATGCCGTACAGATCCTCGGCCGGATACAGCGGTTCGCAGGCCGGTCGGACCGCCACCGGCATCGGCTTGCGCCGGTTGAGATGACGGACGATATCGCGAGCGATGGCCAGGGCATGACGATCGTTCTCGGCGAAATGGTCGGCGACGCCGGAAATCGCCGTGTGGACTTCGGCGCCGCCCAGTTGTTCGGCATCGACCACCTCGCCGGTGGCCGCCTTGACCAGGGGCGGGCCGCCCAGGAAGATCGTGCCCTGTTCCTTGACGATGATGCTCTCGTCGCACATCGCCGGGACGTAGGCGCCGCCGGCGGTGCAGGAGCCCATGACCACAGCGATCTGGGGAATATTTTCGGCGCTCATTCGCGCCTGGTTGTAGAAGATTCGACCGAAGTGCTCGCGGTCGGGAAACACCTCGTCCTGCAAGGGCAGGAAGGCGCCACCGGAATCGACCAGATAGACGCAGGGCAGACGATTCTCGCGGGCCACGTCCTGGGCGCGCAGGTGCTTCTTGACGGTCATCGGGAAGTAGGTGCCACCTTTGACCGTGGCATCGTTGGCCAATACCAGAACCTCACCACCATCGACCCGGCCGATACCGGCGACCAGCCCGGCTGCCGGTGCCGCGCCGTCGTACATGCCTTCGGCCGCCAGCGGGCTCAGTTCGAGAAACGGCGAGCCGGGATCGAGCAGGGCGGCGATCCGATCACGGGGCAGCAGCTTGCCGCGTGCCGTGTGTTTCTGCCGGGCCTTCTCACCGCCACCCTGGGCGGCACGGGCGAGATGACGATCGAGGTCATCGACCAGACCGCGCAGGTGGTCGGCGTTTTCGCGGAACGCTTCGGAGCGAGGATCGATCTGGCTGCGGATGGCGGGCATGGGCGGGTCGATGACGGATACCGGTCAATTGTCGCCAAAACCGGTCGGGCTGTCAGTGCGATCGCACGGAAATGCAGGCAAATACCCGGAATCGAGGCAGTACCGATCCGATCGATGCGCACAGACAGGCTTCAGACGGGCGTTGGTCGGGACGATCGGTTGTCGCACTCGGGCCGCCGGCTGGATGCCCCCACCACCGCAGCCAGCGTTCGATCCGGCGCGGTTCGCGGTTTCGATCGGTCACAACGAGAAAGACCCGCCGAAGCGGGTCTTTCCCGGATCACCGTGGCAGTGAATCCCGATCGAGTGGCCGTGGCCGGATCAGGTGCCCTGCTCGGACTCGACTTCGGGCTCTGCGGCTTCGGCGTCGTCAGCAGCCTCATCGACCGCTTCCTCGATCGTCTCGGCGGCTTCTTCGACCGATTCGACGGCTTCCGCCGCTTCACCGGCAGCCTGTTCGAGTTCGGTGCCGGCTTCACCAGCCGCCGACTCGACCGTGGCTTCAGCAGCGGGTGCCGGGGCAGGCTCGGCAGCGGGTTGAGCCGCCGGTTCCGGCGCGGCTTCGGCCGGGGCCTCGGGTGCCTGGCCGGAACAGGCAGCCAGGGCGAATACGGACAGCAACAGCGACAGCAGTTTCAGCTTCACGTTGAGTTTCATGGTGCGGTGACTCCCCTCGGGACAAGCTCTCAATCTAGCACCAAATGCCCGGTGGCTGTCAATGGCCTTCATCGGGCCGGATGTCAGTCGCTCGGCTGATCGGTCACAGCCGCTCGACGGCAATCGCGGTCGCCTCGCCACCGCCAATGCAGATCGCTGCCACTCCACGGCGGGCGCCGCGCAAGGCCATGGCATTGAGCAGGGTGACCACGATTCGGGCGCCGCTGGCGCCGATCGGATGGCCGAGCGCACAGGCACCGCCGTGGACATTCAGCCGATCGGACGGGATGCCGTGGACCTTGAGCGGAGTCATGGCGACGCAGGCGAACGCTTCGTTGACCTCGAACAGATCGACTTCGCCGACCGACCAGCCGACCTTGGCCAGCAGCTTGCCGATCGCCTCGACCGGGGCCGTGGTGAACCACTCCGGTGCCTGGGCATGGCTGGCGTGACCGACGATCCGTGCCAGCGGGGTGGCACCGAGCCGTTCAGCGGTGGCTGCGGACATCACCACGGTGGCGGCAGCGCCATCGGAAATGCTGGACGAACTGGCAGCGGTGATCGTGCCGTCCTTCTTGAACGCCGGTCGCAGGGTCGGAATCTTGTCGAGATTGCACCGGCCCGGCTCCTCATCGGTATCGATCGTGACATCGCCCTTGCGGCCGGAGACCACGACCGGCGTGATTTCCGATGCGAACGCGCCCGATGCCTGGGCGGCCAGCGCACGACGCACGCTCTCGGCTGCGAAGGCGTCCTGGGCCTCGCGCGTGAAGCCATGCTCGGTCGAGCACATCTCGCCGAACAGACCCATCGACTGCTTCTGGTACGGATCGGTCAGGCCATCCCAGGCCATGTGATCGATGAATTCGGCGCTGCCGTAGCGGATGCCGGTGCGCGAGCCGTTCAGCAGGTGCGGGGCATTGGTCATCGATTCCATGCCGCCGGCAACCACCACCTGGGCCGAGCCGATCCGGATCAGGTCGTGGGCCAGCATGATCGCCTTCATGCCCGATCCGCAGACCTTGTTCAGCGTGGTACACCCGGCCGACAGTGGCAGGCCGGCGGCCAGTGCCGCCTGACGTGCCGGCGCCTGACCGAGGCCGGCCGGCAGCACGCAGCCCAACAGCACCTCGTCGATCACGTCGGGTTGCAGGCCCGATTGCGTCAGTGCCGCCTTGATCGCAGCGGCGCCCAGGGTCGGCGTCGGCACGCCGGTGAACTGGCCCAGCATCGAGCCGATGGCGGTGCGCTTGGCACCAGTGATGACGATCTCGCTCATGGCAACACTCCACTGTCGAAAGGCGGCGGCAACCGCGATCGCCCGATTATCGCGCGCATTGACGCGATGCAGCAAATGCCCTGTCGGCCAGGATGCATGATCCGGCGTGATGGTGTAGATCGATGGCGGAAGCCGGCCTTCGATCGGACGACCTCGCGGAGGCCGCAGCGGACTGGCATGATGCCGATCGAGGTGGTCGGATGAGCGGCCACTCGACACCGATCGGTGGGGCGTCGTGGCTGTGCCGTGGTGTGTTGTCGAAAGAGGCTTGTCGGGATTCGACCAACAGGCGACCGACTGATCGGGGCAGGGCTGATGAACACGGATACGAGTGAAGGCGATCGCGGGCTGGTGGCGCCCTGTCGGGTGGTTCCGTTGAGCCGACCGCTGCACTGGCTGGCGGCCGGCTGGCGCGATTACCGATCGGCACCGGGCCTGTCGCTGCTGTATGGGGTGGTGATCGCGCTGGCGAGTCTGGCGATCTCGGTCCTGGCCTGGTCGCTGGGTCGGTTCGCCCTGTTGTCTCTGCTGCTGTCGGGGTTCGTGTTCGTCGCGCCCCTGCTGGCGGTCGGTCTGTACTCGGTCAGTCGCGAGCGCGAGGCCGGGCGGGCTCCGACACTCGATCACTCGTTCACCCTGGTCCGTCGAGTCGTCGGCCAGGCGGGCGTGTTCGCCCTGTTGCTGCTGGTCATCCTGCTGGTCTGGTCGCGGGCCGGGATGGTGCTGTATGCCCTGATTCCGGTCGAGCCGGGCGATCGATCGGCACTGATCGAACTGTTGACGATCGGCTCGATGGTGGGTGCGGTGTTTGCGACACTCACTTTCGCCACAGCCGCCTTTTCATTGCCGATGATCGCTGATCGTGGGGTCGATATGGTCACCGCCTGCCTGTCCAGCATCCATGCCGTGCTGCGCAATCGCGGTGCCGCCCTGGTCTGGGCGCTGCTGATCGTGTTGCTGACGGTGGTCGGTTTCGCCACCGCCTTCATCGGTCTGGTCGTGGTGATGCCCTGGCTCGCCTATGCCGCCTGGCATGGTTATCGAGAAATCATCGACGGCTCGGCCTGGCCGCGCCTGTCGCCATGAGCGAAATCGCGCCGATGAACGACGACCAGATCGGCGGCGCAGTCACCTGGACGGTGCCGCCAGTGGCGACCGCGCGCCTGCATCTGCGGCGCTTCGAGCCGGACGACTTCGATCTGCTCGATCGGCTCAACCGCGATCCGGCGGTGATGCAGCACATGGGTGGCCCGATGTCGTCGGATGCCAGCGCGATCATGCTGCGCGAGCGGATTCTCGACTATTACCAGGCGCATCCGGGACTCGGCATCTGGGCGACCCTGGCGTCCGATTCCGGCCGCTGCATCGGCATGCATGCGCTCAACCACATGCATGGCGAATCCCACATCCAGATCGGTTATCGCCTGTTTCCCGAGTTCTGGGGGCAGGGCTATGCCACCGAGATGAGCCGTGTGCTGATCCGTTATGGCTTCGAGTGCCTGCGCCTGCCCACCATCGTCGGTATCACCGATCCAGGAAACCTCGGATCGCAACGGGTCTTGCTGAAGTGTGGACTGCATCCGGGTGGGCTGCGCTGGTTCGCGCACCCGGCCTATGCCGCCTACGGGCCGCAACTGTGGTACGAGTGCGATCGCGATGCCTGGCTGGCCAAGCACGGCTGACGCGGTTCGGCACTGCTGGCGAGCATGCGTTGGGCCAGCGCCAGGGTCTGGTCGAGACTGGGCCAGCCGGTACCGCCGAGAACCTCGGCCACCGGTGAGCGTGGTCGGGTGCGATCCGGGTCGGTGTGGCCGAACAGACTGAGGATCGGAGTGCCCGCAGCCGCAGCGACATGACCGAGCCCGCAGTCGTTGGCGATGACCAGTGCCGCCTGTTCGGCAATCGCGGCCACGTCTAGCAGGCCCAGGCCATCCAGGATGCGGGTTCTGACCAACCGCTGTCGCTGGCCTTCGGCCTCGCCTGGGCCCGGTGTGGCGACCGTGATCAGTCCGTGTCGTTCGAGTGCGTCGGCCAGGTCCGGAAACGCCGGCCAGTCCTTGTCGTGGCCCTGATGGCGACCGCCAGATTGCGGACACAGCAGGACGAACCGATCGGCAATTCCGGCCGCTTCCAGGCGAGCGCGGGCGGCCGCTCGGGCGGTTTCGGTGATCGGCAGTCGGACCGTATCCGGCGCGGCTGCCGGTGGACACAGGCCATCGGCCAACCGCCAGTAGGCATCGACCTGATGGCCACGCGGAAACACGCCCATCGAGGTGGTCAGCAGCGGGCCACGCCCGTCCTTGCGGAAACCGATCGCTGCCAGACCCGCCAGCCGTGCTTCCAGCGCGCTGCTGAAACTGTGGGTCAGCAGCAGGATGCGTCTGCCACCGCTCCGCTGTGCCACGTGCCGCAGGGTGGTCAGTCGGGCACCGAGTCCGCGTGGATAGGGATCGATCGCCAGTCCGGAGCCGGCGAACAGATCGGCCGCCCAGCGTGGGCCGAGCAGGCTGGGGTGCAGGCCGGCGGCAATCAGACGCGCCAGTGCCGGCCAGGCCATGACACTGTCGCCGACGTAGTTGGGCAGGCGGACCAGCACCGGCGCTGGATGCTCGCTGCCCGACCGGCGCTCACTGCCGGGGAATGCGATCACGGTGTCGGCATCTCGGTTCGCCAGCGCGTTCGCCGATCAGGACTTCAGGTGATGATCGAAGAAGGCGAGGGTCCGCTGCCAGGCCAACGCCGCCGCTGCCGGGTCGTAACGGGCGGCGCTGGCATCGTTGTGGAAGCCGTGTTGCGTGCCGGGATACATGTGCAGGCTGTAGGCGACCCGGTTGGCGTCGAGCACGCGACGGAACTCCGGGATGTCGGCATTGATGCGCGGGTCTTCACCGGCATAGTGCAGGGTCAGCGGAGCCTTCACCCGAGCGACCTGCTCGGCGGTGAGTGCCCGGCCGTAGAAACAGACGGCAGCACCAGTGGCATCCGGGAACTCGGCAGCGCAACGCAGGGCGATGCCGCCGCCGTAACAGAAGCCGACCGCGCCGACCCGGCCATTGCCGCCGCCATGGTCGGTCAGGGCCGAACCACTCAGGAAGGGGATGCCGGCCATGACATCGGCATCGATGCGGGCACGATCGGTGGCGGCGAACAGGTCACGCGCCTGCTCCTGATCGGTCGGCGCACCGCCGGCGACACTGAGTCCGTCGGGCGCCAAAGCCAGATAACCGGCCAGGGCCAGTCGGCGGGCGACATCCTCAATGTGGGGGTTCAGACCGCGATTCTCGTGAATCACCAGAACGGCGGGCAGCGGACCGCTCGGCGTGGCGGGCCGCGCCAGATAGGCGTTCACCGGGCCATCGACGCCGGGATAGCGCACACGCTCGGCATGTACCCGAGGGTCATGTTCGGCAACCTGGCGGGCATGCGCATGGTTCGGCTCCAGCACCGACAGCAGGGCGGTGGCGGCAGCGGCACTGCCGGCGATGCCGATCAGGCGGGCGAGGAAGTCCCGGCGGGCCATGCTGCCGTGGATGTAGTCGTTGTAGAGATGGATGGCGCGACGATCCACGGTCATGAGGAATTCCTCGGCGGTGGGGTAATCTGGAGTGGCTGCGATCGGGTGGTCGAGCCCGGCTGCGACCCACGCATGAAGCCTGGCGATCCAGGATAACCGAGTCGATTTCCGCTGTCGTCCGACCGTGCCGATGTTGCGCGATCGATCGGTTCACCAGCATTGGCTCGGGCGGGTCGGAGAACCGCGCCGGCAGGGGTACACGCTGGAAGCCCGGGTGGCGCAGCCGACGTCAGGCCCATGGCATTGGCGTTTCTCCGACCTGATAGAGTACCGCCGTGCCGATCCCGGCCCGCGCAGATCGGGCGGAGTGGCACCGAATCGATAGCCAAGCCGCACCCGACCCACCATCCAACCGGAGCAGAACATGATCGGATACGTCACCCTGGGTTCCAACGACATCCCGCGTGCAGCGGCCTTCTACGATGCCCTGCTGGCCGAGATCGGCGGCAAGCGGTTCATGGAGGCCGATACCTTCGTGGCCTGGATGACCGATGCCGGCGGTGGCGGTCTCGGCATCACCCGGCCGTTCGACGGCAACCCGGCAACCGTCGGCAATGGCGTGATGGTCGCGCTCAAGGTCGATAGCCCGGCGCTGGTCGATGCCCTGCATGCCAAGGCATTGCAACTGGGTGGCAGCGACGAGGGCGCCCCTGGCGAACGGATGCCTGGTTTCTATGCCGGCTATTTCCGTGATCTCGACGGCAACAAGCTCAACGCCTATTTCTGGAATGCCGACTGAGGCAGGCCGGTCGCTCGGACGCATCCGATGATCATCTTCCGATGATCTCCCGGATGCGTCCGAAATCGAGCCGCACCGCACTGACCCGA
>DIHI01000111.1:24810-28272 GCA_002420085.1 Lysobacterales bacterium UBA5700 | reverse complement strand
CCGAGCCGATCAAGCGCCGACGGTCGCGGCAACGGCCGTCGGCATCCGAGACTGGAGCCCGCATGTTTGCCACTTGGCCGATCCTGATCCGATTGCCACTGGTGCTCGCCATCTTCGTGGTCAGCACGGTTCTGCATGTCACGCCGTTGCTGCTGCTGGCGGTGGCCAAGGCGCTGATTCCGATTGCTGCTGTCCGTCGGCGGATCGGGCGCGGGCTGGAGGCGATCGCCGAAAGCTGGATCGCGGTCAACAGTGCCATGATCGACGGTTTCACCCACACCCAGGTCATCGTCACCGGCGTCGAGTCCCTGGTTCGCGATCGAACCTATCTGGTGCTGGCCAACCATCTGAGTTGGGTCGATATCCCGATCCTGCAAAAGGCGTTGAACCGACGCATCCCACTGCTGCGGTTCTTCCTCAAACGGCAGTTGTTCTGGGTGCCGGTGCTGGGACTGGCCTGGTGGGCGCTGGATTTTCCGTTCATGCGCCGGCACAGTCGTGAGCAGATTGCCGCCAACCCGGATCTGGCACGCAGTGACATCGAGGCGACCCGCCGAGCCTGCGCCCGCTATCGCGGCAGTCCGGTGTCGGTGATGAACTTCGTCGAGGGTACACGGGCGACTCCGGGCAAGCGAGCCGCCTCGGGCTCGGGGTACCGGCATCTGCTGCGGCCCAAGGCTGGCGGGGTCGCCTTCGTCATCGGCGCGATGGGCGATGTGCTGGATGAAGTGCTCGACCTGACCGTGGTCTATCCCGGCGGCACGGCCAGTCTCTGGGAATTCTTTCGCGGTGACCTGGCCGAAGCTCGGGTCGATGTCCGACGCCGGCCGATTCCCGACGATCTGCGCGACGGCGACTACGAGAACGATCCTGAGTATCGGGCACGCTTCCAGTCCTGGCTGAATCGAATCTGGCACGACAAGGACGCATGGATCGCCGGACAGTCGGCGAGCCAATCCTGAACCGGTACCCGGGCCTGCTGAAATCGTTCAGGTGACCGGCGCCAACGGCCAGCGCAGCCGACCTTCGACCACGGTCTGCACCTGGCCGCCAACCTCGACCGTGCCGGACGGCGCGATTCTCAGTTCCAGCCGGGCATCGCGGCCGATTTCACGGCCCTGGCTGACGCGATAACCGCCGTTGGCCAGCAATCGGCCGCTCGGCTCGGCGTGGTGCAGGTAGCTCGCGATCAGACCATTGGCCGCACCGGATGCTGGATCCTCGTCGATGCCGATCGCGCACGGAAAGGCCCGGACCACCAGATCGTAGTCGGCGTCCTGGGCGCGGGCGAACAGGCACAGCCCCACGCTGTCGCTGGCCAGTGCCAACGCCTTGATCGCCGGCGGGTCGGCTTGCAAACCCCGCAGTTCGGCCTCGCTGGCGATTTCGGCCAGCCACCAGCGACGGCCACCCGCGACCAAGGCCGGGGGCAGGGCGCCGAGTCGCAGCCCGTGCAGCACACGGCAGACCGCTGCGCTGTCCTCCGCGCGGGACGCGACCACGGTTGCGGGCGGCGAACGCACGAACAGAACCACGCCGTCGGCACCTCGCTCGATGCTGATCGGCAACAGGCCGGCAGCACATTCCTGGATCAGGCGATCGCGTTCGGGTGCGACCAGGCCGGCCGCACGCACCGCATGCGCCGTGCCGAGCGAAGGATGACCGGCGAAGGGAATCTCGCGACTGGGCGTAAAGATGCGGACCCGGTAATCGGCTTCCGGTTGGGTCGCCGGCAGGACGAAGGTCGTCTCGACCAGATTGGTCCAGGCCGCGAGGGCTTGCATGTCATGATCGGACCAGGCGGGATCGGCGATGACCACGCCGAGCGGGTTGCCGGTGCCGGCGCGAGGCGCGAACACATCGAGCTGAAACCAGACGTAGGAGGTGTCAGCCATGCTCAGCCCGTAGCCATGTCGATCAGACCATGCCTGGGATGGGCATCGCCGCCGGCTGGTGCCGGAATGGCCGACGCCGGCCGATGCTCACACCAACGCTTCAATGGCGGATATGCAAGGTCGTCGGTGGGCTGGCGCGCCCTTCGCCGTCGAATGCCTCGAAACGCTCGGTCTGGGCGTCATACACGAACATCAGCGGCGAGTTCAGCCGGCTGCGTCGGACAAAGCCGAGTTCCCAACCATGCCGTTCGAGTTCGCCGAGGATGCGAATCTGTACGGGACTCAGGCTGGCGCGCATTTCGCCGGTGGTCTGGAGCGATGGACTGCGTCGTTCATAGTGCGACATGGCGGTTCTCCGGAAAGGGTCACGACCGCTGCTGACAGCATGCGCGCGTGCGATCCGATTGTCGAGAGGGCGGGCGTACAGAGGGCGGGCGTACAGAGGGCATCGAGACCGGTCAGGGCAACCGGAACGGGCCAAGTCTGAACGCTGTTCAGCGTCGAATCGGGTCGGGCGGGTTTTCGGTCAACGTGCCGTCCTCCTCAACCTTGGCGTAGACATCCCGCTTCGGGTGGTGGAAGAACATCACAACCGGATGAAACGGCCGACGGCGGACGAACTTGAGTTGCCAGCCGAACGTTTCCAGATCGACCAGCGCTTGCCGTTGCAGGGCGCTCAGGCCATGGCGCAAGGATTCCGGATGCGGCGGCTTGGGCCGCCGTCGTTCATGATCGACCATCGATTTTCCCCTGTGACTGACGCGATCGGCGCGCAGCACATGCCGGCCGATGTCTGACATTCTCGCTGCTTCGCGTCGCGGATGCGAGTGTCACAGGCACACGCGACCGGGGGCTCGGGAAGATATCGACCGGCTCGAAACTGAACGGCACGCCCGACGCGCTCACGATCGGATTCGCTATTTATCCGAATAACGTGTACTTTACACACACTGCGTCTGCCGGGTCACGGTGAATCGTGGCCTGATGTTGTTGGTCTCCGAACTGCGCATCGCCCTGTTCTCTCCCCGCAAACCAGTCGCGACCCGTGTTCCCGTCGATCGGTGTTACGGTTTGTGTAACCTTTTGTTTTCAATAGTCAAGTTTAGGAGTGCAGTGCAATGTCGGATCGTCAGACCGGAACCGTCAAGTGGTTCAACGATGCCAAGGGCTTCGGCTTCATCACCCCCGAGAGTGGTGACGACCTGTTCGTCCATTTCCGTTCCATCCAGGGCGGCGGTTTCCGCAGCCTGAAGGAAGGTCAGCGGGTCAGCTTCGCGATCGTCAAGGGTCCGAAGGGCCTGCAGGCCGACGCGGTTCAGGCCATCTGAGTCGCTGAGCGCAGCCCAGCCGGCAATCGATTGTCCGGCGCCACATACGACGCCGCCCCGGGTGACCGGGGCGGCGTTGTTGTAACGGGTCGGGCAACCGATCGATCAGATGCTGACCGCCTCACGCTGACGCTGGCGGATCAGACCGATGATGAACAGGCCGGTGACCAGGATGGCCGCGATCAGGAAGATCATGATGCCAAGCTGTTCACCCCCCAGTACACCGCCGGCGGGAACCG
>DIHI01000111.1:10005-24704 GCA_002420085.1 Lysobacterales bacterium UBA5700 | reverse complement strand
ATCGCCATCAGCAGCGCGCCGCCAGCCATCTGCTCGATGCCGCGAAAGTGGAAGGCCAGCCAGAGCGCTGCCGTGGCGGCGACCACGGCGATCAGCAGGGACGCGGCAACCAGCATCGGGTCATAGACCAGATCGGCCGGCATCACCATGGCCGCCATGCCCATGTAATGCATGCCGGCAACGCCCAGACCGGTCAGCACGCCACCGAGGATCAGACGGCTGTTGGTCAGGGTGTTCTGACCATAAACCGCCAGGCCGAGGGCACAAGCAGCCATGCCGACCACGGCCGAGAGCAGGGTCAGGTTGGTGCCGTACTGAACCGCGATGTTCATCTTGCAGGCCAGCATGCCGATGAAGTGCATGGCCCAGATGCCACCGCCACCCAGGGCGGCGCCGGACAGGATGATCGACAGCCAGCGTTCGCGTGGGGATTGTGCCGATGCAATGCCGACCGCCAATTGCAGAGCTGCGAAGGAACCGAGTGCGGCAATCAGAAACGAAAGCCCCACCAGGACCATGTCATGTACGCATTGTGTGTGATGCATGTTTGCTTTCCTTGTCGTTGTGATGGATGAGGTCTGGAATGATCGTGGTCGGCTGACTGGCGGCCCCTGCGACGACTCCGATGGTGTCGATGTCGCGCCGTCAGCCGACCGCCATGAACACGCAGGTGGCGGCACCGGTCGAGCGGCACTCCGATTCGGTGACAGTGACGTTGCCGTGTCCCGCTTCGCGCAGCATGCCTTCGATGAAGCCAACGAAGAACTGGCAGCGTTCCTCGCCGGTCGTCTTGGAACCGCAGAACGGGCTGGTCCGGATATGGATCTGCTCGCCGACCTGATCGATGGTTGCCAGACCACGCAGGGCCGGCACCACGATCCGCTTGATGGTGTCGGATTTGTTGAGTTTGCCGCCCAGCGCGTAGTCCCGCTTGTAGACCCAGGCCCCGACCCGCTGGCCGATGCGCTGCATGGTTTCGGCACGGGCAGAACCATCGACACTGCGCTCGATCGTCAGCAGTCGAGCGAATATCTGCGGGTATTCGGCCGCGATCAACGGCAACTGACGTTCGATGTCGACCGTCGGGGTGGTCCGTGCGGCTGCGGCCGGCTTGCCGGCGGCACCATTGGTTCGCACGGCGACCTCGACACTCTTGACGTTTGGATTCGATCCCAGCTTGTCCTGCAAGAGCAGCAGATGATCCTGTGGCCCGCTGACATCGAACTCGAATTGCGCCTCCCCTGGCGCGGGTGAACCCAGCCGCTGGGCCAGGCTCTTGAAGCCCGACTCGACGACCATCCGCCCGATCTCGACGATCAGGCCCTCTTTTTTCTCCGCACGCACGCGGACGAGCCATTCGCTCACGACTGCCTCCCTGATAAATCCCTGTCGTTGAAGAACCCGTCAGTTCCCCCGCCTGCTTGAAACTGCACGCGCCTGACGGACCGTGCGACAGCATAGCGATGCTGTGAAGGAATGGTGGGATCAGCATCCGAATCTGTGAACGGATACACGGTTGTTGTCGTGTTTTTGTCGGGGCCAGGGGTGGCGAGGTGACCCTGTTACCTTACGGGATCATTCGTATGCGCGTGCTTGGATGGTGCGCACAAGGTGCTGGCCGTGATCGGCCGATGGCTTGCTCGCAAGGAAACCCGCTCGGGTTTCGATCGACCGGGGGTTGCTGCCGCAGTCCGGATCGACCGGGACTGCGGCAGCAGAGAAGTGCATCACCTGCAAGTATCGAGCCTGTCAGCGACCCTGCTCGACCAGTCCACGGCGCGTCAGCAGGGGGGCGATGTCGGCATCACGGCCCCGGAAGTTGCGGAACAGGACCATGGCGTCGTCACTGCCGCCACGCGACAACAGGGTGGCGCGGAAATGATCGCCGTTCTCACGCTTGAGACCCCCGTTTTCCTTGAACCACTCGACGCTGTCGGCATCGAGCACCTCGCTCCAGATGTAGGAGTAGTAGCCGGCCGAGTAGCCGCCGACGATGTGCGAGAAGTAGGTGCTGCGGTAGCGCGGTGGGACCGGGGCGAAATCGACACCGGCATCGGCCAGCGCCTTGGCCTCGAAATCGAGCAGGCCGTCGGCGTCCGGGATGGCTTCCGGCGGCAACTGATGCCACGCCTGGTCGAGCAGCGAGGCCGCCAGATACTCGGTGGTGGCGAAACCCTGGTTGAAGGTGTCGGCGGCCAGCACCTTGTCGAGCAGTTCCTGCGGCATCGGCTCGCCAGTGATGTGGTGCTTGGCATAGTTGGCCAGCACCTCCGGCCAGGTTGCCCACATCTCGTTGACCTGGGACGGGTACTCGACGAAGTCGCGCGGGACGCTGGTGCCGGCGAAGCGCGGGTAGCGGACGTTCGAGAACATGCCGTGCAGGGCATGGCCGAACTCATGGAACATGGTGTTGACTTCGTCGAAGGTCATCAGGGTCGGCTCGCCTTCCGGCGGCTTCGGAATGTTCTGGTGGTTGGCGACCACCGGCTTGCTGCCGAACAGGCCGGACTGCGGCACATAGGCATTCATCCAGGCCCCACCGCGCTTCGAGGGACGGGCATAGAAATCGCCAAGGAACAGGGCCAGCGGCTGACCATCGGCATCGAAGACCTCGTAGACCAGAACGTCGGGATGGTAGGTTGGCAGGTCGGTACGCCGTTCGAAACGCAGGCCGTAGAGCTTTCCGGCGGCGAAGAACACGCCGTTTTCCAGGACATTGGTCAGCTCGAAGTAGGGCTTGAGTTGCGATTCGTCGAAGGCGAAGCGGGCCTGACGAACCTTTTCGGCATAGAAGTCCCAGTCCCAGGGCGCCAACTCGAAGTCGCCGCCCTCGGCGCGGATCATCTCCTGGAGATCGGCGGCCTCACGGCGTGCGTTGGCGACCGCTGCCGGTGCCAGCTTGGCCAGCATGCCGTTGACTGCCTCGGTGGTGCCTGCGGTCTGGTCTTCCAGGGTATAGGCGGCATGGTTCGGATAGCCGAGCATCTGCGCCCGTTCGGCGCGCAGCCGGGCGACCTGAGTCAGGATCTCGCGGTTGTCGAATTCGCCGCCGCGACTGCCGCGCACCAGCGAGGCACGCATGATGCGCTCACGCAGGGTGCGGTTCTTGAGCGAGGACAGCGGCGGCTGGCCGGAGGTGTTCATGAGCGCAATCACGAACTTGCCGTCGAGGCCGCGTTCGCTGGCGGCCTTGGCGGCAGCGGCGATCTGGTTCTCGGACAGCCCGTCGAGTTCATCGCGGCTGTCGACCACGATCGCCGATCCATTGACTTCCTTGAGCACGTTCTGGTTGAACCGGGTTTGCAGGCTGGCCAGTTCGCCATTGATTTCCTTCAGGCGTGCTTTGCCAGCATCGTCGAGCCGGGCACCCGCACGAACGAAGTCGATCCGGTAGCGCTCCAGCAGGCGCGACTGTTCCGGGTCGAGGCCAAGCTGGTCGCGGTTGTCGTACAGGGTTTCGATCCGCTGGAACAGGACCGGATTGAGGAAGATCGCGTCCTGATGTGCTGCCAGCTTGGGCGCCATCTCGGTCTGGACCGCCTGGATGGTGTCATTGGTGTGGGCACCGGCCAGGTTGAAGAACACCCGGGTGACCCGACCCAACAACTGGCCGGAGCGCTCGAAGGCGACGATCGTGTTCTCGAAATCAGGGGCGGCCGGGTTGTCGGCGATCGCCGCGATCTCGCTGGCATGTTCGGCCATTCCGCGCTCGATCGCCGGGGCGTAGTGCTCGTCCCTGATCTGGTCGAACGGTGGCATCTGATAGGGCAGGGTGCTGGCAGCGAAGAACGGATTCTCGACCGGTGCCTGCTGGCTGGCGGACGGTTTGTCAGCCGACTCCGGGGTTTCCGGCGTGGAGCAGGCGGCGAGCGCAAGCGCGCCGACGATGGCGAGCGTGAGCGGAACACGGAATGACATGGAACGACTCCTGGCGAGGGTGGTTGGGCGAGAGTGGTGATCGAGGCCGGCGGGCGCTGCTGGCTGGATACCGGTGATCGAACGGACAGCATCTCGGCCCTGGACCAGCAAGCTTAACGCAAGCGCCCGACCGCAGTGGCTGTGACTGATGGCATGGGTGAGCCTGGCTCAGGCCGATGCTTCAGCACCGATTCCGGCCGCATTGGCGGCGCCGAGCGCTTCGGCCAGACGTTCGGCCCACAGGCGTTGCTGTTGTGGGGTGTAGACCTGATCCTGACGCAACTCGATCAGTATGTGGCGCAGGCCGCGTTCGATGCCATGCCGCTCCAGGGTGTGACCCATCGCGAAGTGCCCATCGTAGGGCTGATTGTCACCGATCTCGATGCCGCGTTGCCGGAACCAGTGCAGGAGGAAGTCGATCAGTGGATCACGTCGCTTCCACAGCAGACCGAGCAGCCAGGGCCGTGGCAGGCCATACAGTTCCGGCGTGTAGGAATGGATCGAGACCAGCAGCGGCCGGATTGCATCAGCATCGAGTCGATCGAGGTGGTCCTCAATCGCATCATGGTAGGGATGGTAGTAACGATCGAGCCGAGCCTGACGCTGTGTCTCGCTGATGCTCTGGTTGCCCGGTACGACCTGGCCATCGCTGCTGGCGGCCATGATCTCCGGGGAGTCCGGATGACGATTGAGATCGACCACCAGACGCGAGCAATGACCGATCAGGGCAGGGCAGTCGAGCAGGCCGGCCAATCGACGCGCAACCCCATCGGCCCCGATGTCCCAAGCGATGTGATCGCGACGCAGCCGGGGCGGCAGGCCCAGATCACCGAGTTCCTCCGGAATGGCATTGCCGGCATGGTCGCACAGCACCAGCAAAGCCGAATCACGGCCATCCAGTCGATGACAGACAGGCATTCGCGAATCGATCGGCATCCATCCAGTCTGACCGATTGCCGGCAGCTTTCCCAGCGCCGGCTAGCTTGGCCGACGCAGGCGTGATGCCCAAGGCCGAGCCATCACCCCCTGGCGTGCCCTGTCCTGTGCGACCCGACGCCCCCAATGCGGGCAGAGGGGGTCAGGAGCAGCGGGCGCGGGCGGCGGGGGTCAGGTCTTTCATCGTAGCATCACACGAGCGGCGGCACGGAGCAGAGGGGCAGGTCTTTCATCGTAGCACCACACGAGCGGCGGCACGGAGCAGAGGGGCAGGTCTTTCATCGTAGAGCAGCGGGGTCAGGAGCAGCGGGGTCAGGTCTTTCATTGTAGCACCACACTGTTTTTGGTTGCTTTCCCCCGGTGTTGACCCTGGAGGCATACAGCGGCATCAGTACCAGCAGGCGCCACATACGGCATTTGCGGCGGCTCGGGCTGCAAGGGGTGATTCGCGGCAAGACGGTCAAGACCACGGTCAGCGACACGGCGACGCCCTGTCCGCTGGACTTCGCTGACCCGCAAGATTCTCGATCGGCCGCGCTTGATCGGTCGCATTCGGGCCGAGATATCCGACCCGGAGACCGCACATCTCTCGGTGTTCAATACCAGCGACGATGAGGTCATGCTGGCCGTCGCACTGGGTATTCCCCTGTATGCATGCGATCCGGCTTTGTCCGACTGGGGCAGCAAATCCGGCAGTCGGCGGGCATTTGCCGAGGCCGGTATCGCCTTTCCTGTCGGACGCGAGGATCTGCCGGATCTCGATGCGCTTGCTGAAGCAATCGCTGATCTGCTCGATCGGCCCTCGCGACCGCGACGCCTGGTCGTGAAGATCAATGAGGGCTTCTCCGGCGATGGCAATGCGGTCATCGACGTGGCCGACCTTGGGTCGTGCCCGGATGCCAGGCAGGTCCGCGAGCGTTTGCCGGCGGTGCTTCGCTACGAAGCGGCAGGTATGGATTTCATCGCGTACCAACGCCTGTTCGTTCGCCATGGCGGCATCGTCGAGTATTGGCTGGATGGCCGCAACAAGCGCACGCCTTCGGTCCAGTTGAGAATCAATCCACTCGGCGAGGTCGAGTTGATCTCCAGTCACGACCAGATCATGGCAGGTCCGAACGGTCAGGTGTTCCAGGGCAGTACGTTTCCTGCCGATGAATGCTATGCACGGGCATTGCACGAGCCGGCCCTGCGGGTCGGCGAGGTGCTCCGCAGGCACGGGGGGCTCGGTCGCTTTTCGGTCGATTTCGTCTCCATGTTGGGCGATGACGGTTGGGATCACCAGGCGATCGAGATCAACCTGCGCAAGGGCGGCACCACCATGCCGTACCAGATGCTGCAATTCCTGACCAATGGCCGTTACGATCCCGGTCTCGGCCTGTTCCTGACTCCGGTCGGCCAGGTCCGCCACTATTACGCGACCGACAATCTGGTCGATCCCCTCTATCGTCGCCTGATCCCTGACGACCTGATCGACATCCTGGTCGCACGTCGCCTGCATTTCGATGAGACCCGCCAGCAGGGGGTCGTGTTCAACCTGATCGGGGCATTGTCCGAATTCGGGAAGCTTGGCCTGGTCTGCATCGGCGACAGTCCGGCAACCGCCCGGCGCCTGTTCGAGGATAGCGTCGCCACGCTCACCGAAGAAGCTCAGGCGGACCGCCGTGTTGACCGCTGATCACGCCTGGTCAGCCAGCCAGGGCGGCAGGGGCAGCCCGCGCTCGGCGAGGAAGCCGCGATTGAACAGTTTCGATTCATAGCGGCTGGCAGAGTCGCACAGCATGGTGACGATGGTATGGCCAGGTCCGAGTTGCCGGGCCAGCCGGATCGCTCCGGCGACATTGATGCCACTGGATGCGCCGAGATACAGCCCTTCGTGGTGGATCAACTGCCACAGCACCGGCAGCAGTTCGGAATCCGGAATCGTGAAGGCATCGTCGATGCGGGCGCCGTCGAGATTGCCGGTGATCCGATTCTGGCCGATGCCCTCGGTGATCGAGCTTCCACTGGCGGCGATCGAGCCATGCTTGACCCAATGGCAGATCCCGGCGCCATCGGGGTCGGCCGCAGCGGTGATGACCTTCGGATTTCTGGACTTCAGGTACTCGGCCATGCCGGCCAGGGTGCCGCCGGTGCCGACCGCGCAGATGAAGCCATCGATCCGGCCATCGGTCTGCGCCCAGACTTCCGGTCCGGTGCTGGCGATGTGACCCTCACGGTTGGCGGTGTTGTCCCATTGATTGGCGTAAAACACCCCGTGCGGGGCATGGGCAGCCAGGGTTTCCGCCAGGCGTCGTGCCTGGTGAACGTAGTTGTCCGGATTGGCATAGGGCACGGCCGGGACGGTGCGCAGTTCGGCGCCCATGGCACGCAGGGCCGACTTCTTCTCGGTCGATTGGGTCTCCGGCATCAGGATCAGGGTCCGCAGGCCGAGGGCATTGCCGGCCAGGGTCAGGCCAATGCCGGTGTTGCCGGCCGTCCCCTCGACCACCAGGCCACCCGGCTCGACCTGCTTGCGGTGCAGGCCGTCGAGCAGCAGGTACTTGGCAGCCCGGTCCTTGACCGATCCGCCCGGATTCATGAACTCGCACTTGCCGAGGATCCGGCAGCCGGTCGCTTCGGATGCGTGACGAAGCTCGATCAGGGGAGTGTTGCCGACGGTGGCGAGGAAATCGACCTGGCTTTTCATGGGGATTTCGATTCGGAGCGGGGCGGTCAGTGCAATCGCTGTGCAGGCTGGCGTCAAGAGGTGGGCTGCAAAAAACCGAGACCTCGGGCACAGCCAGGCCGGACCGGCTCTTTTTATGACAGCCGGACCGGTGTACGCTTGTCGCGCTCTGCCTCTTTAACCGATTTGTAACGGTTGCGACCACCCGCCAGCGGGCGAGGGTCGCCTCAGTGCAAGCCGCCACCGAGGGCGCCGGCCCAGCCGGCCTGTCCGTCCAGCCAAGGATCCGCTCGACCATGAAAATCCGAATCGAAAACGCTGCTTCACCCTTGACCAAACGCAACCTGCTGGCGCTGGCCGTGGCCCTGGCGCTGCCGGTCGTGCCGATCGCTCCGGTCAACGCCCAGGACGGCGATGAGGAATCCTCGACCGCTAATGCGGCTCGGCTCGACGACATCATCGTCACCGCCCAGCGCCGCGAGGAAGACCCGCAGAAGATCCCGGTCGCCATGACCGTGATGGCGCCGGAGAAGATCGACATCCTCAAGTCCGGTGGCGAAGATGTCCGCTTCCTGGCCGGCCGGGTGCCCAGCCTGAACATCGAATCCTCGTTCGGCCGCGCCTTCCCGCGCTTCTACATCCGTGGTCTGGGCAACACCGACTTCGATCTCAACGCCTCTCAGCCGGTGTCGGTGGTTTATGACGATGTCGTGCTGGAGAACCCGATCCTGAAGGGCTTCCCGGTGTTCGATCTGGACCGCATCGAGGTGCTACGCGGTCCGCAGGGAACCTTGTTCGGGCGCAACACCCCGGCCGGTGTGGTCAAGTTCGATTCGGCCAAGCCGACCGAGGACTTCGACGCCTTCGGCCGGGTGTCCTATGGCCGCTTCAACAGTGTGAACTTCGAGGGTGCGGTCGGCGGTGGTCTGGGCGGCGGCTGGTCGGCGCGCGCCTCGGCGATGGTCCAGCACCGTGATGATTGGGTCGACAACACCTTCACCGGTGAGAATGACGCACTGGAGGGCTACGACGAGTTCGCCGCGCGCGTGCAGTTGCGCTACGAAGGTGATGGCCTCGACGCCCTGTTCAATGTCCACTATCGCGACCTCGACGGCACCGCCCGACTGTTCCGCGCCAACATCTTCGAGCAGGGCAACGATCGTCTGGTGCCGGGTCTGCGCCGTGACGAAGTCGCCATCGACGGACGCAATTCGCAGGATCTGGAAAACTTCGGTGCCAGCGCGCGGATCAGCTACGACTTCGGTTCGGTGACCCTGTTCTCGATCACCGCCTACGAGGACGTGGAAGTGCTCAGTCGCGGCGACATCGACGGTGGCTTCGGCGCTGCCTTCCTCGGCACCTTCGGTCCAGGCTTCATTCCGTTCGATGCCCAGTCGGCCGACGGTCTGCCCAAGCACGAGCAGTTCACCCAGGAACTGCGCTTCCAATCCAACGAGTGGGGCGCGTTCGACTGGCAAGCGGGCTTCTTCTTCTTCCAGGAAGACATCACGGTCGATAGCTTCAACTTCGCCACCTTCGCGCCCGGTCAGCCGATCAACGGCTTTGCCCAGCAGGAACAGGACAATACCGCCTGGGCGCTGTTCGCGTCCGGCGACTACGACCTCAGCGACAGCCTGAAGCTGCGCGCCGGACTGCGCTACACCGACGACGACAAGGATTTCATTGCGGTGCGCACCCAGTCGCCGCTGTCCTTCCTCGGGGTCGGTCCGATCGGTCCGATCGAGGCCGATGTTTCCGATACCGACGTGAGCTGGGATGTGTCGCTGTCCTGGGCCGCCAGCGACGACACCACCCTGTTCGCCAAGGTCGCACGCGGCTTCCGGGCGCCATCGATCCAGGGTCGCCTGCTGTTCGGTGATGTGGTCTCGGTGGCCAAGTCGGAGACCATCCTGTCCTACGAACTCGGATTCAAGCTGGATCTGTTCGACAGCCGTGCCCGTCTGAACGCGACCGGCTACTGGTTCAATACCGATGACCATCAGCTCACGGCAGTCGGCGGCGCGACCAACTTCAACACCCTGATCAATGCTGACGAGGTCAAGGGCAAGGGCTTCGAGATCGACGCCGAGGCGTTGTTGACCGACAATCTGTTCGTCACCTTCGGCATGAGCTGGAACGACACCGAGATCAACGACAGCGGCTTGGCCACTCAGATCTGCGGCTCGGGGCTTTGCACCGTGCTCGATCCGGTCATTGCGGGCACCGATCTGGCTCTGATCGATGGCAATCCGCTGCCGCAGGCGCCGGAGTGGGTGTACAACCTGACCGCCCGTTACACGGTGCCGCTCGACAACGGTCGCGAGTTCTACCTGTACACCGACTGGTACTACCGCAGCGAGATCAATTTCTTCCTGTATGAGGCGGTCGAGTTCACCGGGGCGCCGCTGCTGGAAGTCGGTCTGCGCGCTGGCTACACGTGGGACGATGGCCGCTACGAAGTCGCCGCCTTCGGCCGCAACATCCTCGATGAGATCGAAGCGGTCGGCGCGATCGACTTCAACAACCTGACCGGTTTCCTCAACGAACCGCCGGTCTGGGGTGTGGAGTTCATCGCCCGGTTCTGATCCGGTTGACCGAGACATCGGCCCGGTCGCGCAGGCGCCACAGGCGTCCACGCGCGATCGGGCCGTTTCGATGGCCACGAATCACCGGTTGCCGCTGACCGCGCGAGCGCTGGCTCGGCAAGTCATCGCCACGACGGGCCATCCAGGGCGTGGCCGCAGCCATCCGCGCAAACCGGGGATGATGCCTGGCGGGCTCAGCGTGAGGGTGATCCGACCAGGCGCGCCGGGTTCGCTTCTGCGACAATAGCCGGCTGTCAACGATGGGCCAGAGCGTGTCGCGTCGCGCCAAGATTTCCGAATTCGAAGCCGAGATCATCGATCTCAGTCACGACGGCCGGGGCGTCGCCCGGCGCGAAGGCAAGGCCGTGTTCGTCGTCGGAGCCCTGGTCGGAGAGCGGGTTCGGGCACGGATCAGCCATCGCAGCCGCTCCTACGACGAGGCTGAACTGGTCGAAGTGCTGTCGCCATCGCCTCTGCGGGTAACCCCACGGTGTCGGCATTTCGACAGTTGTTCCGGCTGTGTCTTGCAACATCTCGATGCCGAAGCGCAGATTGCAGCCAAGCAGCGGGTGCTGCTCGACAACCTCGAACGGATCGGCCGAGTGTCCCCGACGCGGGTGCTGGCGCCACTGACCGCCGAGCATTGGGGCTATCGCCGCAAGGGTCGGCTGTCGGTTCGCTGGGTCGAGAAGAAGGGTCGGGCGGTGGTCGGGTTCCGCGAGCGCAATCCACGCTTCGTGGCCGATCTGAGCCGCTGCGAGACCACGATCCCGGCGATCGGCGAGCGGATCGCCGAAATCACTGCCCTGGTCGATCGCCTCGATATCCGGCGCGACATCCCGCAGATCGAATTCATTGCCGGTGATTGCGCGGTGGTCCTGGTGTTCCGGGTGCTGCAAGCCCCGACCGAGTCCGATCGGGCGAATCTGCGCGAGTTCGCCGAGCGCACCGGCCTGGCGGTGTTCCTGCAACCAGGCGGGGTCGAGTCGGTGAACCCGCTGTGGCCCGAACAGGTCGACCTGTTCTATACCGTGCCCGAGTTTTCGGTTCGGATCGATTTCCGGCCGCTCGATTTCATTCAGGTCAACGAAGGCATCAATCGGGCGATGATCGCCCGGGCACTGGCCATGCTTGCCCCGGAACCCGGTGAGCGGGTGCTGGACCTGTTCTGCGGGCTCGGGAATTTCTCGCTGCCGATCGCACGCAGCGGCGCCGAGGTGGTCGGCGTCGAGGGTGAGGCCGGGCTGGTTGCCCGCGCGCGCGCGAATGCCCGCAGCAACGGCCTGCCGGCCGTCACGTTCCATGCCGCCGATCTGGCCGCAGACCTGGGGAGCGAGCCCTGGCTGCGCCAGGGGTTCGACCGCGTCCTGCTCGACCCGCCTCGATCCGGAGCCGAGGCGGTGCTGGCGCAACTGCCGCTGGATGGTGTTCGCCGCATCGTGTATGTCAGTTGCCATCCGGGATCATTGGCCCGTGATGCCGGCTTCCTGGTGCGCGAACGGGGTTTCACCCTGGTCGAGGCCGGGGTGATGGACATGTTTCCGCATACCGCACACGTGGAGAGCATCGCATGTTTCGAGCGCTGACCCGGCATCGTTGCCCGAGTGCAAACCGATTGGCGCGGTCGAGTTCGAGTGGAGCTGCGCGATGCTGGTGATCGGTCTTTCGGGGGCCTCGCTCGGCGCGCACGAGATCGCATGGCTGCGCCATCCGGCCGTGGCCGGGGTGATCCTGTTTACGCGCAATTTCATCGACCGCGATCAGCTTGCCGCGTTGTGCGCGGACATTCGTGATGCCGCCGTGCGGCCCCTGCTGATCTGTGTCGATCAGGAAGGCGGACCGGTGCAGCGCTTCCGGACTGGATTTCATCGACTGCCGGCCCTGGCCCGGATCGGCGCCCGCTACCATGAGGACGCGAGCGCAGCGTGTCGGTCGGCCGAACGCCATGCCTGGCTGATGGCAACCGAACTGCGAGCGGCCGGGGTCGATCTCAGTTTCGCACCGGTGGTCGATCTGGCGCGTGGCAACCGCGCGATCGGCGAGCGCGCCTTCGATGCCGATCCCGAGGTGGTTTCCGACCTGCTACGGGCCTATCTGCGCGGGATGCACTCGGCCGGCATGGCGGCGACCCTCAAGCATTTTCCTGGTCATGGCTCGGTGCTTGAAGATACCCATTTCGACGACGCCGTCGATCCGCGTCCGCTGGAACGATTGCGCGCCGAGGATCTGCGCCCGTTCGCAGCCGGCATCGAGGCGGGTGCCGAAGCGGTGATGATGGCCCATGTCCGCTATCCGGCGGTCGCTCCGGAGCCGGCCGGCTACTCGGCGCGCTGGATCACTGAGATCCTGCGCGCCGAGATGGGCTTTCGCGGTGTCGTGTTTTCGGATGATATCGGCATGGCTGCCGCCCATTCGGCTGGTGGAGTGGCCGGGCGTATCCATGCCCACCTCGACGCCGGTTGTGACGCTGTGCTGGTGTGCAGTCCGGATCTGGTCGAAGCGTCGCTGGCGGCGGTTTCCGAGCGCACCGGCAGCAATGCCATGGCCTTGACTGCGTTGATCGGGCAGGGCAGGACCATGCTTGATGCCGGTCTGGCCGAGTCGCTGCGCCAGGCTGCCATCGCTGATCTCGCTGTGTTCGATTGATCGTTGCCACCCCGAGGAGAATCGTCATGTCCACCCAACTCGCTGATGCGTTGCGCACGGCCGATCGCCTGTTCGATCGGAGCCGGCTCGAAGCGGAAATCGCCCGACTGGCCGATGCCATCGTCACCGACCATGCCGGTCACCGCCCGGTGTTTCTGACCATCATGCATGGCGGCATGCTGTTCTCCGCTCAGTTGGCACTGGCGATCGGCGAGCGCCTCGACCTGGAGTTCGACTACCTGCATGCGACCCGCTATCGCGGTGAGACCACCGGTGCCAGTCTGCACTGGCTGCGCCTGCCGACCGTACCCTTGCGGGCGCGTGAAGTGATCCTGGTCGATGACATTCTCGATGAAGGCCACACCCTGAGCGAGGTCCGGGCCTGGTGTCTGGCCCAGGGTGCGACCCAGGTCCGGGTGGCGGCGCTGGCGGTCAAGCGGCACGATCGCTGCCTGGCGGAAATCAAGGCTGACTACGTGGGTGTCGAAGTGCCCGATCGCTACGTGTTCGGGTATGGCATGGACTTCCATGAGCAGGGCCGCAACCTGCCCGCCATCTACGCGCTGGCCGAATGAGCGCGCGCATGGAAGGGATCACCCTGGCGGTCATCGGTGGCACTGGACTGTATCGGCTGGAGGGCGTCGAGACGATCGACTCGATCGAGCGTGACACACCCTATGGTTCGGCATCGGGTCCGGTCCGGATCGGCCGGATCGGCAATCGCAGCCTGGCCTTCCTCGCCCGTCATGGCGAGAGCCATTCGATTCCACCGCACCGAATCAATTACCGGGCAAATCTCTGGTTGCTGCGCGAACTGGGTGTCACTCGAATCCTGGCGGTGAATGCCGTCGGTGGCATCGGTGAAGGCTGTGGTCCGCGTGCCCTGGTTCTGCCCGATCAACTGATCGACTACACCTGGGGCCGGATCACCACCATGTGCGAGGAACCCGGCAGCGAGGTCGTGCATGTCGATCTGACCGATCCCTACTGCCCGACCCTGCGCCGCGATCTGCTGGCGGCGGCGCGCCGCTCCGGAATCACGTTGAAGGATGGCGGCTGTCTGGCGATCACCCAAGGGCCGCGTCTGGAAACCCGCGCCGAGGTTCGGCGCATCGCTCGCGATGGTTGCGATCTGATCGGCATGACCGGCATGCCCGAGGCCGCCCTGGCGCGTGAGCTGGGCATTCCGTATGCCTGTCTGGCGATGGTCGCCAACTGGGCGGCCGGACTCGACCCCGAGGATCGGGAGATCACCATGGCCGAGATCCAGGACAATCTCACGGCGACCACGGCACATCTGGCGAGCCTGCTGAAACACCTGATGACCTGAGTCGCGATTCTGCATCACGATCGATCCCGGCCGATGACAGCGCGTCGGCCGGGCATGCGGTCGAAGCGTAGAATGGTGGCCTTCCCTCGACATTCCGAATCCGCATGACCCTGATTCGCCAGGACGACTTCATCCAGTCGATCGCCGACGCGCTGCAATACATCAGCTACTACCATCCGGTCGATTACATCCGCAGTCTGGCTGCCGCATACGCGCGGGAGCAGTCCCCGGCAGCACGCGATGCCATGGCTCAGATCCTGATCAACTCCCGGATGTGCGCCGAGGGTCATCGACCGATCTGCCAGGACACCGGCATCGTCACGGTGTTCCTCAGGATCGGCATGGACGTCCGCTGGGACGCCACCCTGAGCGTCGAGGAGATGGTCAACGAGGGCGTCCGCCGCGCCTACAACCATCCCGACAACCGACTGCGCGCCTCGGTCCTGGCCGACCCGGCCGGCAGCCGCAGGAACACCCGTGACAATACCCCGGCGGTGGTCAACATGACCGTCGTTCCGGGCGCTACCGTGGATGTGATCGTCGCCGCCAAGGGTGGCGGCTCGGAAGCCAAGTCCAAGTTCGTCATGCTCAACCCGTCGGATTCGATCGTCGAGTGGGT
>DIHI01000111.1:749-9929 GCA_002420085.1 Lysobacterales bacterium UBA5700 | reverse complement strand
GGCACCGCCGAGAAAGCCATGCTGCTGGCCAAGGAGGCGTTGATGGAGCCGATCGATATTCAGGATCTGCAGGCACGCGGCCCTGGCAATCGCGCCGAACAACTCCGGCTCGAACTGTACGAGAAGGTCAATGCCCTCGGCATCGGTGCCCAGGGGCTGGGCGGCCTGACCACGGTGCTCGATGTCAAGGTCAAGGACTATCCCACCCACGCCGCCAATCTGCCGGTGGCGATGATCCCCAACTGCGCCGCTACACGGCATGCACACTTCGTGCTCGATGGCTCGGGGCCGGTGGCCCTGGAGCCACCCAGCCTGGATGACTGGCCGAAGCTCGATTACGACTTCACCCAGGGCCGACGGGTCGATCTCGACAGCCTCAGCCGCGACGAGATCACCGGGTGGCAGCCCGGTGAAGTGCTGCTGCTCAGTGGCAGGCTGCTGACCGGTCGCGATGCCGCCCACAAGCGGATGGTCGAGATGCTCGACCGTGGCGAAACGCTGCCGGTCGATCTGCGCGGCAAGTTCATCTACTACGTCGGTCCGGTCGATCCGGTCCGGGATGAAGTGGTCGGTCCGGCCGGCCCGACCACCGCCACCCGGATGGACAAGTTCACCGACCGAATCCTCGCCGAGACCGGACTGCTCGGCATGATCGGCAAGGCCGAGCGCGGTCCCGCCGCCATCGAAGCGATCAAGCGCCATCGCTCGGTTTATCTGATGGCGGTCGGCGGCGCCGCCTATCTGGTGTCCAAGGCGATCAAGGCCGCGCGGGTGGTTGGCTTCGAGGATCTGGGCATGGAGGCGATCTATGAGTTCACCGTCAAGGACATGCCGGTGACCGTCGCGGTCGACAGTGCCGGCCAATCTGTTCACCAGACCGGCCCACGCGAGTGGCAGTCGCGAATCGGCAGGATTCCGGTGGTGCTCGGCTAGCCAGCGGCCGGTCCGGCGCCTACCAACAGCCAGTCGACGATCACGGTGGCTACCGCGTTCCTGGTCGCGGGCAAGACCGGTTCCGAGCCAGGCCATGTACGCAACGATCGAGAGGAGACTGGACCATGCAATTGGCGATACCGTTGGGGCGTTGGGCCTTCTACTTCAGCCTCGCCGGACTGGCGATCGCGGTCCTGGCCACCGCCTGGATGTCACTGGCCTGGTGGGCAGTGCTCGGCTTTGCCGTGCTGGTTGCGATCGGCGCCCGCGATATCCTGCAACGGCGTCGGACGGTCAGTCGCAACTATCCGATCCTGGTTCATCTGCGCTACTTCCTGGAATCGATCGGCCCGGAAATCCGGCAATACTTCATCGAGTCCGATACCGACGAGCGGCCGTTTTCCCGTGAACAGCGCTCGCTGGTCTATCAACGCGCGAAGAACATCCACGACAAGGTACCGTTCGGCAGCCTGCTGGACGTCTACGGCGATGGCTACGAATGGATCAATCACTCGCTGGCGCCGGTCGAGGTCGAGGGACACGATTTCCGGATCGAGATCGGCACCGGGCTCGCCCGGCCCTACTCGGCGAGTGTCTTCAATATCTCAGCGATGAGCTTCGGCTCGCTGTCGCCGAACGCGATCCGTGCGTTGAATGCCGGTGCAGCGCGCGGTGGCTTCTACCACGACACCGGCGAGGGCTCGATCTCGCGCTACCACCGCGAGCACGGCGGCGATCTGGTCTGGGAGATCGGCTCGGGTTACTTCGGGTGCCGCGATCGTGACGGCCGCTTCGACCAGGCGCGCTACATCGAGAACGCCTGCCTGGATCAGGTTCGGATGATCGAGATCAAGCTGTCCCAGGGAGCCAAGCCGGGCCTGGGCGGTGTGCTGCCGGGCGCCAAGGTCAATGCCGAGATCGCCGCTGCCCGTGGTGTTCCGATCGGCCTGGACGTCATTTCTCCCGCTCGGCATACCGCCTTCTCGACGCCGATCGAACTGCTCCAGTTCATCGAGCGGCTGCGCCAGGGTTCGGGTGGCAAACCGGTCGGCTTCAAACTGGCGATCGGCCATCCCTGGGAGTGGTTCGGGATGGTCAAGGCCATGCTCGAAACCGGGCTGCGGCCGGACTTCATCGTGGTTGACGGCGGCGAGGGCGGCACCGGTGCCGCGCCGCTGGAATTCGCCAATCGGGTCGGCATGCCTTTGCGCGATGCGCTGCTGCTGGTCCACAACACCCTGGTCGGGGTCGGCCTGCGCGACCGCGTGCGGATCGGCGCCGCCGGCAAGATCACCTCGGCCTTCATGATCGCCCGCACCCTGGCGCTCGGTGCCGACTGGTGCAATGCCGCACGGGCCTTCATGTTCGCCCTCGGTTGCATCCAGGCGCGCAGTTGCCACAACGATCGTTGCCCGAGCGGCGTCGCAACCCAGGATCCCTCGCGCTGGCACATGCTGGATGTCGAACTCAAGGCCGAGCGGGTTCGTGCCTACCACGACAACACCCTCAAGGCGCTGGCCCAGTTGATCGCCGCCGCCGGTCTGCGACATCCCTGCGAAATCGGGCCTGAGCACGTGGTACGGCGCCGTTCGGACACCGAGGTGCAGTCCTATGAGACCCTGCATCACTTCCTGCAACCGGGAGAGTTGCTCGCCGGGGCACCGGAGCACCCGGTGTTCCGACGGTTCTGGCCATTGGCGCGGGCAGATTCCTTCGACCCGCCGGCCAGCGTTGCAGCATTGCGGGCGACCAAGCTGCGCTGAACCGCGAGCGGTCAGCGGTCGAACAGTTCCAGAACCCGTTCCGGTGGTCGTGCCAGCCATGCCCGATCGGAGGCCATCAGGACCGGCCGTTGCAGCAGATCGGGATGTTCGACCAGCAGGTCCACGACCTGCTCGACCGCCAGCGAGGGCAGGGTGGTCGGCTCAAGGCCGAGTGCCGCTGCCCGATCCGGGCGCAGCAGATGGCCGGCGGCCTGATCGAGCCGGGTGATGATCGCGCGTGCCTCGGCTTGATCGAGCGGCTGCTGGAGATACTGACGCAGGATCGGTTCGATGCCGTGCCGACGCAGCAGATCGAGTGCGTTCCGGCATTTCGAGCAGTCGGGATTGAAATACAGCACCGGGGGCGTGGCGTTGCGATCGGGCATGGCTGGTTCGCGGGTCGGCGAGAGGCCGGTAGTGTGCCGTGAAGCGGAGTCCGACGGAACCCGTGATCGGCTGCGATTCGGGTGCCGAAACTGTGTCATAATGGTGAGCTGCCGTTTCATCGTGGACGAGTGCCGGGATCCGGCTTCGCCAACCACAGTCCGGCAGACCCTTGCCCCACCGCAGACCGGGGGGCTGACCCGTTCCGGGCATCCACCGCCCAGGGCATCCACAAGGAGACAACAATGCGACACTACGAAATCGTGTTCCTGGTCCATCCGGATCAGAGCGAGCAGGTTCCGGGAATGATCGAGCGTTACAAGACGCTGGTCGCCGGCGAGGGTGGCAAGATCCACCGCCTGGAGGATTGGGGCCGGCGCCAGTTGGCCTACCCGATCGCCAACCTGGTCAAGGCGCACTACGTCCTGATGAACATCGAGGTCGGCCAGGCGACGCTGAACGATCTGGTCGAAGGCTTCCGCTTCAACGACGCCATCCTGCGCCATCTGGTGATCCGCCGCGATGGCCCGGAAACCGAGCCGACCGCAATCATGAAGAGCAAGGACGAGAAGCCGGATCGCGGCGAGCGCGCGCCGCGTCAGCGTGAGTCCATTCGTGACGACGATGGCGAGGGCGAAGTCGACACCGACGAGTCCGACACCGAAGCCGCCTGAGCCAGAAACCGGAGAATTTTCCCATGTCCAAGTTCTTTCGTCGCCGCAAGTTCTGCAAGTTCACGGCCGATGGCGTGGTCGAGGTCGATTACAAGGATCTCAACACCCTTCGCCAGAACCTCACCGAGACCGGCAAGATCGTGCCTTCGCGCATCACCGGCACCAAGGCGCGGTTCCAGCGGCAGTTGGCTACGGCGATCAAGCGGGCGCGGTTTCTCGCACTGTTGCCGTATTGCGATAACCACGCGGGCCGTTGAGGAGCACTGAACGATGGAACTCATTCTGGTCCAGAAAGTACGCAACCTTGGCAATCTTGGCGACAAGGTCAAGGTAAAACCCGGCTACGGCCGGAATTATCTGGTGCCGCAGGGCAAGGCGGTTTTTGCCACGGCCACCAACATCGCTGATTTCGAGCAACGTCGTGCCGAGTTCGAAGCCAAGGCCAACAGCCAGCTGGCGAGCGCACAGGCCCGCAAGGAAACGCTCGAGTCGGCGGTGGTCACCATTCCCGCCAATGCCAGCACGGAAGGCAAGCTCTACGGTTCGGTAGGACCGCGCGACATCGCCGAGGCGTTCTCCACAGCGGGTCACCCGCTGTCGAAGGCCGAAGTGATTCTGCCGGAAGGCCCGATCCGTCGTACCGGCGAACACGAAGTCCATATCGCCTTGCATGCCGACGTGCATTGCAATGTGAAGGTCAACGTGGTGCCGGAGGGCTGAAGGCGGTAATAACCAGCCGGCTCTCTTGGTCCGGTTGTGCTGCTTCAGGGAAATTGACAGGGCGCCGCTGACCACGGCGCCCTCTTTTTTTGTGCGCTTGCGGGCGCGCGGGGGCGCCGGGGACCGACCCGGGAGCGGGGTGAGTTGCCAAGCTCGATCGTTCAGGAAGTTCCCGATCAATCCATTCTGGAATTCTTGAGCGAGCCTTCACCATGTCGCAGGGATCGCTCAATGAATCGGGGATTCGTTCAGTCCAGGTCAAACAGCGCCGCACAATGCGCGCGCACCGAGTCCCGCAGTGCGCTCAGGCTGTAGCCGCCTTCCAGGCTGGAAACCACTCGTCCTTCGGCGTGGCGCCTGGCGATCTCGACGATGCGCTGGGTGACCCAGGCGTAGTCCTCCGCTTGCAGATTCAATTGCGCCAGCGGGTCGAGCCGGTGGCCATCGAACCCCGCCGAGATCAGGATCAATTCGGGGGCGAATGCCTCCACCGCGGGCAGCAACAGGCTCAGCCAGGACTCACGAAATTCAAGCGAGCGCGCGCCGGCCATCAAGGGGGCGTTAAAGACATTGCCGATGCCGTGTTCACTGGCATCGCCGCTGCCCGGATACAAAGGATACTGGTGCGAGGACGCGAACAACACGCGCGGCTCGGCGGCGAAAATGTCCTGCGTGCCGTTGCCATGGTGCACATCGAAATCGATGATTGCCAGGCGCGCGACCCCCCGGTACAAGGCGTGGGCGGCGGCCACGGCGATATTGTTGAACAGGCAAAAACCCATGGCGTCGAAGCGGGTGGCGTGGTGGCCCGGTGGACGCACCGCGCAGAAGGCACGCTGGCTGGTACCGGCGAGCACGGCCTCGACCGCGGCCACGGTGGCGCCGGCCGCGTGCAGTGCCGCTTGCAGGGAACTGCGGTTCATCGCGGTGTCCGCATCGAGCCGGTGATAGCCTTCGGCCGGCGCGCTGTGCTGCACGCGATCGATCAGCGAACGATCGTGCACGCGCAATAACTGCGCCGCGCTGACCGCCGGCGCGCGGCGCCACTCGATCGCGCCGAATGCAGGGTGTTGCAGGGTGTCGATGACCACCGCCAGCCGCGCCGGCGATTCCGGGTGACCCGCGCCCATGTCGTGCTCGAGGCAGGAAGGGTGGGTGAAGATCATCGACTGGCCCGAGGACTGCTCAACCGCGCGGTCGGCGTTGGTGTTTCCACAGGGTTTCGCCGTGGCCGTGCTTGCGCGCGAGCACGCGGGCGAGCACGAACAGCAAGTCGGACAGGCGGTTCAGGTATTGGATCGCTTGTGGACGTACGGTCTCGGCCGCGGCCAGGGCGACGGTGGCGCGCTCGGCGCGACGGGCGATGCTGCGCGCCAGGTGACAGTGGCTGGCGGCCAGCCCGCCGCCGGGGAGGATGAACTCCTTGAGTGGCGGCAGGGTCGCGTTCATGGCGTCCAATCGTTGTTCCAGGCGCAGGATGTCGCTGGCTTCGATCAGGCTGCTGCCCGGGATGCAGAGCTCGCCGCCCAGGTCGAACAGTTCGTGCTGGATGGCGGTCAAGAGTTCGGCGATGCTGGGCTCGGGTTCGCTCGCGATAATCAGACCGATCGCGCTGTTCAATTCGTCCACAGTGCCGAAGGCCTCGACCCGCAGGCTGTCCTTGGCGACGCGGCTGCCGTTGCCCAGCCCGGTGCTGCCGTCGTCCCCGGTGCGGGTGTAGATCTTGCTGAGCCGGTTGCCCATGCGCCTCAGGCAGCGCGCGCGTCTGCGCTGTTCAATGGGCGCAGTCCGCGTAGCAACAGCGCGTGTCCACCGAACAACAACACCAGGTAACAGGCCACCCCGGCGAGCTGGTTCTTGAAGAATGGCAGCGCGGCGCCATAGCTTGCTGCCAGGCCGGCGGCGGTGTTCGGATACAGGTCACTGATCGCCCAGACGGCGAAATTGGTGATCAGGAAAAAGCCCAGCGCGGAGGCAAGTCCATAAGCAGCGATCCGGCCCGGGCCGGCGCGGCGGAGGCCACGACCGGCCAGTGCCATGGCAGCGAAACAGCCATAGACCACCCAGATGTCGGCATAGAACCCGAGCAAGAGGTCAGAAACCAGCAAGGCCGCCAGCGGCACCAGCAACGCCAGCAGGCGCTGACCGATGCGGGCTCCGGCGAACAAGGCCATCGCTTCCAGGGGACTGAAATTCCACGGGTGCGGAAGCAGGCGCGATAATGCGGCGAGCAGCACCATGCCGATGACGATCGAAAGTTCGAGGCCGGTGCCAAAGCGGGATGGAGTGGCGCGCAATTCAGGCATACGGTGTTCCAGTGGGCAGAAATCGGATGCCGAAGTGTAGCAGTGGGCATCGGCAATGGCAGGCGACGGAGCGGCCATTGGCCGACGGATCGGCTCTTGCTTCCCGTATCATTACGGCATGCAAGCTCCATTCGATGTAGCGATCGTCGGCGGTGGATTGGTCGGCATGAGTCTGGCTGCGGCCCTGGACGGGCTCGGGCGCCGGGTGTTGTTGCTCGATGCCACTGCGCCCAGTGCCGAACAACCGGCGGCCTGGGACGAGCGCCACTTTGCCCTGGCCCGGGCCAGCGTCGAGTGCTTATCCAAGCTAGATGCCTTTCCGCAGGCGGCTTCTGGTCATGCGATCCGGCAGATCCATATCTCGCGCAGCGGCGAATTCGGCCGGGTTTTGCTCGATGCTCGCGAGCACGGTGTCGATGCATTCGGACTGACCGTGCCGGCACGCCTGCTGGTTGCCGCACTGGAGCGCCGCCTGGATCGGGCGGGCGAGCTGGTTCGCCTGCGTCCCGCCGAGTTGCTTGATTTCGCGGTTGAAGACGATGCGGTCTCGCTTCACTGGCAGCAAGCCGGTGTGCCGGGCGTGGCGCGGGCGCGGCTCCTGGTCGCGGCCGATGGCAGCAACTCGTCGATTCGTACCCGGCTTGGCATCCCGGTCGAACGCTGTGATTACCAGCAGTCCGCCATCGTGTGCTCCGCTTCCACCAGCGTGGCCCACCGTGGGCGCGCATTCGAGCGTTTCACCGATACCGGCCCGGTGGCGGTGTTACCCCTGGGCGAGTCACATTGCGGGGTGGTGTGCACGCTACCGTCAGCGCTTGCTAAAGCGGCCCTGGATCTTGACGATCACGGATTTATTGCCCTGCTGCACGAGCGTTTCGGCTATCGCCTGGGACGCTTCACTCGGGTTGGTCGGCGCCAGGCCTGGCCGCTGGCGCTGGCGGTGGCCGATCGGCTCAACGATGCGCGGGTCGTTCTGATCGGCAATGCCGCCCAGACCATCCATCCGATCGGTGCGCAGGGCTTCAATCTGGGCCTGCGGGATGCCAGCGCCCTGGCAGCGATGGTACGGGCCGCCGACGACCCGGGCAGCGCGTCTGCGCTCGCCGCCTACGCGGCCGCGCGCGGGGTGGATCGTCAGCAGACCATTGCGATGAGCGATGGCCTGGTGCGGCTCACGCGGGAGCGCTCGTTACCCCACCAGTTGCTGCGCGGCCTGGCCCTGCTCGCGGCCGACCGCCTGCCCAGTGTGCAGGGAATGCTGGCACGATCTGGCATGGGCTACCGTGAGTTGGCGCTATGAATCGCTTCGACGTGGTGGTCTCGGGCAGTGGCGTCGTCGGTGCGGTTGCAGCGCTCGGACTGGCGCGTGCCGGACTGCGGATCGCCTTGGTCGAGCGTGCGCCGCCAGCGATCCCCACGGCAGTACCGGCAAACCAGCGCGTGATCGCGCTGGCGCCGGCCGGGTCGCAAATTCTTTCGGCACTCGGACACTGGCCGCTGCCGTCGGCGATGGCTTCAGCGTACCGGCAGATGCAGGTGCAGGCCGGCTCGCATCAGCTCGGATTCGATCCGGCGACCGCGGGAACCGCGGCGCTGGGCTGGATCGTCGATCTGCCCGCCTTGCAGCAACGCCTGTGGCAGGCGCTGCCAGCGAGTGTGCAGGTATTTGCGCGAGCGCGGATCGAAAACACCCGCATCGAATCGTCTCTGGTTGCGGTTGAACTGGACACCGGGCCCCGGCTCTCCGCTGCCTTGCTGGTGGTGGCCGAGGGTGGGCGCTCGGCGCTACGCGAGCGCGCCGGAATTGCCGTCGGCGGGCGTGACTATCGATCCAGCGCGATCACTGCCTTGCTCCGCACCGAAATGATCAATCCGGGCATCGCCTTTCAGCGCTTCGGCCCCGGCGGACCACTCGCCCTGCTGCCGCTCGCCGATGGTCGCTCCAGCCTGGTGTGGACGCGTCCACAGGCCGAGGCGGAACGCCTGCTCGGCTTGTCCGACGCGGATTTTATCGAGCCCTTGCAGGCGGCTGGCGGGGATCGCTTCGGCGCGGTGCTGGAAGTCGGCGCACGCCAGTCATTCCCACTGCGGCTGATGCTGGCCGAGCGCGCGACGGCCGAGCGGATGGTGTTGATCGGCGACAGCGCCCACGTGGTACATCCCCTGGCTGGACTCGGGCTCAATCTGGGTTTGCTCGATGCCGCCGCCCTGGTCGATACCCTGGTCAGTGCCCGGGCCCGATCGCGCGACCTCGGGGGTGCTACTACCTTGGCGCGCTACGCTGCTTGGCGCCACGGCGACAATCTATTGGCGGCGCGCCTGATCGATCGCATCGAACAGGCGTTCGCCGTTAGCGATACGCCGCTCGCTCGGACCGCTGCCCGTGGTCTCGATATCGTC
>DIHI01000111.1:322-674 GCA_002420085.1 Lysobacterales bacterium UBA5700 | reverse complement strand
TGCCGCGGCTGGCCCGGGCCGCTCACGATTCCTGATCCGATCGCGGGGATCGGCAGACTGGGGCGCTGCCAGGATCCGACTCGGTCAACGGGCAGCGGCCGAATCCGCACTGGCCTCGGAGCGAAAAGGTTCGCGATAGGCAATCGGCCAGGTGCGGTTGACTATGCTCGACGTGCGGCTGATTCTGACAGTCTGCGTTCTTGGCCATCCCTGTCAGATCCCCACCCACACTGACCGTATATCCGCGTGATTGAGCAAAACGAAAACCAGACTGACGCTCGGAATTTGCGCAGGCGTGCCGAAGCCGACGGCTGCTGGCGCCTGTCGGTCGCGCCAATGATGGATTGGACCG
>DIHI01000111.1:0-237 GCA_002420085.1 Lysobacterales bacterium UBA5700 | reverse complement strand
CCACCGACTGCTTGCCCCCTCGGCGCGGTTGTACACCGAGATGTTGCACGCAGACGCGGTGCGCTACGGTCGGCGCGAGCAATTGCTCGGCTACTCCGCCTGCGAGCATCCCTTGGCCCTGCAACTGGGTGGCAGCGATCCGTCGGTGCTGGCGGAGGCGGCCCGGGTCGGGGAAGAACTGGGCTACGACGAGATCAACCTGAATTGCGGCTGCCCCAGCGATCGCGTGCAGGCCGG
>DIHI01000115.1:3362-9081 GCA_002420085.1 Lysobacterales bacterium UBA5700 | reverse complement strand
TCTCGAATCTCGAATCCCGAATCCCGAATCCCGAATCCCGAATCCCGAATCCCGGCACCAAAAAAACGGCCCCTCCGAAGAGGGGCCGTCAACGCTGGTACCTGTGTTTCTATGCCGATTCAGGCTTAGAAGTTCTGGGTGTACTGGACGTACCAGAAACGGCCCGGGACGTCGTAGCGCGGATCGAACGAGTTGGCGAACGCATTGAACGAGATCGGCGGGTTCTTGTCGTTCAGGTTGCGCGCGCCAGCCGTGACGACACCGTTCCACGGCGTGCGCCAAGTGCCCTGCACGTCGAAGTAGGTGGTGCCACCGATCGAGTTCTCGCCGAACGGGTTCTGCGCGCTCGGCGGGGCAACCACACCGAAATCGTCGAACACGGCCGGGTTGGAGCACGGGATCGGAATGCCAAGGAACTCGGCACTGGACTGGGCGACGCTGCAATCCTCGTCCAGACGCGAGCGGTAGCGGGCGCTGACCGAGGCGCCGAAGTCACCCAGATCCCACGACACGGTCATGTTGGAACGCAGACGGTGGCTGCCGTTCTCGGTGCCGACGTCGTTCTCGCCATCCGCCTGACCGATGTCGCCGAAGTAGCTGACATAGGCATTGTCCCAGGACACCCGGAAGTCGCCGAAATTGGTGTTGAAGCGGTAGTCGACATTGACGTCGAAGCCTTCCGTCTCAAGACCACCCGGCAGGTTCTGGTTGTTGGTCAGCAGGCTGGTGATGTCGCCGCTGGCGCCACGCTGGGCAAGGGCACAGAAGTTGGTATCACCCTGGACATAGCACTCGTTCAGGATGAAGGTGGCGCCCAGGGTGCCGACCGAGTTCTGGATCTTGATGTTGTACCAGTCGACCGAGATGTTCAGACCCTCGACGAAGCTCGGGCTGTAAACGAAGCCCAGGGTCTTGGAGGTCGAGTTTTCCGGATCCAGACCCGGGTTGCCGCCAACGGTGGTGCGGATCTGGGTATTGGTCTGCTCGAAGCCGACCGGCACCGGTGCCAAGCCGCCGAAGCCGCTGCGGCAGCGCTGCTGGACCGCCGGATCCTGGAACGCCGGCTGACTGGCCGAACACGGGTCGTTGACCTGCGGGAAGTTGTCGGACTGACCGAGGAACAGTTCCGCCACGCTCGGGGCGCGGAAGCCCTCGGCGTAGTTACCGCGAATCAGCAGATCCTCATACGGCTTCCAGCGGATGCCGGCCGACGGGTTGGTGGTGTTGCCGAAGTTGCTGAAGTCGGAGAACCGCACCGAGACGCGCAGTTCCAGTTCCTGGACCAGGAACATGTCGGACAGCAGCGGCACCAGGACTTCGCCGTAGAACTCGTCAACCGAGAACGAACCACGGGTGGGCGAGCGGATGTTGCCGGTCGAGTTGCCGGCAGCGATCAGCGCGTCAGGCTGGTCGAAGCCTTCCTGCTTGCGGTATTCGTAACCAACGGCGAAGCCCAGCGGGCCGGCCGGCAGATCGAACAGGTCGCCGGTGAAGTTGGCGTTGTAGACGGTGGTCTCGACCTGGACGGTGTCTTGCGCCACGAACGAGGCGAAGTCGAACATCTCCCGGGTGAAGTTCTCGGTACCCTGGAACAGGTTGATCGGCACGCAGTTGGCGATCGGGGCGGCGGCGGTGCCGCAGCGGGCCACGCCATTGGCGTCGCGGAACGACGGACCCAGGCCGCGCTCAAGCTGATTCCAGTCGAACAGACCGGTGGTGATGGTGCGCTCTTCGTAGTCGGTATAGATGTAGCCGACATCCCAACTGTAGGTCCGGCCGGCGAAGTCGAACACGCCGTCGAAGCCGTAGTTGATGTAGAAGGTGTCGACGTCCTGGCTGAACCGACGCGGCTCGATCAGCGGGCGGAACTGGAAGCGCGAGGTGATGTCCACGCCGAACGGGTTGAACACGTTGTTGGCCGAGATGCGGACATTGCCGCCGCGACCGCCGAACACCGTACCACCGGTGATCGGCATCGAGGCCAGTTCCTGCGAGGAACGGCGCTCGTTGTAGAGCACATTGGCGAAGGCGCGGATGTTGTCGGTCAGGTCGAAGCTGGCCGAGGTGAACAGCGATACGCGCTCCTGCGGGGTCTGCAGGAAGTTCTGCGGCGCGAAGTTGTGGCCATGGATCGCCAGATTGAACGGCACGAAGTCGGACCGGCTGGTACCAGCCTGACCTTCACGACCGAGCGTGACCGAACCCGGAATGCCCGGCACACCGAACCGGCCGAACGGACCGGTCGAAGAGGCACCGACGTTGACGTTCTCGCCCGGGAAGCCGAACAACGGCTCCGCCGAGATTTCGCGATCGCCCGCGAAGATCGGCTCCTGCTTGATGTACTGGGCACCGACCATGACGCTGCTGCGATCGGTGGTGGCACCGAACAGGAAGTCATGCGACTGGACTTCGCCGTCGCCTTCCTCGTTCTCGCCGTAGTAGCTGGAGACGCTCAGGCCGTCATAGTCACGACGCAGGATGATGTTGACCACGCCCGCGACCGCATCCGAGCCGTAGATCGCCGAGGCGCCGTCCTTCAGGACTTCGACGCGCTCGATCGCGGCAACCGGGATGGTGTTCAGGTCGACGCCGCCGTCCAGGTCGGACGACCAGCGACGGCCGTTGACCAGCACCAGGGTACGGACGGTGCCAAGGTCGCGCAGGTCAACGCGGGTCTGGCCGTTGCCACCGTTGTTGAAGGTGGTGTTGATGGCCGCGCCGGCAACCGACATGTCTTGCAGAATGTCGCCGATCGACACCTGGCCGTTCTTGGAAATATCTTCGCGGGTCAGCACGAACACCGGCTGCGAGGTTTCGACATCGACGCGCTTGATGCGCGAGCCGGTCACCTCGATGCGGTCGAGCGTGGCGGCCGAGTCTTGTTCCTGCTCCTGGGCAAAGGCATTGCCGAAGGATGCAGTCGACGCGGCGCCCACGAACAACGCGAAACGAATCGCGTTGGGCAGCTGCTTGAGATTGGTCATTGATGCTCTCTCCAACGTTCGGAATTGAACTCGAGTTCGGGACAAGCCTGTGGCCCAGCAGCCAACACGACCGCAAAGGCCAGGCCAGCCGGAGCATAACGCAATCTTTACAAGGAAGGAAACCCCCACGCGGTGGCAAGCGCCACATTTTGCCGTTCATGGAGTTTCATCCGGCGAATCAGTCGGATACCGCCACAGGCCGGCGACCCGCGAGGCTGACCGCAGCGGGGTGAGGCCGAACGGTCGGTCCGGATGCGCGAAAGTCCGACTGCCGCGCGCTTCAGACCGGGGCCGAGGCACGGTCGCTCGCGGCCGCCTGCAATCGCTCGATCACCGCCTCACAGGCTCGCCGCAAGCGCGTCGGCAGGCGAGGCCCGAGGCTGTCGAGGTAGTCGCGGACCGCCAGCATTTCGGCATGCCAGCCCTGGCGATCGACCGCCAGCAGGGCAGCCAGGGTCTCCGGGGCGAGATCGAGCCCTTCCAGGTTCAGCGCCGATGCCGGCGGCAGCCGCCCGATCGGGGTATCGACGGCATCGGCTTCGCCCCGGACTCGTCCCAGTATCCACTCCAGCACCCGCAGGTTGTCGCCGAACCCTGGCCAGAGGAAGCGGCCGTCGGCACCCTTGCGGAACCAGTTGACATGGAAGATCCGGGGCAGCCGCAAGTCCGACCGATCGAAACTCAGCCAATGGCCGAAGTAGTCGGCCACGTTGTAGCCACAGAACGGCTTCATCGCCATCGGGTCTCGCCGGACCACGCCGACCGCACCGGCGGCGGCGGCCGTGGTCTCGGAGGCCATCGAGGCGCCGACCAGTACGCCATGCTGCCAATCGCGCGCCTCGAATACCAGGGGCACCAGGCCGGGCCGACGACCGCCGAACACGATCGCCGAAATCGGCACCCCCTGCGCATCCTCGGCATGCGGGGTCCAGCTCGGACAGCGTCGCGCCGACACCGAGAATCGGGCATTGGGGTGTGCCGCCGGGCCATTGGCCGGGTCATGGGGCCGGCCGCGCCAGTCCACGGCCGGCTGACCCTGGCGCAGACCTTCCCACCAGGGCCGGTTGTCGGCGGTGATGGCGGTATTGGTGAAGATGGCATCGCGATCGAGCATCGCCAGGGCATTCGGGTTGGTGTCCGGCCCGGTGCCGGGGGCGACGCCGAAGAAGCCGGACTCCGGGTTGATCGCCCACAGGCGGCCATCGGCGCCGGGCCGCATCCAGCAGATGTCATCGCCGACCGTCCAGACCTTCCAGCCGGCCCGACGGTAGCGTTCCGGTGGGATCAGCATCGCCAGGTTGGTCTTGCCGCAAGCGCTCGGGAAGGCAGCAGCGATGTAATCGATCCGGCCGTCCGGGCTTTCGATCCCGACGATCAGCATGTGCTCGGCCAGCCAGCCCTCCTGCCGGGCCTGCCAGCCGGCGATCCGCAGGGCGTGGCATTTCTTGCCGAGCAGGGCATTGCCGCCGTAGCCCGAGCCATAGCTCTGAATGCTGGCATCCTCGGGGAAATGCATGATGAAACGCCGCTCCGGATCGAGTTCACCGATCGAATGCAGGCCCTTGACGAAGCCGTCGCCGGGCTCACCGCGCGCGATCGCTTCCCGTCCCTCGCGCTCGATCCGGTCCAGTGCCGGGCGGCCCATGCGGGTCATGATCCGCATGTTGGCGACCACATACGGGCTATCGGTCAGCTCGACCCCGCAACGCGCCATCGGCGAGTCGATCGGACCCATGCAATACGGCACCACGTACAAGGTCCGGCCACGCATGCAGCCGTCGAACAACGCCGTCATCCGGGCGCGGGCAACATCCGGTGCCAGCCAGTTGTTGTTGGCTCCGGCGTCCTCGGGGTCGCGGGTGCAGACATAGGTCAGGTGTTCGACCCGAGCGACATCGTCGGGGTGGGACCGGTGCAGGAAGCAGTCCGGATGGCTGTCCGGGTCGAGTGCGATCAATTCGCCGGAGTCGATCATGACCCGCCGCAGATCGGCGATCTCGGCATCGGAGCCGTCGCACCAGTGGATGCGGTCGGGGCGGGTCAGGCGGGCGACGGTGTCAACCCATTGGGCGAGGGCGGCGAGCGAGGTGGACATCGGGCGGCGGTCTCCTGGGTCCGGGGCCGTGCCCGGCGGCGGGTGACAGAGGAACGGGTCAGGCTCCGGGGATCAGGGTGGTCATGACATGCTCGACGTAGCGCTCGAATTCGTCATGGTCGAGCCGGGGCTGATGCAATTGCAGAGAAAGCTGGAGGAAGCCGACATAGGCGGCATAGGTCAGCCTGGCACGGTTGATCGCTTCGCTGCGGGTCATTCCGGCCTGCCGGTAGGAGGCGGTCAGATAATCCAGGCGCTGTTTGGAAACCCGCTCGATCACCGGCTTGACCAGGGGATGATCGAGCGCCTTCAGCAGTTCGCTGTAGATGACATGCGAACGCACTTCCTGGGCGACCAGTTGGAACAGGGCGCGCAGGCGTTCGCGCGGATCGGCGATCGCTTCGAGCTGGCCGAACACGGTTTCCTGTTCGATCCGTTCCCAGCGTTCCAGTGCGGCATGCAGCAGCGCCTCGCGCGATCGGAAATGCCAATAGAAGCTGCCCTTGGTGACGCCGATCCGACGGGCCAGGGCTTCGACCGCCAGACTGCCGACACCCTGCTCGGCGATCGCGTCCAGGGCAGCATTGGCCCAATCGTCGGCACTGAGGCGGCTGGTGCGATCGGACTTGTCGGCGAGTCG
>DIHI01000115.1:0-3235 GCA_002420085.1 Lysobacterales bacterium UBA5700 | reverse complement strand
CCGACAGCACGGCCCGACAGCGTGGCCCACGGCTCGGCCCGACAGCATGCGGACAGCGAACCGGTAACTGACGCCAACCCCGTCACGAAATTCCGCCTGGCGCCCCTGGCTGCCTGAATGCGGCATTGACAGACGCCGCCAAGGACAACCATACTTGAGCGTATGGTCATTTCGTCCACCCGTTCCGCAGCGCGCCATCGTGTACCCGACCGCCAGTCGGGACACGGCTGGCAATCGCGCGCGGCCGATGGCGTCGAACTGGCCGGAGATCGCTACGGCCCGGATCACGGCCCGGTGCCGGTGCTGCTGGCGCACGGGTTCGGCCAGACCCGGCACGCCTGGATGCGTACTGCCGAACGTCTGGCCGACGCCGGTTATCCAGCACTCGCCTTCGACGCCCGTGGCCATGGCGGCAGCGGCCGCAATCCGGCCACCCTGCCCTACAGCACCGAGCAATTCGTCAGCGATCAGGTCGTCCTGGCCGGGTCGTTCGGCCGTGCTGTCAGTGCTGCCGAGCCGGTCCTGGTCGGTGCCTCGATGGGCGGGCTGATCGGCCTGGTCGCACAGCATCGCCATGCGCTCTACTCGGCCCTGGTGCTGGTCGATATCGCGCCGCGCTGGCGGCCGGAGGGCGTCGCCCGGATTCTCGACTTCATGGCGGCCCATCCGGACGGTTTCGATGATTACCGGCATGCCGCCGACGCGATCGCCGAGCGCCTGCCACACCGACCACGCAAGACCCAGGAACAACTGGCCTCCTTGCTGGTCAACGACCGCAGTGGCCGGCTGCGCTGGCACTGGGATGTCCGCCTGCTCGACGACATCGGTCGGGCCGGCGACCGCGATCAGGCTGCACTGCTGGCGGCGGCCGGCGCGCTGACCGTGCCGGTGCTGCTGGTCAGCGGAGGTCGCAGCGAATTGATCGACACCGACCACATCGACGAATTCCTGGCGTTGGCGCCACATGCCGAACACATACGGCTGCCCGAAGCGACCCACATGGTCGCTGGCGACGACAACGACCGTTTCACCGACGCCGTGCTGGACTTCCTCGGCCGTCGGCCGCGACTCCGGTCGCCACTTCCGACCTCCACTCCCGGAGAATCACCATGAGCATCGCACTACCCATCCTGGCCCTGCTGCTGGCCGGCGGCATCGCCGCCTACCTGCGGCTGTCACGGTTCGCCTGGGCTGGCCTCTCGGCCGTCGGGCTGGCCGGCGCGGCAGTCCTGGGCGGCCATATCGTCAGCCTCGTCGCCTGCGCCGTCGTGCTGGTGGTGGCCGCCAGCCTGCTGCTGGTCACCCCGCTCCGACTCAAGGTTCTGAGCGGCAGCCTGCTGCGCATCTACACCCGAATGCTGCCCCAGTTGTCGGAGACCGAACGCACGGCACTGGAAGCCGGCACGGTCGGTTTCGAGGGCGAACTGTTCTCCGGCAAACCGGACTGGCACAGCCTCCTGAACCAGCCCAAGCCGGAACTGAGTGCCGAGGAACTGGCCTTCCTCGACGGTCCGGTCGAGGAACTGGCGCGGATGCTCGACGACTGGCACATCACCCACGAGCGCGCCGACATCCCACCGGACATCTGGGATTACCTCAAGCGCAAGAAATTCTTCGCGATGATCATCCCGAAGCGCTACGGTGGCCTGGAATTCTCGGCCCTGGCGCATTCGCGGGTGCTACAGAAGCTGGCCTCGATTTCGACCACGGTCAGTTCGACCGTGGCGGTACCGAATTCGCTCGGCCCGGCCGAACTGATCCTGCACTACGGCACCGACGAGCAGAAGAATCACTACCTGCCTCGACTGGCCGACGGCCGCGATGTCCCATGCTTTGCCCTGACCAGCCCGCATGCCGGCTCGGATGCCACCTCGATTCCGGATTACGGCATCGTCTGCACCGGCAAGTGGGGTGGTGCCGATGTGGTCGGCGTGCGTCTGACCTTCGACAAGCGCTACATCACCCTGGCGCCGGTCGCCACCGTGATCGGTCTGGCGTTCCGGCTGTACGATCCCGACGGCCTGCTCGGCGACACCCGCGACATCGGCATTTCGCTGGCCCTGGTGCCGCGCGATACGCCGGGCCTGACCGTCGCCCGCTGCAACGAGACCATGGGCTGCCGGTTCATGAACAACGGCGAACTGGTGTTCGAGGACATGGTCGTTCCGCAAGATCATCTGCTGGTCGAGAACGACGCGCTGGGCAAGGCCGGCATCTATTTCCGGCCGGGCAAGATCGTTCAGGCCTCGAAGAATCTCGGCGTCGGGGTGCGCTGCTTCGAGGTGGCGGCCGATTACGTGCAGAACTATGTGCAGGGCGGCCTCATTCTTATCAAGCATCAGGCGGTGGCGCTGCGGCTTGCCGACATGGCGACCCGGATTGAGGCGGTACGCGCGCTGTTGGACCGCGCCGCGCAGGCGGTCGATGACAACGCCGCCGACGCCGACACGCTGTGCAACATGGCCAAGGTCTACGCGTCCGAGGAGATCATGAAGGTCGCGCAGCATTGCCTCGAACTGCACGGCGGCAATGGCGTGATGCTCGATTTCGGCGTCGAGAAACTGTTCCGTGACGCCGCGATCTTCCTGCACATGGACGCGACCGTCGACATTTCGAAGATGAAAATCGTCAAATCGATGTTCCCGCGGACCGCCGGCAAATATGCGGGGCCGGAGGCTTGATTACTTCAGTGCGAAGCGGAAGCCGGCGATCACCAGCGCCATGCCGGCGAAGTGCTGCCATGTCGGGACAATGCCCAGCGCGAGAAACCCGATGATGACGCCGAACACCGGCACCAGTGCCGGAAAGGTCGAGGCGCGGCCGGCGCCGAGCAACGTGACCGCGCGGGCGAACAGGTAGATCGGCAGCGCGCCGGCGAGCAGTCCCTGCACGACGATCTGCAACAGGTTTTCGGCCAGCCCCAGGCGGATGACGTTCTCGAACCCGATCGCGCCGGCATAGATGGGTCCCAGCAGCAGCACCGAGGCCGCGCCCACCGCCGCCGTGGCGTGCATGCCATCTATGCGCCATTGGCGGAGCAGCGTGCCGAACGTCGCCCACAGAATTCCTGCGGTCGCGAACAACAGGTCGCCGGCAACGCCGTGGGCGCCGATCGTGGCCAGCGATTCCGCGCCGAACACCATGAGGCCGGCAATAATCGCGGCCGCGCCGACAACGCGGCGTGAGTGCAGCGGCTCGCCCCAAAGCCAACATCTTGAGAACAGGGACCACAATG
>DIHI01000042.1:20627-20878 GCA_002420085.1 Lysobacterales bacterium UBA5700 | reverse complement strand
CAGGGCGAAGTCGGCCCGATGGGTCCGCAGGGTGGAGTCGGTCCGGTGCGTCCGCAGGGTGAAGTCGGTCCGATGGGTCCGCAGGGCGAGATTGGTCCAATCGGTCCAAAGGGAGATACTGGTGCGACGGGTCAGGTGGGGCCACAAGGTCCGACCGGTCCGGCAGGCCCAATTGGTCCGAAGGGCGATACCGGCGCGACCGGTCCAGTTGGTCCACGGGGTGCGACTGGTCCAGCCGGTCCAGCCGGTCC
>DIHI01000042.1:12752-20465 GCA_002420085.1 Lysobacterales bacterium UBA5700 | reverse complement strand
GGTCCAGCCGGTCCAGCCGGTCCGAAGGGTGACACGGGTGCTCAGGGACCAATCGGACCACAGGGGCCACCCGGTCCGAGTGTGTTCAGCGGGAATATATTGACACTGTTCTCTCGTTCTACACCTTCGAGCAGGAGCAACACAACAACGGGTCCAGACTCAAATCGCTATATCTGTTTTCTTACCAGGTATGACACAGTAAGCTCTCTCGGAGAAATAAAAGGGGCTGAAGCAAGACTTGTTCGCGGGTCGACAAACTGGACGCTAAGTACACGTCAGAATGATAGTGACGCAATAATCAACGCGGAAGCTATTTGCTATGAATTGACAGGGTCGATTTGAGGATTCAAATCCATCTGGGGTCAAAACATCTAAAAATCCATGTTGTGATATAGAGTAACTGGATATTTGGTCGGGCTCAGTTTTGTTAGCTGAGCCCGACTTTCATTCATGGTGCGAGACGGCTATCCATCTCATGGTTTTGGTGGGGTGAACGAGTTGGGGACACAGCGCGATCTGTGGGTGTGTTACTTCTGGGCTGGGCTGGTGGCGCTGGTTCAGGGTGTAAAGATGGTGGCCACGGAGCACGTGGGTGGTGTCTACCGCATCCTTGTTAGCATAGATCAACGCGGCATTCACCCTTCGCCGGATGATTGTCAATGGCTGGAATATTCTCGCGACAGGTTGAACCCCGCTGAGTGTCGTAGTGGCGGCGAGCCAGTCGTGGTCGATCACCGCGAACGCCCGACACCGCCATCGAGGAAGCCTGAGAGGCTGGCGATGGCCTTGTGTCGCAACGGATGACTGCTCTTACGGCTCCCGATTCCCGATTCCCGATTCCCAGCTTTCCAGCCGGTCGCCGATCGTTGGGTTACCCTGTGCGGCCCTGCTGCTGACCTTGCCGTTCCGGAGCGATCGCCATGACCGACCGACCCTGCTCAGGACCACTCTTCGACGACGGCCGTGATGCGCTGGCGGCGCTGCTCGCGGCACATGCGGATCGGTGGCCGGAGCAGGCCGATGTCGCCGATCTGTTTCTGCGCTTCCTGGCGTCGCATCCGGCCGTGTTCGAGCGCAGCCATGGTGTGGGGCATTTCACCGGGGCGGCCTGGTTGGTGTCGGGCGATGGCGTGCGGGTGTTGTTGACCCATCATCGCAAGCTGGGCCGCTGGTTGCAGCTTGGGGGGCATGCCGATGGCGATACCGATCTGGCGCGGGTGGCCTTGCGCGAGGCCGAGGAGGAAAGCGGGTTGGCCGGTTTGACCGTGTGGCCGGACATCTTCGATCTCGATCGCCATCGCATTCCGGCACGCGGTTCGGAGCCGGAGCATTGGCACTACGATGTTCGTTTCGTGGTGCGAGCGGGCGCCAGTGAGTCGTTTGTGGTTGGTCCGGAGTCGCACGATCTGGCCTGGCGGTCGATCGTCGATCTGGTCGCCGATGCCGAGATCGATCGGTCGATCCGGCGCATGGCCGGCCGTTGGTTGGATCGGCCGCTGGCGATCGATGGCTGAGTCATGCACTGATGGCGCTTTTCGTTGGCGCGGTGTAGCCCCCCTGCATCGGTCTGGAGGATCATGCCGTGAAGTATGTTCTCGAACTGAAAACCCTCGCCGTCCTCGCCCAGCCGGAAACCCGGCGTGTGTTGCGTGAACTGGTCAAGCGCAAGCAGGTTCGTTTGCCGGATCTGATCGATCAGGGCTTGTCCCGCGAGCAGGCTGTGTCGGCGACCCGCGAGTTGGCCAAGGCCCACCTGATCAAGACGCGACCGGGTCCGATCGAAGATCTGAGCGTGTACTTCATCACCGCAGATGGGTTGGCGGCCGACCGTCAGGTCACTGACTGATCTCGATCGACACGCTGGCGATTCGGGCCGTCACCGACCAGCCCACAGACATCGGACGCCTGTCATGACATCTGGAGAGTGGGCGGCAATTCAGGCCGTCGGGCTCAGTGGGATACTCGCGCTGGTCGAACTCCGGCGTAGTGGCGCCAATCTGTCGCGAGGCGGGCGAGGGAGAGCGGCGGGGATGTTCGGTCAGGCTCGGATCAATCCGTTGAGGGCGGGGGCGGCATTGGGCAGCACGATCCGGTCGAGGTCGTCGGGGTCGAGGCCGAGGTGGTCGCGTAGCACACCCTTCGCCACCGATTCAAAGGCGTTGGCGGGGGCGAGGTCGCGGTCTTCGTGCAATTGGCCGGGGCCGATACCCGGCCATTCGCCGTGGATCTGGCCGCCGTTGACGGCGCCACCGGCCAGGATGACCAGACCGCCGGTGCCATGGTCGCTGCCCTGGGTGCCGTTGGCGCGGACGGTGCGACCGAATTCCGAGGCGATCAGCACGACCGTGCGTGGCCAGTCGCTGTCGAGTTCGCTGCGCAGGGCGGCTAGGCCACCGTCGAGGGCGGCGAGCCGGCTGGTCAGAACACCAACCTGGTTGGCGTGGGTGTCCCAACCATCGAGTGAGACCACGCCGACGCTCGGTCCGTTGCCGGCCATCAGGCGTCCGGCGGCGGCCATACTGGCCCGATACTGGGCGTCCGGTCCGCCGCGCACGCGGCCGCCCTCGACATCGACGACCTCGCTCAGGGCGCGCGCGTCGGCCAGGGTCTGTGACAGCAGCGGGTCGGGGCCGTACAGGTTGGCCAGTCGATCGAGCAGGTGCTCGGACACGCTGTCGAACACCTGGGGCGACCAGTTGCCGGTCGGTGCCCGTCCGGACAGCGCCAGGGGCAGGCTCGGGCCGATGCCGATGCCCTGGCCGCCGAGCAGGCCGATCGCGCGGTTCAGCCAGCCGTCGCGGGTCGGTGCTTGGGCGAGGGTTTCGAGGAAGTCCTGGCCGTCGAAGTGCGAGCGTTCGCGGTAGGCGCTGGCGCAGGCATGGACGAAGGCCAGTTGCCGGTTGTGATACAGCTCGGCCCAGCCGGCCAGGGACGGGTGCAGGCTGAAGTCGGCACCGAGGTCGAGTCGTGCGTTCGGGGCAGGGAGGATGTTGCCGCGCAGGTCTTCGATGATCGGGGTGTTGGGAATCAGCACGGACAGGCCATCCATGCCGCCGCGCAGGATGACGAATACCAGTTTGTTCGGACTGCCGACGAAGGCGAACGCGCCGTGTACCTGGGTCAAGGCGAGGGCGCTGCCGGCGGCAGTCAGGAAACGGCGCCGCGACAGCGCGGGGGTACGGGGCTTCGATACGGTCTGGTTCACGGGATCATCTCCTCTGGAATTCCGGGCTCATCAGGGCGATGGCGAGGGCATCGGCGCTACTGGCGGCGCGGGCGGCAGCGGTTCGGGTGTCGCTGCCGGCCAACGGGCCGAGCACGTCATCGAGCCAGCGACGGGCATCGATGCCGGGTGCGCGCTGTGCCACTTCGGCCGCCCACTGGATGCGTTTCATCAGGCTGTCGGGGGTGATCCAGGCGTCGGCTCGGTCTGGCCAGCCTTCCGGCGAGGGTGCCCGGAATGGCAGTTGCGCCAGATTCTCGAAGCTGTCGCGAGGGGCTGCCGCCAATGCTCGCGGCAGGCCGAGTCCACGCCCGGCCGAGGTCAGCAGTTCGTCCGGGGTCTTGGCCTTGGCCAGGGTGTCGGTCCAGACTTCGGGGGCTTCGATCAGCACGCGATAGACCGTGCCGAGGTCGCCATCGCTGTCGATGAAGGTGGTCTCCAGACGATCGACCAGGGCGGGCGGTGGGTCGTCGGCAACGAACTGGACGGCCAGTTTGCTGGCGATCCGGTGAGCGGTGACCGGGTGGCTGGCCAGGTCGTCGAGCAGGGCGGCGACCTGATCGGCACCGGAGCCGGTGTAGCGACGGCCCAGCACGTCGCGCACGCCGGGTTCGTGCAGGATCGGGGCGAACAGGGTCTCGCCGAGCCGGTCGCTGCCGATCCGGCGATTGCCGACCGTGTGACCGGTCAGGGCGCGGGCCAGTTCGGTCACGTCGTTCTGGCTGTAGCCAGCGGCCGGTGAGACGGTGTGCAGTTCCAGCAGTTCGCGTGCCAGGTTTTCGTTCAGGCCGAGATCGCGACGGCGGCCGGCCAGTGAGTTCGGGCCGATCGACTGCCAGTTGTCGAGGTAGATCAGCATGCCCGGATGCAGGGTCGCTGCGCCGAGCAGGTCGCGGAAGCGGCCGAGGATGTGGGGCCGGATCGCCTCGCGCTCGAACGGTCCGGCCAGCAGGGTGGTCTGCGGGTTGCGAGCGGCGACGGTGAAGTGATTCGACCAGAACCGCACCAGCCGCTCGTGCAGGGGCCGGGTGGTCTCGACCCCGAATCGAACTCGCGCCAGCAGTTCCTGAAGATGCAGGTTGCGAAGCTGGTCGCGGGCGTCATCGCGTTCTGCGGCATCGTCGCTGTCGCGCAGCCCGGCGAAACGATCGATGAATATGGTGAATGCCTGTTTCGATCCGACCAGGGCCTGGTCGGGGAAATCGGGCGGGTCGAGCGGGTCGATCTGGCCGAGCAGATAGCCGCGCGGGTCGCGCGAGGCGGTTTCGATCTCGCCCGGTCGGGCGCCGAGACCGAAGCGGACGCAGGCGAGTGCGCCATCCAGGGTGTGCGCAGCCATGGGGGTTCCTTGTCGCGGGTGATGCGCCTTGAACGTCGCGGCGGGCGGCTTCCGTCGCGAGCGGCGGGGAATTCCGTTCAGCTATTCAGCCGGCAGTCGGAATTGCTCGGTTGTCGGTGTGGATGAGGCCCTCTATGCTGCGGACAGCGTGCTCCCGGAACTGGCTGTGGAATGGGCGAGGCCAGGCATGGTTCGCCCTCCGTGGCCGGCTTCAGCCCTACCGCTTTCAGCCACACCGCGACGGCGGATCGGCGATCGCGCTGCCCGCTGTCCGGTTTGATCCGTGCAGGAGGAAGCCATGCTCAGCCGCACCCAGCTTGCCGCGCTCTATCCACGCGCCGCGTCCGATCACCTCGATGCCTTCGTCGATCAGCATGCCCTGCTGTTCCAGCAGTTCGGGATCGCTGCTGGACGCAATCGACTGCATTTCTTCCTCGCTCAGATCGGCCACGAGTCCGGCGGTCTGACCATCACCGAGGAAAACCTGAACTACAGTGCGGCACGCCTGATGGCGGTCTGGCCGAGCCGGTTCCGAACGCTGGAGGCGGCCCAGCCGTTCGCCAACGATCCGCAGAAGCTGGCGAACAAGGTCTATGCCGACCGGATGGGCAATGGTTCGCCGGCCAGTGGCGATGGCTGGCGTTTCCGAGGGCGTGGTTATGCCCAGATCACCGGTCGCGATGGCTATCGTGCGATCGGAGCGGTGGCGATGATCGATCTGATCACCGATCCCGATGCCGCTGCGCGACCGGCCACCGCTCTGCGGGTCGCCTGTGCCTTCTGGCAATGGAAGGGGCTGTCGGTCAGCGCCGATCGGGGCGATTTCATCGCCAATACCAAGCGCTGGAATGGCGGCACGATCGGCATGGACGACCGCTGGCGCTGGTTGCGCGAGGTGCAGCGGATCGTACATTGGAGCGGCGCCGCCGTGCCCGACGAGGCGCCACGCATCGATCACGACACGATCGTCAAGGTGCAGCGGGTGCTCAAGCAGGACGGTCTGTACGACGGTTCGCTCGATGGCGTGATCGGCAGTCGCTCGCGGGCGGGCCTGCGGGCCTGGCAGGCCGAACACGGTTTGCCGGTGGTCGGTGAGATCAGCAGCGAGACGCTCCATTCGATGGCCGATGCCTTCGCCGCCCTGGCCTGAACGGGCCTGATGAGGCGGGCTTGGTGGGGCGGGTCTGACGAGGCGGGGTCGGGGTCGGGGTCGGGTGGGCGTCGTGCTCAGCCGCTGCGCTGGCCCAACAGCGATTTGAGGTCGGCGATGTCGGTGCGCAGACGCTGGATCTCGGCGTGCAGGTCGATTTCGATGTGATCGCGGGCATCGGCGACTACCGCCTCGGTCCGGGCATGCTCGGCTTCGGTGTAGGTCTGCATCGCGCTGACGATCACCGCGATGAACAGGTTGAGCATGACGAAGGTGGCGCTCAGGATGAACGGGATGAAGAACATCCAGGCGTAGGGGAATTCGACCATCACCGGCCGGACGATGCCCATCGACCAGCTTTCCAGCGTCATGATCTGGAACAGCGAGTACAGCGACCGCCCGAGCGTTCCGAACCATTCGGGAAACTCCGGGCCGAACAGCTTGGTGGCGATCACGCCCGCCACGTAGAAGATCAGTCCGAGCACCATCACGATCGAACCCAGGCCGGGCAGGGCGCCGAGCAGGGCGCCGACCACCCGGCGCATCGACGGTACGATGCTCAGGATGCGCAGTACCCGCAGCACCCGCAAGGCACGCAGCACGGCGAACGGGCCGGTCGCCGGCAACAGGGCGATGGCGACCACGGTGAAGTCGAACAGGCTCCAGGGGTCGCGGAAGAATGCGCCGCGCCAGGCCACGATCCGCAGGCCGATCTCGACCACGAACACCGCCAGCAACACCTGATCGATCGCCTTCAGTGTCGGGCCGACCGTCGCCATCGCCACCGGCCAGGTTTCCAGACCGAGGATGACGGCATTGATCAGGATCAGCGCCAGAACCGTGTTCTGGACGCGCGGATGCAGGAGGAACCGCTGGAGCGGATTCGACGAAGTGTGATCTGCGGGGATCATGCGCTGGGGTTCCCGTGGTGGTGAGCCCGGATGTGGGGGCGATCCCGGCGATTGGAAAGGGATCAGGCTGGGATTATTTCGCCGGTCCGTCTCGCAGGATGGGCTTGCGGGACGGTTCGGCAATCAGCGCCGATCGGCTGAATCGGCTCGACAGGCGATCGGTCATCGACCCGACAGGTGGCTGCCCCCGGCTCGATTCAGAATTCCAGATCGAGCGCCGCACACAGGTAGTCGACCAGGGGCGCCAGACCGGCCAGATCGCGAGCCAGGACGGTCAACAGCGCATGGCCGGTGACCGTGGCATCGTCGAGGGGCCGCAAGGCGACGAAATTCCGGTGCTTGAGGTCTTCGATCAGGGGATGGTCGGCCGGATAGCCGCGCGGGGCTCGCACCGATTTCTCGCTGTCGTCGAGTCGATAGCGGCGGGCGAAGGCCGGCTCGCGGACTGCTTTTTGCCAGGCGCTCGGATTCTCGACGATGAAATCCTTGATCCGCCGGGCGGTAGCCGGCTCGGGATGCCAGAGGCCGGCGCCGATGAAGCACTGTTCGGGTGCGATGTGGATGTAGAACGACGGGCTTGGCACTTCTTTGCTGCGGGCATGGAACAGCCGAGCGCCGGCATGGGTCTTGTAGGGGGTCTTGTCCTTCCCGAACCGGGTGTCGCGATGCGCCCGGAACAGCGAGCCGCCAACCGGACGCGGATCGGCGCGGAAGTGCGGGCTGATCGTGGCCAGGGCCGGCGCGAGATCGGCGATCAGGCGCAGAAACGGCTGTCGGACATGGTCCTCGTAGTCGGACTTGTGTTCGAGAAACCAGTCGCGCCGGTTGTGGTCGGCAAGATCGGCAAGAAAATCGAGGCCGCGACGATCGAAATAGCGCATCGGCAAAGTGTAGCCGCACCTGTGCCCCGGTTGTGAACATCGCTCGCCATCGGCCGGGCCGCCCTCACGATGACGGGTTGGTGTTCGCGGCAGCGGTGCCGCCCACTGGCCGTCTGCGGTCGTGAAACCCGAACCCAGAACCCAGAGCCCAGAGCCCAGAGCCCAGAGCCCAGAGCCCAGAGCCCAGAGCCCGGAGCCCGGAGCCCGGA
>DIHI01000042.1:0-12570 GCA_002420085.1 Lysobacterales bacterium UBA5700 | reverse complement strand
GAGCCCGGAGCCCGGAGCCCGGATCAAGAACCTCAGGGACGGCAGCAAATGTCACAGAATTATGGCGCCGATCTGGCCTGGATCTGCTCGCATCGGCAGCCATCGCCCGATTTTCAGGCTCCTGAACGAGATTTGGTGGTGCGTGGGGTATCGCTGAGCCGTGATTCGGGTTACAACTTGTGGGCCGCCCAGGACTGGGCGGCCGGTCGGCGACATGGGGTTCGCCGGCTGTTTCATCGATCCAACACTGGAGGTAGAGACCATGAAAGGGGAAATGATTGCGTTGTTGGCTGGGGTTGCGCTGGCGATGTCGGGAGCGGTTTCGGCCGAGTCGCAGGCTCAGGGCCGGCCCGGTGAGGCCGGGCGTAGTGGCGTGAAGCTGACCATCGAAGGCGTCGGGGTGACCGGCTGGAACCAGATTTTCGGTGCTCCAGCCCGCGATCTGCGCTTCGTCGGGGATCTGAACTTCGACGTCGCCGGGGTGTTCAATCCGGACGGTCCGGCGCTGCCGATCGACCAGAACACGTCGCCGGATGCACTGCTGGCTTCGTATGCGGCGCCGGATGTCTACCTGGCGTTCTTCGGGGTGCCCGGCGCCGAGAACACTCCGAACCAGAACATTCCCTACGCCGACTATCCGCAGATTCTCGAACACGACAGCACCATGGGGCCGTTGCCGCAGTTGGCCGAGAATCCGTTCTGGTTCGGCAAGAGCAATGGCGCCGAAACTCGTGGTCTGACCGTTGAGCGTTGGTTGACCATCGAAGGCGAGATGCGCTTCACCTGTCTGCCGAACCGGCGGCCGACCTACTCGTTGCGGGTGAGCAATGCCATTCCGGGTGGGCTGTACACGGTCTGGGGCTTCTACTTCGATCAGGGCACCGGTCAGTTGATGCCCGACTATGCCTTCGGTGGCACTTCCGCCAATACCTTCGTGGCCGATATCGACGGCGAGATCCGTGGCAAGCGGGCGCTCAACTCCTGTCCGCAGCAGGTTGGGCCGTCCGAGCGGTATGTGCCGGTGGCGACCTTCCTGGTGTTCCACCCGGATGGCCGGGTCAATGCGGCCGTCGGCCACACGGTGGCGACCCCACCGTTCATCGGTCCGGGCATGACGGCGACGCCGCAGATCATGTTCCCGATGCCGAAGGGCGGGTTCTGAATCGAGACGATCCGAGTTGAAAATCGTGCCCGCCCGATTACCGGGCGGGCACGACGGTGGGCGGCGCGATCGTCTGCCGGTCAGAGGCTGCGGCGCAGATCGTGCCCCCAGGCTTCAAGGGCGTCCAGCAGGGCCTGGGCCTGACCCGGTCCGGCGTTCGGTCGCAGTTCGGCGATTTCCGCGAAGTAGCTGTCGACGCTGTATTCGGACCAGCCGCGATCGCTCAGCAGGCGCTGTCGTCGATAGTCATCCCAGTGTTCGCGCAGATCGGGGCCGAGGCTTTCCGGCCAGTTGCGGGCACGGTAGCGGACCAGCAGTTCCGGATAGCGCGCATCCTTGAAGGCGAAGCGCTGCGGGTCCAGATGTTCGGGCTGGGTGGCGCGCACGGCATCGAGCCGGCGCTTGTCGCTGTCCGGCAGGAAGCCATCGTAGAGCGCGGCATCGACGTCGTCGGCGGGATCCGGAGGCGGCAGATCGAAGACCCGGCGCACCTTGTCGGCGAGACCATCGGTGCGACGCAGCAGTTCGGCATTGGCCAGGCAGGCTTCGATGTCGAAGCCGAGGCGGGCCAGTTCATCGTGTCGAACATGTTCCAGCCGGACCAGGGCCGGGCTACGGTTGAGGTGGATCGCCTTGAGCGCGATCCGGCGCTCGCCTTCGGGCAGATCGGCGGCCGGGGTGTACAGCCGATCGGCGATTTCCTCGGCGCTCAGGTCGAGCAGGTCGCTGGGATCCTGATCGAGATCGTAGACGATCACCCGGCCATCGATGCGCGGGTGGGTCGCCAGCGGCAGCACCAAGGCGGCGCCACCGCGCGCGGCCGGGTACTTGCCGGAGACGTGCAGCAGCGGAGTCGGTGCGATCGGATCGATCAGGCGGGCCACTTCGCGCTTGAAGCGTAGCCCGTAGTAGTAGTCCCACAGACGTGGCTGGGCGGCCTTGAGCTTGCGCGCCAGGGCCAGCAGGGCGCGCACATCGGCCAGGGCATCGTGGGCTCGGCCATGATCGATGCCATTGGCGGCGGTCAGGTGTTCGAGCCGGAACGAAGGTGCGCCGTCGTCGCGGCGCGGCCAGTTCATGCCGTCCGGACGCAGGACATAGGCCAGCCGCATCAGGTCGAGCAGATCCCAGCGCGAGTTGCCGTTCTTCCACTCCCGCTCGTAGGGGTCGTGGAAGTTGCGGTACAGCCCGTAGCGGATGAATTCATCGTCGAAGCGCAGCGAGTTGTAGCCGAGTGCGCAGGTGCGCGGTTGACTGAGCCGCTCGTGGATGTGCGAGAACAGTTCGGCTTCGTTGATGCCATCGCGGGCGGCCTGCTGCGGGGTGATGCCGGTGATCAGGGTGGCGGCCGGCGAGGGCAGCAGATCGTCGGCTGGTCGGCAGTAGCGCACCAGCGGCGCTTCGATCTCGTTCAGCGCGGTGTCGGTGCGGACACCGGCGAACTGGGCGATGCGGGTGCGGCGCGGATCGCGGCCGAAGGTTTCGAGGTCGTACCAGTAGAAGCTGTCCATGGATGCCGGGTCCGGAGGGTGCCGCCGATGGTTGAGTGGGCGGCCGTGCCGAGGATGATCGGTGCTGCGGCGGGCGCTGTCGATGTCCGGTTTCGGACGGCGGGTCGGTGTGGGCCGGTCGCCGGCTGCCTGGTTCCGGACAGTATCGGTCGGGATGGCCGTGCAAGCGACTGATTCTGCATGTCCAGACCTGCCTGGCATGGTGTTTGCTTGACAGCGGCCATGGATATTCAACGACCGGATCTGAAAATCAAGGCGCGGCGACGGCGGATGCTGATCGGCGGTGGTGTGGTGCTGGCGGTGCTGATGCTGTTGGCGTGGGTATCCCGGCTGGATCCGGCGGCCCCGACGGTTGCCCAGTCCAGTCTGTGGCTGGATACCGTCAAGCGTGGCGAGATGCTGCGCGAGGTACGCGGGCCGGGCACCCTGGTGCCGAAGGAGATTCGCTGGATTGCCGCCGAGACCCCGGCGCGGGTCGAACGCATCGTGGTCAAGCCGGGTGCGCGGGTCGAGGTCGATTCGGTGATCCTGGAGATGAGCAATCCCGAGGTCGAGGATCAGCGACTGTCGGCCGAGGCGGCATTGCGGGCAGCCGAGGCCGATTACCAGGCGCGTCGGATGACGCTCGACAGCCAGTTGCTCGACCAGCGTGCGACGCTGGCCGGCATCGAATCGGATTACGAGTCGGCCCGGCTCCAGGCTGAGGCCGAGGCGGAACTGTTCCAGCAGGGCATCATTTCCCGCATCCAGGCGCGACGCAGTCAACTCGCAGCCGAGCAACTCAAGCTGCGCACCGGCATCGAGCACGAGCGGATCGATAAGCTGCGGTTGACCATCGACGCCCAGTTGGCCGCCGATCGGGCGCGCATCGAGCAGTTGCAAAACGTCGCCGAACTACGCCGTCGCCAGGCCGAGGCATTGCAGGTGCGGGCCGGCATCGCCGGGGTGCTCCAGCAGGTGCCAGTGCAGGAGGGTCAGCAGGTCACCGCCGGTGCCAATCTGGCTCGGGTCGCCAAACCGGATGTGCTGATGGCCGAGTTGCGGGTGCCCGAAACCCAGGCGCGTGATGTCGCCCTCGATCAACCAGTGCGGGTCGATACTCGCAATGGCATCGTGGCCGGTCGGGTGACCCGCATCGATCCGGCGGTGATCAATGGCAGTGTTCAGGTCGATGTCGAACTGGTCGGTGCCATGCCGGCCGGGGCGCGACCGGACCTGAGCGTCGATGGCACGATCGAGATCGAGCGGCTCGACGATGTGCTGTTCGTCGGCCGACCGGCCTATGGTCAGCCGGATTCCGAAGTGCGGCTGTTTCGGGTCGATCCGGAGTCCGGGTTGGCGGTGCGCGTGCCGGTTCGGCTTGGTCGAGCGTCGGTCAGTTCGATCGAGGTGATCCGTGGTCTGGAGGTCGGTGATCGGATCATTCTGTCCGACACCTCGCAGTGGGATGACTATGATCGATTGCGATTGGAGTGACGCTCGAGTCGGGATTGGCGATTCGGGATTCGGTGGGAACGAGCGGCGCTGGTTTCGGCGTGGGCGGTTGGCTCGGGTGTGGTCAATTCATTTTCCAGGGTGGAGTCATTCATGAGTATTCAGACGTCGTTGCTTCATCTCGAAGCGATCGCCAAAGTGTTCTATACCGATGAGGTGGAGACACATGCGCTTTCGGGGATTCACTTCGATATCGCGCGGGGTGAGTACGTGTCGATTTCCGGACCCTCGGGTTGCGGCAAATCGACCCTGTTGTCGATTTTGGGTCTGCTCGATACGCCGACCGCCGGAACCTACACCCTCAATGGCACACCGGTGCAGGATATCAGCGCCAATCAGCGTGCCCGCATCCGCAACCGCGAGATCGGGTTCATCTTCCAGGCGTTCAATCTGATCGGCGATCTGACCGTGTTCGAGAACGTCGAACTGCCGCTGACCTATCGCGACGGCGTGTCCAAGGCCGAACGTCGCGAGCGGGTGATGGCCTCGCTGGAACGGGTCGGCATGGCACATCGGATCAAACACTATCCCTCGCAGTTGTCGGGTGGCCAGCAGCAGCGGGTGGCGGTAGCGCGCGCCCTGGTCGGCCAGCCGTCGATCCTGCTGGCCGACGAGCCGACCGGCAACCTCGATTCCAAGAACGGCGAGGCGGTGATGGCGCTGCTGGCGGAACTGCATGCCGGCGGGGCGACCATCTGCATGGTCACCCATGACCCGCGCTATGCCGATTTCGCCCAGCGCAAGGTGTTCATGTTCGACGGTGGGATCGTCGATGAGGAAACCCTGCACCGCCTGCGTCATGAGGAAGAGCAGCGCCTGGATGCCCAGATTGCCCGGGCGCGCGAGGCGCGGGTCGATCTGCACGCTCGGATCACCGATGTCAGCGCGGGCGGCGGGTCATGAACCGCCTGCGGTTTGCGGTCGGTGATGCCTGGCGTCTGCTGCGCGCCCGGCCGCTGGCCAATCTGACCGTCATGCTGGTGCTGGCCTGCGGTCTGGTCGGGGTGGCGACCGTGGCGGCGCTGGTGGAAACCATCTCCGGCGTTGCCCCGGAAGCGACCCGCAGCGAGGGGCTGTACAGCCTTGGCGCGGGCCAGGGCAGTGCCGGTTCGCTGGCCTTGCCGGGTGAGCAGGCGCTGGCGCTGCGCCGCGAGGTGCCGGAACTGGCCGATGCCGTGCTGCTGCGCTGGAACGATTTCAATATCGCCGCTGGCGCTGCCCGCGAGCCGGCGCGGGCCGAGCGGGTCAGCGGCGTCCTGGTCGATGGCGATCTGTTCGGGGCGCTGGGCTGGCCGATGGCCCTGGGCCGGGGTTTCACGACCGATGATTTCGAGGCGGGCGCCGAGCCGGTGGTGGTGATCGGCGATCGTCTGTGGCGGTCGCGTTTTGCCGCCGATCCAGCCGTGCTCGGTGCGACCATCCGTCTGGATGGCGTGCCGGTGACCGTGGTCGGTGTGCTGCCGCCACGCCGGGCCTTTCCATTCCAGCAGCAGGTCTATCGGGCGGTCCATCTGCCGGCGCTGAGCGCACATTGGCCCCGACCGTGGCAGGTGCTGGCGCGGATCGACGACCCGTCCAGATTCGGTCCAGTGGCAGCGACCCTGGCCGCGCGCCAGACCGAGCGGGAACGCCTGCTGGGCGATGACGCACGGGAAAGCCCATTGCGGATACTGGCGCTGTTCGGCGAGACCGGCAGTGCCGATCCCGGCACCCAGATGCTGGCCCTGGTGCTGTCGGTGGTGGCCGGTCTGGTGATGCTGCTGGCGGCCAGCAATGCCGGTGGTCTGTTGCTGGTGCAGTGGCTTGGTCGTGGCCGCGATCTAAGTACCCGCCATGCCCTGGGGGCGAGTGCCGGCCAGGTGCTGGCCAGCCTGATCGTGCAGGGCGTGCTGTTGGCCGGTGGCGGCTGGCTACTGTCCCTGCTGGCCAGCCAATGGGCATTGTCGGCACTGAATCAGTATCTCTGGACGCACGACAACGGCATGCCGCTGTACATCGCCCTGACGCTCTCGCCCAAGGTGCTGGCAGTGGCCGGTGGGGTGGCGCTGCTGGCCGTGCTGGTGCTGACCGTGCCGACCTGGCGGCGACTGCGGCGCGGCGATCTGGCCCAGGATCTGCGCAGCGGGACGCGCACGGCGGGGGGCGTGCTGTCGCGCTTCGGACGGGTGCTGTTCGGCGCCCAGACCCTGCTGGCCGTGGTCACCGTGCTGGTCACCCTACAGGCGGTGGAGGGGGCGCGCATGCAGTTGCAGCGCGGTCTGGGTCTGGACACCGAGTCGGTGATCGTGGCGCAGTTCAACAGCAGTGATCCGGTCGGCAAGGGCGAGTTTGCCCGGCGTCTGCGCGCGACCTTGGCGATGGAGCCCGGTTTTGCGGCGGTGACCGTGTCGGCCAGCCTGCCGGTGGCCTTGACCAGTTACCGGACATTGTCCGCAGGCGATGCCCGCAGTCAGGCCGAATTCGCGCCGGTCGATCTCGGCTATCGCGATGTCTACGGACTCGAACTCACCCGTGGCCGCTGGTTCCAGAGCCAGGAGATCGAGCAGCAGCGGCCGGTGGCGGTGATCGATCCGGCACTGGCCGTCGATCTGTTCGATGGCGACGATCCGATCGGGCGCAGCTTCACCGTGCAGGAGGCCGGCGGGCCGGTCCGCTACACGGTGATCGGTCTGAGCGCGCCGGTGCGTCTGGCTGGCGACGGGGGTGCCGATCGCGCCAGTCTGTTCGTGCCGGTGGCCAGCGCGCCGGTCTACGAGTTGGCGCTCAGTGCGCGGGTCCGGGGTGAGCCGAGTGCTGCCCTGGCACGGCTGGCCGAGATCGCGCAGGCGATCGATCCCGACATCGCCCTGACCGATCTGGGTCCATTCGCCGAGCTTCGCTGGCGTGCCAATTCGTGGACCCGGATGGTGCTCGGCCTGTTCGCGCCGCTGGGGATCATCGCCCTGGTCCTGGCGGCCACCGGCTTGGCCGCCCTGCTCGGCAGCCTGATCGGTCAGCGGGTGCGTGAGATCGGTGTTCGTCGAGCGCTCGGTGCCCCGAGCGGGCGTCTGGCGCGCTCGCTGGTGGCCGGTCTGTCGCTGTGGGCACTGCTGGGGCTGGCGGCCGGACTTGCCCTGGCGCCCCTGCTGGTGGTGCCGCTGAGTCAGTCGCTGTACGGCGACAGCAGCCTCAGTGGCGCCACCCTGCTGGCAACGGTGGCGGTCATGGCGCTCGCGCTGCTGGCCGCTGCCGCCCTGCCGCTGCGCCGCGCTCTGCGGATCGCACCGACCGTTGCGCTGCGCGAGGAGTGATCGGATGCGGCTGCTCGGCCAGTGTGGAATCGACAACGGTCATCCTCGATAGGAGAGCGATCATGTTCGGCAGTTGGAACAACGAGATTCGTCATTCCCTGCGCGGCCTGCTGGCGCGGCCGATGCTCACCCTGGTGGCCGTGGCGACCCTGGCGCTCGGCATCGGTGCCAACACCGCGATCTTCTCGGTGATGCATGGGCTGTTCCTGGCGCCCTTGCCCTATCCGGACGGTGAGCGGCTGGTCGAGGTCTACAACAGCTATCCCAACACGCCGGGGCTGGCCTATGCCGGAACATCGATTCCGGATTATCTCGACCGCCGTGAGCAGGTGCAGTCGCTCGAAGACATGGCACTGTTCACCTGGACCAGCTTCAACCTGGCATCCGAGGGCGGCAGTCCGGAACACCTTCGGGTGCTCAAGGCGACGCCGTCGTTGTTCTCGACATTGCAGACGACGGCCAGCCTGGGCCGTGTCTTCGAGGAGGGTCATGCCATTCCGGGTGAGGATCGGGTGGTGGTGCTCAGTCACGCTCTCTGGCAGAACCGGTTCGGCGCTGATCCGGCCATCGTCGGCCGTGATGTCCGGCTGTCCGGGCAGCCGTATCGGGTGATCGGAGTGATGCCCGAGGGCTTCGCCTTTCCCGAGCGCGACATCCGGGCCTGGGTGCCGTTCGCCTTCACGCCCGAACAACGACTCGACACCGAACGCGGCAACGAATATTCCGCATCGATCGGGCGTTTGCAGCCGGGTGCGAGCATCGAGCGACTGCATGCCGAGTTGGATGCCGTGGTGGCAAGAACCGCCGAGCGGGTTGCGGCCGTGCCCGATGAGCGTGCCCGTGGCTATGCCGAGTTTCTGCGCGGCGGCAACTTCACCGGTCGGGCCGAGCGACTGCGCGATCGTCAGGTGGGTTCGGTGCGGCCGATGGTGCTGCTGTTGCAGGTGGCGGTGGCCCTGGTCCTGCTGATCGCCACCACCAATATCGCCAACCTGCTGCTCGGCAGGATGCTCGGTCGCCAGCGCGAACTGGCCGTGCGCAGTGCGCTCGGTGCCAGCCGTCGGCGACTGGCGCGGCAGGCGTTGACCGAAACACTGCTGCTGGCCGTGCTCGGCGGCGGTTTCGGAGTGGTGCTGGCCTATGCCCTGATCGATGTCCTGCCGATGGTCGGCATCGATGTCGCCAGTGGCGGCTACCGGATCGATGTCAGTCTGCCGGTGCTGTTGTTCGCCGTGCTCGCCACGGTCGTCAGCGCGATGGTGGCGGCGCTGGTGCCGGTACTCGGCGTCGCCCGGATCGACCTCGGGCCGGCCGCGCGCGATGGGTCGAGAGGCAGTGGCGGTCGCGGTGCGGCCTGGTCGCGGGCCGGCCTGGCAGCGGCGCAGGTGGCGGTGGCGACCACCCTGCTGATCGGTGCCGGCTTGATGACCCGCAGTTTCGCGGCCCTGCAAGCCGAATCGCCAGGGTTTCGCAGCGATGGTGTGATCACCGCGCGGGTGGAACTGCCGGCCAGCCGCTACAGCGAGCAGGAAGCCCGATCGCGCTTCTACGCACAAGCCCTGGAGGGTCTGGGTGCGATTCCGGGCGTCGAATCGGCCGCCTTCGTCTCGGTGCTGCCGCTGGCCGGGGATCACGCCAGCGGCTCGTATCGGATCGACGGGCGCGACGTGGTCGAGGGTCAGAGTGCGCCGCATGGCCATCAGCGCTATGTCAGCGAATCGTATTTCTCGACCCTGGGCATCCCGGTGCTGAAAGGGCGTGGTCTGCTCGAACGCGATCGTGCCGGCGCCGAGCCGGTGGTGGTCATCGATCAGCGCCTGGCCGACACGCATTTCGCCGGGATCGACCCGATCGGCCAGCGCATCCTGCGGCGTCGGGATGAGCCGGCAGCAACCATCGTCGGGGTGGTCGGTTCGGTCCGTCACGACGATCTGCGCGACCCGATCGACAAGGAAACCCTGTACTGGCCGGTGCGCCAGCACGCGCCGGGCGGTGGCGTGTTCGTGCTGCGCAACGCCGGCAGCGACCCCGGCGTGCTGATCCCAGCGATCCGCAGGGCGATTCTGGCGGTCGATCCGGAACAGCCGGTCCATGACATCAAGACCCTCGATCAGCGCGTTGCCCTGACCCTCGATCGTCAGCGTGCGCCGATGCTGCTGATCGGATTCTTCGCCGCCGTCGCGATCCTGCTGGCCGTGCTGGGCGTCTATGGCGTGCTGGCCTTCGCAGTCGGCCAGCGACGCACGGAGTTCGGCATTCGCATGGCGATCGGCGCACCGACCGCGCGCATCCTGTCCCTGGTGCTGCGCCAGGGGCTGCGCCTGAGCGGGGCAGGGCTGGCGGTCGGCATCGTGTTCGCCTGGGCGGTCGCCCAGGCCCTGCAATCGCAGTTGCATGGCATCTCGGCGCGTGACCCGGCGACCTATGGCCTGGTCGCAGCCATCCTGCTGTTGATCGCCATGGCCGCCAGCATCCTGCCGGCCCTGCGCGCCGGCCATACCGACCCGATCGATGCCCTGCGCAGCGACTGATCCTGTCATCCGCTCCCGCGCCTGGCTCCTCCCACCCCCAGAGTCTCAATGCCATGTTCCTCGATCGTGTCGATGATTTCCGCCATGCCCTGCGCAGCCTACTGGCGCGGCCTGGCTTCACCCTGCTGGTGGTGATGACGCTGGCACTCGGCATCGGTGCCAATGTCGGCATCTTTTCCGCGTTCCATCAGATGCTGCTGCGGCCCTTGCCGGTGCCGGCTCCGGAGCAGTTGCTGCTGCTGTCGGCAGCAGGACCGAAGCAGGGCAGCACCAGCACGGGTATCGAGGGCCGTGATCCGGAAGTGTTCAGTTGGCCGATGTGGCAGGATCTGGCGCATTCCGAGCAGGCTGCTTCGGTGTTCAGCGGGATCGCTGCCCATCGCGGTTTCGCTGCCAGCCTGGCCTTGGAGGGTGCGGCCCGTGGTGGTGGCGGGGTGATGGTTTCGGGCGAGTATTTCTCGGTGTTGGGGCTGCGGCCGGCGCTCGGCCGGTTGATCGCCTCCGAGGATGCCGCCGTGCCGGGCGAGGGCAGGGTGGTGGTGCTCGGTCACGAATACTGGCAGAACGCATTGGGTGGCGATCCGGCGGTGCTCGGCAAGCAGTTGACCGTCAACGGCGAGCGGCTGGAGATCATCGGCGTGGTGCCGTCCGAGTTCACCGGCACTGCGCGCAGTTCAGCACCCCTGGTCTACGTGCCGATCTCACTGGCCCGGATCGCCGAGCCGGGCCGTGATCCGGGCTTCGAGAATCGGCGCGCCTACTGGATCTATCTGTTCGCCCGGCTGCGCGATGGAGTCGATGTCGATCAGGCGCAGGCGGCCATCAATGCCCCGTTCCAGCGGCTGTTGCGCGAGATCGAACTCCCCCTGCAAACCGGAGTCAGCGAGGACTGGCTGCGCCGGTTCGGCGATCGCCAGATCGAATTGCTGTCGGGGTCGCGCGGCCAGAGCAATCTGATCGAAGGATCGCGTGCGCCGCTGACCCTGTTGCTGGCGGTCACCGCCCTGGTCCTGCTGGTCGCCTGTGTCAATGTTGCCAATCTGTTGCTCGCGCGCGGTGCCGTGCGCCGGGCCGAGATCGCCGTGCGCAGTGCCATCGGTGCGCGTCCGGCCCGGATCGCGATCCAGGTGTTGGCCGAGGCTCTGTTGCTGGCAGTCGGCGGCGCCGCGCTCGGGCTGGTGCTGGCGACCTTGACCTTGCACTCGCTGATAGCCATCCTGCCGGCCGATCAGATCGGCATGCTGGACGCCCGCCTGGATGCCACTACGATTGGCTATGGCGCAGCGGTGGCGGCGATCACCGCCCTGCTGTTCGGTGCGATCCCGGCCTGGCAGGCGTGGCGGGCGGCGCCGATCGAGGCGATTCTCGGCCAGGCCGGCCGCAGCACCGGCAGTCAGGCCGCAGCCCGGATGCGCGGCGGCCTCGCCACTGCCCAGATTGCCCTGTCAATGGCCCTGCTGGTGGTGGCCGGCCTGCTGATCCAGAGTCTGGCCAATGTTGCGCGAATCGACTTGGGCATGCAGGTCGAGCAGGTCGTGACCTTCCGGCTCGCACCCGATCGCAACGGCTATGACCTCGAACGTCGGCGTGCCCTGTACAGCGCGCTCGAAGCGCGGCTGAGCACACTGCCCGGAGTGACTGCGGTCGGTGCCTCGGTGGTGCCGTTGCTGACCGACAGCAACTGGGGCAACAACGTTTCGGTGCAGGAGTTCGATGCCGGTCCGGACACCGACAGCAATGCCCAGTTCAACATGGTCGGACCGGGCTTCGTGCATGCCTTGTCGATCCCGCTGCTGGCCGGACGCGATTTCACGACCGCCGATGACAGTGGCCGTCCACGGGTCGCCCTGGTCAATCAGGCGTTTGCCCGCAAGTTCCAGATGGGCGACAGCGTGGTCGGCAAGCGCATGGCGATGGGCAATGCCGATGACGGGCTGGACATCGAGATCATCGGTCTGGTCGCCGATGCCAAGTACAGCCAGGTCAAGGACGAGATTCCGCCGCAGTTCTTCGTGCCCTGGCGGCAATTCGATCGCGGGACCGGCACCATGGGGTTCTATGTCCGTGTCAACGGCAGCACCGATGCCCTGCTGGCGGCGATCCCTCGGGTGGTGGCCGAACTCGATCCGAACCTGCCGGTCGCCCAGGTGTCCTCGCTGCCGGCGGTGGTCCGCGAGAATGTCTTCGTCGATCGCCTGATCGGCACCCTGGCCACCGCATTTGCGGCCCTCGCGACCCTGCTGGCGGCGATCGGCCTGTACGGCGTGCTGTCGTTCGCACTGGCCCAGCGCACCCGTGAACTGGGTCTGCGTCTGGCCCTCGGCGCGGCACCCACGCGGCTGCGCCGGTTGATCTATGCCAATGTCGCCTGGACCGGCGCGATCGGCTGCGCACTCGGTCTGCTGACGGCCATCGTCCTGGGGCGACTGGCGCAGTCCCTGTTGTTCGGCGTTTCCGGATTCGAGTTGGCGCCGACCCTGGCTGCAGTTGTCGTGCTGGGCCTGGTCCTGCTGCTGGCCGGCTGGCTGCCGGCCCGGCGTGCCGCGCACACCGATCCGATGGTGGCCTTGCGTCATGACTGA
>DIHI01000026.1:4321-4600 GCA_002420085.1 Lysobacterales bacterium UBA5700 | reverse complement strand
ACCCAGTCGCCGTCGTTGCAGTACAGCACACCGTCGATCCGACGGATGCCACCGAAGTGGATGTGACCACAGATGTGGCCGTCGAAACCGCGCTCGGCGGCGGTCGCCGAGACTCGGTGTTCGTAGTCTCGGATGTATTCCAGCGCCTTGCCGATCCGTGACTTGGCGATGATCGACAGCGGCAGATAGGGCAGATCGAAGCGTCTTCGCAGTCGATTGAATGTCCGATTGGTCCAGCAGATGAAGCGGTATGCCCGATCGCCCAGCCCGTGCAGCCAG
>DIHI01000026.1:1303-4014 GCA_002420085.1 Lysobacterales bacterium UBA5700 | reverse complement strand
GCCAGCCGTCGATGATGTCGCCGACCAGATAGAGTGTCTCGCACTCGGTGCGACGGAGAAAATCGAGCAGATAGCCGGCCTTGCAATCCGGTGTGCCCAGGTGGACATCCGAAATGAAGATCGTGCGGAAGCGAAGCGGATTCATCGTGGGATTCCCGACCTGTCCGCCGGCAAAGCCTGAGCCCACGGCATCACACCGCAATGACCATGGCATTGCGGTCATGTGACACGGTCGCGGGGGTACACCTTCCGTTGCGGCTGGGTGGCTGCCCGGCCCACACGATCCAACCGACCGGAGGCCACCTGGACGGCGGCCTCCGGAATAGCGCCTACGGCTCGGGCTTGGTCAGGGTCTTGGCGATCTGTTCGAGCGCATCGGCAATCCGCTGGTGCGCCTTCACGAAACGCACCAGCAGCACGAACAGGTAGATGCCGATGCCGCCGAGAATGACGACGTAGACCAGCATGAACAGGAAGATTTGCATGTCTGAGGGTGAAATGCCCATGGCAGTCCCTTGATGATCGGTTGGCAGATTGAGGATTGGCTGTTGGTCCGGGGTTCGGCATGATCCGAGCGACCCTGAACTCTACAGTCGGCGAACCGTCGTTCGGCCCGATGTCCAGTCTGACCGCCGCTGGTGACCATTACCGGTCGGTCGAAGCGGAGTCGAACGGTGAGGGTGGCGGTCAGTGCTGACGGTCGAGACAGGCTACAGCCCGAGCCCTGGCTGCGCAACGGGCGCGGTGGTCGGCGCGTGCGGTCGATCTGGAGGGAGTGGGGAGAGCAACGGAGCCGGAGTCGCAGCGGTTGGTTGAATGCGTTGACGGGATGGCTTCGACTACGCGGCTTCGACCGCGATCACCCGATCGTTCCAGCGGCCGGCTCAGGTCGGATCGGCAGCGGCAACCACGGTGCCCTGGGCGAGCGCACAGAGGGCTTCTTCACCATCCTCGCGGACCACGACGATTTCGCAGCGGCAGACCGCCTGGCGTCTGCCGACGCTGTCGGCTGTCGCACGGGCAATGATCCGAACCCCCTTGGCCGGGCGGACATAGTTGATCTTGAATTCCGAGGTCAGGGCGTTGCCCTGCATCGCCAGGCCACCGGCGAAGGTGATGCTGTTGTCGGCCAGATAGCTCAGTACCCCGCCATGGACGAAACCATGCTGCTGCAACAGGTGCGGCACGATATCGATGGCGATTGCTGCCGTTCCCGGACCGACGCTCTCCAGGCGGGCGCCGATGAAGCGGCTGAAGGCTTGCTCTGCAAACACCGTGTGTGCGAACGCATGCAGATCCATGGTCGATTCTCCGTGGGGTGGCGTGATGATGTGGCGTGCTGATCGCATCGTTGTGCGACGGGTGAACAACGGCCGTCACGCCGCCGCACCCTCGGTGGCATCGCCGGTGACCTGCTTGGCTGATGCTCCGAAGAAGCAAACGGTATCGGAGCGCGCGACGATCGCACGCGGCGCGCTGCGCTTCGCCTATCATCATCGAGCACCGGGCAATGCCATACCGTGTGCGTGTCCACCTGCCGGTCGCCCATCATTCCCATGAATCTTCGCGTACTCGATGCCACCCTGCTGCAACCGCCGGCCCTGCCGGGTCTGTCGGGGCTGCGTCGGTTCGTGGTGGAACTGGTCTGGTTCGGTGCGAAGGAGGCGCGTGCCTGTCTGTTCGCGACGGGCATCTTCCTGGCCATCCTGCTGGTGCCGCGCACCGGCGTGCTCGGTCTGCCGCGCTACGACGTCTTGCTGCTGATCGCGCTGGCGATGCAGGTGTGGATGCTGCGCACCGGGCTTGAAAGCTGGGACGAGGCCAAGGCGATCGGGTTGTTCCATGGGGTCGGGTTCGCGCTGGAGGCATTCAAGGTGTCGCCTGGCATCGCGTCCTGGAGCTATCCGGATCTGGCATTCACCAAGGTGCTGGGTGTGCCCTTGTTCGCCGGGTTCATGTATGCGGCGGTCGGCAGCTACATCATTCAGGCGTGGCGGCTGCTGGACGTGCGCATCCAGCACCACCCACCCTACTGGCTGGCGACCCTGGTGGCGTTGGCGATCTATGGCAATTTCTTCAGCCACCACTTCATCGGCGACTGGCGCTGGTACATCGCTGCCTGCGCGCTTGGGGTGTATGCCCGCACCACGGTGGTGTTCCGAACCTACGATCGCGATCGCCGCATGCCGATGCTGCTGGCGTTCGCCTTGATTGGATTCTTCATCTGGTTGGCCGAGAACTTCGGCACCTTCCATGGCGTCTGGCGCTACCCCGACCAACTCGGCGCGTGGTCGGCAGTACATGTCGGCAAGTGGAGTTCGTGGTCATTGCTGGTGGTGATGACCTTCACCATCGTCGCCCACCTCAAGCACATCAAACAGAGCATCCACGTGCCGGAGTGAAGACGGCAGCGCCACGCCGGCTCGGTTGGAACCCGAACTGGCGTCGAACCGAGCGGACATCGAGGTTCAGTCGAAGCGCAGGTGTTTGACCGACTTGCCGTGCCGACGGATCAGCCGCAGGGCTTCGATGCCGATCTGGATGTGGTTTTCGACGAAGTTGCGGGTCACTACCTGGTCGCTGGCCTCGGTCTTGACGCCTTCCGGGATCATCGGCTGGTCGGACACCAGCAGCAGGGCGCCGGATGGGATCGAGTTGGCGAAGCCGGTCGCGAAGATGGTCGCGGTCTCCATGTCGATCGCCATGCAGCG
>DIHI01000026.1:0-1158 GCA_002420085.1 Lysobacterales bacterium UBA5700 | reverse complement strand
ACGGTGCCGGTCCAGTAGTCGTGGCCGAGGTCGCGGATCATGGTCGAGACCGCGCGTTGCAGCGCGAATGCCGGCAGGGCCGGCACTTCCGGCAGCAGGTAATCGTTCGATGTGCCTTCGCCGCGAATGGCGGCAATCGGCAGGACCAGGTCGCCCAGTTGGTTCTTCCGCTTGAGGCCGCCGCACTTGCCCAGAAACAGCACGGCCTGCGGATGGATGGCACTGAGCAGGTCCATCATGGTGGCGGCATTGGCGCTGCCCATGCCGAAGTTGATCATGGTGATGCCGTCGTGGGTGGCGCTGGGCATCGGCCGGTCGGTGCCGCGCAAGGTGGCGCCGGTGAGGCGACAGAACACGTCCAGGTAGCCGCCGAAATTGGTGAGCAGGATGTGGGGGCCGAACTCCTCGACCGGGACGCCGGTGTAGCGCGGTAGCCAGTTGTTGACGATCTCTTGCTTGGTCTTCATGCGGCGCTCGCTGTTTTTGCCATTGTAATGCGCGCGTGCGCAAATGCACCCGGCAGACGGCCGTGCAATGGGTAGTGTCGGCGCTTTGTGGCGAGGGGGTTCCGAGGATGCGTCGTTTGGCTTGCACCGCCCTGATGGCGGCCCTGTGGATGCCTGCGCCCATTGCCGCGCAGGCCGACGGCAATCCCTATCGCAGCACCTATCGCGCGATCGCCGATGGCGTGACCGTCATCCGGCATGGCACCGTGCTGATCGGCAATGGTCAGCGCCTGGACGATGCCGACCTGCTGCTGCGCGATGGCCGCGTGCAAGCGGTGGGCAAGGCGCTCGACACACCCGCCGATGCCCGCGTGATTGACGCCCACGGCAAATGGGTCACGCCGGGATTGATTGACGTCCACTCGCACCTGGGCGTGTATCCGAGCCCGAACGCGAACGCCCACGGCGATGGCAACGAGATGACCGCTCCGGTCACCGCGCAAGTCTGGGCCGAACACAGCGTGTGGCCGCAAGACCCTGGCTTCGCCGCGGCACTGGCGGGCGGGGTGACCACGATGCAGGTGCTGCCGGGTTCCGCCAACCTGATCGGCGGACGCGGCGTCACCCTCAAGAACGTACCCGCCACCACCATGCAGGCGATGAAATTCCCCGACGCGCCCTATGGCCTGAAGATGGCCTGCGGCGAGAACCC
>DIHI01000129.1:12015-12551 GCA_002420085.1 Lysobacterales bacterium UBA5700 | reverse complement strand
GAGGTGTTCGTGCACCGCAACGTGGCCAACGTGGTGGTGCACTCCGACCTGAACGCGCTGTCGGTGATCCAGTTCGCCATCGACTTGCTCAAGGTGCAGCACATCATGGTCGTCGGCCACTACGGCTGCGGCGGCGTGCTCTCCGCGCTGCGCAACGACCGCCTCGGGCTCATCGACAACTGGCTGCGCCACGTGCAGGATGTGCGCCAGAAGCATGATGCGCTGCTCGATGCCACCGACGGCGCAGTGCGGGCTGACCGGCTGTGCGAACTGAACGTGATCGAACAGGCGGTCAATGTCTGCCAGACCACGGTGGTCCGGGACGCCTGGGCGCGCGGTCAGCGGCTGTCGATCCATGGGTGGATCTATGCCCTGCGCGATGGTCTGCTGCGTACCCTGCTGCCAGGGGTCGATGCGATCGAGGCCATCGAGTCCGGACAGCAGGCGGCGCTCGGCCGGCTGGATCCGACCCCGGACGGCGACGATCGCTATCGGCTGGCCCCCTGAGCCACGAGTCCTGAGCCACGAGCCCTGAG
>DIHI01000129.1:7035-11912 GCA_002420085.1 Lysobacterales bacterium UBA5700 | reverse complement strand
AGTCATCAACCCGGAGGCGGCACCGATGAGCGATCCGAATTCGATCTGGCCAGCGGCACTCGATCTCGCCGGTTGGATCGAGCGCCACCGCGAGGCGCTCAGGCCACCGGTCGGCAACCGCTGCATCGTCGATGGTGATTTCATCGTGATGGCGGTCGGCGGCCCCAATCGACGCAGCGATTTCCACTGCGAGGATGGGCCGGAACTGTTCTACCAGATCGAGGGTGAAATGACCCTGCGCATCCGCGAAGCCGGCCAGGTCCGCGACATCGCCATCACCGCCGGCCAGCTTTACTACCTGCCGCCCAGGGTCTGGCACTCGCCGCAGCGACCGGCCGGTTCGGTCGGTCTGGTGGTCGAGCGCAAGCGTCGGCCCGGCGAGTTGGACGGCCTGGCCTGGTTCTGCGAGCAGTGCGGTGAGGTGCTCTACGAGTCGGTGTTCGCGTTGCGCGACATCGAGACCGATCTGCCGCCGATCTTCGCTGCCTTCAACGCCCGGCCCGAACATCGCACCTGCCGACGCTGCGGCACCGTACACACCGGCCCTTGATCACTCCTCCGCGCTCCCCACATCATGCCAATCTCGACCGAACTGCTGACCACCAATCTGACCTCGCCCGTGGTGCTGGCCTTCGGGCTCGGCCTGGTCGCTCGTCTACTGCGCAGCGATCTGGCCTTTCCGAGTGCGATCCAGCAGTACCTGTCGATTTTTCTGCTGCTGGCGATCGGCCTCAAGGGCGGTGTGGCGCTCGGCCAGCCGGCACTGGCCGAACTGGCGCTGTACATCGCGGCGACCATCGTCATCGGGGTGGTCACCACCGGCAGTGCCTATCTGGCGGCACGGCTGTGGCTGCGCCAGCCGGTGATCGAGGCGGCGTCGCTGGCGGCGCACTATGGTTCGGTTTCGGCGGTCACCTTCATCGCCGCCCAGCAGTTCAGCGAGCGCCTGGGTCAACCGGCCGATGCCGTGCTGGTGGCCCTGGTGGTGGCACTCGAATTGCCGGCCCTGCTGGTCGGCCTGACCCTCGGCCGGCGAGCCGGCGGCAGCGGCGGCAGCGGCGGTGCCAGCAGCCTCGGCCATACCACCCGCGAGGTGCTGACCAGCAAGACCTTCATCTTGCTGCTCGGCGGGCTGGCGATCGGTGCGATCTCCGGTCGCTCCGGCGTGGCGGCGGTCGAGGCGATGTACTTCCAGCTTTTCCAGGGCATGCTGATGCTGTTCATGCTCGACATGGGTCTGACCGCGGCCGAGCGCCTGCGCGAACTGCGCGAGGGGGTCGGTCGGCTGCTGGCCTTCGCGGTCGTGGTTCCGCTCGGCCATGGCCTGCTCGGTGCCCTGGTCGCCACCGCGATCGGGCTGAATCCGTCGAGTGCGGCGGTGTTCGCGGCGATGACCGCCAGCGCGTCCTACATCGCCGCGCCGGCTGCGGTGCGTGCCGGTCTGCCCGAGGCCAATGTCGGGCGGGCGATCACCGCCTCGCTCGGCATCACCTTCCCGTTCAATCTGGCGATCGGCATTCCGCTGTACGCCGCCTTCACCGATTGGCTCGCCGCCTGAGCCACGGCCGACCCCCGCTCCGGATGCTCCGATGACCACCCTGACCGACGAAGATTATGCGCTGGCTCTCGATGCCCGCGATCCGCTGCGTGGCTTTCGTAGCCAGTTCCTGATTCCGAGCGAGAACGGTCGGGAGAAGATCTATTTCTGCGGCAATTCCCTCGGCCTGCAACCCCGTGCGGTGCGCGCGGCGCTGGCAACCGAACTCGACACCTGGGCCGGAATCGCGGTGGAAGGCCACTTCCGAGGGCCGCATCCGTGGATGAACTACCTCGATGGCATCCGCGACAAACTCGCCGAACTGTGCGGTGCGCGACCGATCGAGGTGACCGCGATGAATTCGCTGACCGTCAATCTGCACCTGATGATGGTCAGCTTCTTCCGGCCGCAGGGTCCGCGCAACGCGATCCTGATCGAGTCCGGCGCCTTCTCGTCCGACCGCCATGCGGTCGCCTCGCAGCTCCGGCACCACGGCCTCGATCCGGCCCGATGTCTGATCGAACTGGACGGCGATGAGCCGAACGGCACCCTGTCGATGCAGCGGATCGAGCGCGCCATCCTCGACCACGGCGAGCGCCTGGCACTGATCATGCTGCCGGGTGTCCAGTACCGCACCGGTCAGGCATTCGATCTGGCGGCCATCACCCGGCTCGGGCATCGGGTCGGTGCTCGGGTCGGCTTCGATCTGGCCCATGCGATCGGCAATGTGCCGCTGGCCCTGCATGACGATGGTCCGGATTTCGCCATCTGGTGCCACTACAAGTACGTCAATGCCGGTCCGGGGGCGATTGCCGGCTGCTTCGTCCACGAACGCCATGCTCACTCCGATCTGCCGCGCTTCGCCGGCTGGTGGGGCCATGAGCCGGCCACCCGCTTCCTGATGGGTCCGGAGTTCGTGCCCAGTCCCGGTGCGGAAGGCTGGCTGCTGAGCAACCAGGCGATCCTGTCGTTGGCGCCGCTGCGGGTGGCGCTGGAAATCTTCCACGACGCAGGCATGCCTGCCCTGCGGGCGAAGTCGCTGCACCTGACCGGCTATCTGGAGACCCTGCTGCGTGAACGTCTGGCCGATGTGCTGGCGATCGTCACACCGGCCGAACCGGAGCGTCGTGGTGCCCAGTTGTCGCTGCGGGTCCACGGCGGTCGGGTTCGGGGACGCAGCCTGTTCGAGCATCTGCTGGCCAGGGACATCATCGGCGACTGGCGCGAACCCGACATCATCCGGATCACGCCGGCACCGCTGTACAACCGCCACATCGATGTGCTGCGTCTGGTGCTGGCCATCGAGGACTGGCGCGAGGGTCGGCACGGATGACTGCCGTCGCACCGGGCGGACGGGCTGGGTGCGACGGTCGGCGCGAGGGTCAGCCAAGAGCGTTCGGTCGGCGGGTCGATGCTGACGCTGGTCGGCGATGGATGCGACAATGCGGCGGCGCGCATGGGTCTTGCCCCGCGCGTGCCGGCGATCGCGCATCGATCGGTGCCGGCAACACAGGCTCGCCCCCCTCGCCTCCGATCAGCCATCCCATGATTCCTGTCCGGCATCTGCTGGCTCCGCCATCGCTGCCCCACGCCTCACCGAGCGCACGCCTGCCGTCGGCAACGGGCGCAATCCGACGCCGTGTTCGCCCGTGGCCGGGTTCCAACTCGGAATCGCTCGGTCGCCGCATGACCGCAGGCCGCTGGCCGGCGGTCGATGCTGCGCTGGGCAGCGATCTGGCCTGGGCCGGCAGGCAGCACTCGATTCGATGAAATCGCGCTCGATTCTGATTGCCGGGGCCGGTTTGGCCGGCGCCCTGCTCGCCCTGCTGCTGGCGCGTCGCGGCTGGCAGGTGGAACTGCTGGAGAAGCGCCATGATCAGCGCATCAAGGGTTTCGAGAGCGGCCGTTCGATCAACCTCGCCTTGGCCGAACGTGGGCTGCATGCGCTGCGGCTGGCCGGCCTGGAGCAGGCGGTGCTCGGCCAGGCGGTGCGGATGCGGGGACGCCAGGTCCACCTGGGTGATGGCCGCCAGGAGTTCCAGCCCTACAGCCGCACGCCCGAGCACGCCATCTGGTCGGTCCACCGGGGTCGGCTGAATGCCATCCTGCTGGATGCGGCCGAGGCAGCCGGGGTCCGCGTGTCCTTCCATCACCGGGTGGAGTCGGTCGATTTTGTCGGCCAGCGGCTGCACCTGGTCAATGACCACGACCGCCGCCGCTGGCAGCGCACGTTCGATGTGCTGATCGGTGCCGATGGCGCCGGTTCACCGGTGCGCTGGTCGATGGCCCAGCACGTCGATCTCGGTAGCCGCACCGAACCGCTCGGGCACCGCTACAAGGAACTGGAAATCCCGCCCGATCCGGATGGCGGCTTCCGGATCGAGCCGCAAGCGCTGCACATCTGGCCGCGTGGCGGTTACATGTGCATCGCCCTGCCCAATGTCGAGGGTACGTTCACGGTCACCCTGTTCCTACCCGAGCAGGGAACGCCGGATGTCCCCGGTTTCGACCGGATCCGCGACGCCCACACGGTGCGCGCCTTGTTCGAGCAGGACTTCCCGGACGCGCTGCCCCTGATCCCGCGTCTGGAGGACGACTTCATCGCCCATCCGGCCGGTCTGTTGGCCACCCTCTACCTCGACCGCTGGCATCTGGGCGGCCGTGCCGTCCTGCTCGGGGATGCCGCCCATGCCATGGTGCCCTTCCACGGTCAGGGCATGAACTGCGCGTTCGAGGACTGCCTCGCCCTCGATCGCCTGCTGGCCGAGGCGGACGATTTCGAGTCGGCCTTCGCTGCCTTCCAGGCCGAGCGCTTGCCGCAATCCCGCGCCATCCAGCAGATGGCCCTGGAAAACTACGAGGAAATGCGCGCTCGGGTTCAAGACCCGGCCTACCGCCTGCAACGGGAGGTGGAACTGCGTCTGGCGGAACGCCATCCGGACCGCTTCGTGCCGCGCTACACCCTGGTCAGCTTCACCCGCACGCCCTATCTCGACGCCTATCGGCGCGGCCAGATCCAGCGCGCCCTGCTGGTGGCCCTGTGCGAGGGCAAGCACGATCCCGAGTCGATCGATTACGCTGCCGCTGCGGCGATGATCGCCGAGCGTCTGCCGGTCCTGGGCCCGCCTGCCGGCACTGAATGATCGAGCACGGGGCGAGCCGGCACTGGGCACGTCCGCACAGCGCGAGCCAGCACTGCACCGACGCCGACACCGACGCTGGCGGGCGATCAGCCCGGTAGCGGCAGTTCCAGGCGAGCGACACAGCCCCGGCGATCCTCACGATCGACCAGCACCAGACTGCCGCCATGGCCTTCGGCGATCCGCTGGGCGAGCACCAG
>DIHI01000129.1:2896-6883 GCA_002420085.1 Lysobacterales bacterium UBA5700 | reverse complement strand
CCCTCGTCATGGACCTCGATGCGCAGTCGGCCTTCGGTTGGACACGACCAGCGCACCCCGACCCGACCACCGGCACTGCGTGCCGCTTCGACGGCATTCCGAACCAGGTTGATCAGGGCCTGTTCGATCTGGTCCGGGTCGAGGGTGCAGACCAGGGCCGGGCCGGGCTCGACCTGGACCGGCATGCGCTGTTCCAGCCGCGCCACCCGTTCGACGATCTCGGCAATCGCACTCGGTCGCGGGCTGGGAGGCGGCAGACGCGCCAGGCCGGCATAGCCGCTCATGAATCGATTCAGGGCATCGGCGCGATCGGCGATCACCTTCAGGCCGCCATGCACGTCTTCGCGCCAATCCAGCGGCAAGGGCTCGCGCAGGCAGATTTCCGAGAGGGTCGCGGCCATCGATTTGATCGGAGCCAGCGAGTTGTTCATCTCGTGACCGAGCACGCGGATGATCCGCTGCCACGCCTGGCGCTCCTCCTCGCGCAGGGCGCGCGACAGGTCGGTGATCGCCAGCAGGGCATGCGGCAGGCCGTCCTGGCGGAACTGGAAGCGACGGACCTCGTAACGCCCGGCTCCCGCCGCGAAACTGCGTTGCAACAGGGTCGGTTCGCCGAGTGCCAGGCACTCGGCGAGGCCGATCTCTTCGGCCGTGGCGCCGAGCAGGCGCTGGGTTCGAGCCCCGAGCAGGCGCTCGCCGGCGGGATTGATCAGCCGTAGCCGTCCTTCGCCATCGAAGCTGAAGATCGCGATGTCGATCGCGGCAATCACCTTGGTCAGCAGTGCGCTCGCCTCTTCGTCGCGCAGGCGGCGCTCGCGCAGCGTCTGGGACAGGGCGTTGACCTCCCAGATCACGTCGCCGATGGCATCGCCACGGTGGCCACGGGAACCGCGCAGGCTGTAGTCGCCTTCGCGCAGGGCCTCCAGCAGGTTCGACAGGGTGTACAGCGGAAACACCACCCGCTGGCGCAGCCGGGCGATCAGGATCAGGGTGGCGCAGCCGGCCACTGCCAGGCCCAGCCAGAGTCCGGTTTCAAGTTCCGGGCGGGTCCACAGCAGATAGCCGATCACGGCCATGGCCGGCAGCACCACCAGCCCGGCGTCACGCCGAAGCCGGCGCTCGAAGCCGAGGCCGGGTGTCGGGCGGTTCGGGCCGTCCTCAGTGGGCATCGGGCTGGACCGGGTCGATCGCCATGACCGGCCAGTGCGTGTTCATGGCTCACCCGCATCGGCGGCGAGGCCGTATTTCTCCAGTCGGCGGTACAGGGCGCCGCGACTCAGGCCGAGCATCTCGGCGGTGCGCTGGATATTGCCCTGACAGCGGTCGAGCGCGTTGCGGATCATCGCCTGCTCGGCCTGTTCCAGGGTCGGCATCGCCGGCTCGCTCGGGCTGCCTGGCCGGCTGTCCGGCCGGCTGGACGGCGGGGCCGAAGCCCGTTCGGCTGGGTCAGCGAGCGCTGCGCGCGCACCACCGCCACCGGCTTCGCTGTTGCCGTCACCCCTGCCCTGATCAGCCTCGGCATGCAGATCGACAGTGGCGATGGTGCTGCCGTTGGCCATCAGCACGGCGCGCTCGATGACGTGCGACAGTTCACGGACATTGCCCGGCCAGCGATACGCCAGCAACTCGCGCTCGGCGGCAGCCGACAGGCGCAGGCCCTCGCGCTGGTAGCGCTTGCCGAAACGCACCAGGAAATCCTCCGCCATCGCGACGATGTCCTCGCGCCGCTCGCGCAGCGGCGGCAGCCGAATCTCGACGGTATTCAGCCGATACAGCAGATCCTTGCGGAACCGTCCGGCGGCGACCTCGTCGGCCAGATCGGCATTGGTCGCCGATACCAGCCGGACATCGACCCGGATCGTGCGCGACGAGCCGACCCGCTCCAGTTCGCCATCCTCCAGTACCCGCAACAGCTTGGGCTGCTGTGCCGCCGGGATGTTGGCGATCTCGTCCAGAAACAGGGTGCCGCCATCGGCCAACTCGAACCGGCCGATCCGGTCGCTCTTGGCGTCGGTGAAGGCGCCCTTGACGTGACCGAACATCTCGGCCTCGAACACGCTCTCGGCAATGCCGCCCATGTTGACCTTGATCAGCGAGCGCTCGGCACGGCGCGAATGGCGATGGATCAACCGGGCGATCAGCCCCTTGCCGGTGCCGTTTTCACCGAGGATCAGGATATTGGCATCGGACGGTGCGACCCGCTCGATCATCGCCAGCACCGGCTGCATCGATGGGGCATCGGCGATGAAGGGCTCCTCGCCATCACCGCGCAACAGACGGTTTTCGGCGCTCAGGCGGCCGGCTTGGCGGCGGCTCTGCGTCAGGGCGACCTGGGCGGCAATCACACTGAGCAGGCGCCGGTTGTCCCAGGGCTTCTCGATGAAATCGGCGGCGCCGCTGCGCATCGCCTGGACCGCGATATCGATCGTGCCCCAGGCCGTCATCACCACCACCGGCAGGTCGGCATCCAGTGCGCGCAGGCGCTGCAACAGGTCGAGGCCCTCGGCGCCCGAGGTCGTGTCGCGGCTGTAGTTGAGGTCGATCAGGGCACAGTCGAAGCGCTCTCGACCGGCCCGTTCGAGCGCCTCGGCCGGGGCAGAGACACCGACCGAGGCATAGCCTTCCGACTTCAACAGCAGACGCACCGCCTGCAAGACATCGGCCTGGTCGTCGGCGATCAGGACGCTCGGCGGGCTCATGTCGGACTGACCCTTCACAGCACGACCAGATGCTCGGCACGCGCGCCGGGAACCGCCGCCACCGCAATGGCGGTATCGAAGGTGACGAAACGGCCGCCGTTTCGGACCGCCAGCGCCAGCAGGTACATGTCGGTCAACTGCCTCGGGCCATGCACGCGCTCGGGATCGATCACGCCCGGATCGAGCACACTGAGATCGTCATTCCAGAACACGTGATGGGCGGTCGCAGTGGCGCTGCGCAGGCGCGCGATCGCCAGGGCCGGCGGGATCGGCTGCGGGTAGGCCGACTGGCTGATGATCCGCACGAACCCGTTCTGGGTGGTTGGGCAGGAGGCCCAGCCACCACGGATGTTGGCCTCCAGCCAGGCGCGGGCGAGGACATGATGGACATGCGCGCGATCGAGCAAGGCGATCAGCACATTGATGTCGAGCAGGGATCGGATCGACACCCGGTAGCGTTCGCCGGCATCCTCGACCTTCATTACGCCCCCGTTTCGTCGCGCAGGCGGTCGATCAGGGCATCGGTGACCACGACCCCACGGTCGGGCAGCGGCTCGAAGCCGTAGAACGCCGCCGACTCGGCCACGTCCGAGGTGACGATGCCCGGCCCTGCATTCAAGCCCCGGCGCGCCAGTTCGGAAATCACCTGGCCGGTGGTCTTGCCCTGGCGCTGGGCCAGCGCCTTGGCCGCCGCCAGCAGATCGTCTTCGATATCGAGCGTGGTGCGCATGCATCAGATGCTTGCGCATCAGATCGCGGCTGTCAAGCCCTGCCACCGGTGGCAGTCTGCACCCCGCGCCACCGATCGTCATGGTCTGAGCCAGCCGTCGAACAGTTCGCAGCGGCGGTTGCCGCGCGCGGCGTACTCGGGGTTGTGGGTGACCTGGACGATCGTGGTGCCGGCCCGGTTCAACTCAGTCAGCAGGTCCATGATCATCTCGCCCTGACTGGAGTGCAGGGCGCCGGTCGGTTCGTCGGCCAGCAGCAGACGCGGACGGGTCACGATTGCCCGCGCCACCGCCACCATCTGCTGCTGACCACCGGACAGTTGCCGGGGGAACAGATCGCGCTTGGCGACGATGCCGAAACGGTCGAGCAGATCGGCCACCCGCGCCTTGCGCTGCGAACCGGGAACATCGCGATAGCTCAATGGCAACTCGATGTTCTCCGCCACGGTCAGGTCGTCCAGCAAGTGGTAGTGCTGGAAGACCAGGGCGATGTGCTCGCGCGCGAATGCCTTGCGCTGCCGATCCTTCATCGCATGCACTGGCTGACCATCGAAGTGGTA
>DIHI01000129.1:1767-2767 GCA_002420085.1 Lysobacterales bacterium UBA5700 | reverse complement strand
CCCATGATGCTCAGGAAGTCGCCTTCGTGGATCGTCAGGTTGATGTTCCGCAACAGCCACTGGCGGCCGGCCGGCAGCGCGATGGATTTTTCCAGGGTGTTCAGTTCGATCACAGGGAATGCCTCATCGGAAGCATGGAATGGCCAGGGCAGTACGCAGGTCGGGGCGCTCAGTCATCGGCGAGCGCCTCGGTCGGTGCGATCGCGGCGATGCGCCGGGCCGGCAGCCAGGCCGACAGCAGTGCCACCGGCACCAGCAGGGCGACCACCAGCACCAGGGTCAAGGGGTCGCGTGGCCCGATGCCATGCAATCGGGCGGCCAGCACCTCACCGACCAGCACGGCAGCGACCAGGCCCAGCAGCAGACCCGGCAGCAGCGCGGACACGGCATCGACCGATACGCGCCGGCTCAGATCGGACGATCGGGCACCCAGGGCCATGCGCAGGGCGAGTTCCCGACGCCGCCCGCGCACCGTGTACTGGACCAGGGCGAACAGACCCATGCTGGCCAGCAACAGTCCGACCACGGCCATCGCCACCAGCAGACCGGTCAAGCGCATGCGATCGCTCAGGGAGGCCCGCAACCAATCGGAAAGTCGATCGAATCGAACCAGACGCAGGCCGTGGCGCAGCGCCAGTTCATCCAGACGCATTCGCAAGGCGGCCGGATCGCCCGCGTCGAACAGGATGAAACGCGGCAACCTGCCGGTCTCGGCCGGCACCGCCGAATAGCGGAACACCGTGCCCATGCCCTCAGCCTCATCCAATGCCAGGTGCTTGACCGTTGGCACCACCCCGATGATCCGGGCCGGCTGATAGGCATCATCGGCGACCGGCACGCCGATCGTGGTCTGCAAGGGGTCGCGACCCGCCAGATGTCGGCTCACGTAGCGCTCATCGACCACTACCACCGGCAGGTCGGCATCGCGTTCGGCAAACACCCGCCCTTGGCTCGGCTGCTGTCCAAGCAGGTCGAAATAGGCCGGGCCGACGATCCGATT
>DIHI01000129.1:0-1694 GCA_002420085.1 Lysobacterales bacterium UBA5700 | reverse complement strand
GATCCGATCGCGGGCACTGTCCTCGTCACCACCGCTGATCACCTCGAAACTCGACACCGACTCCGAGCGCGAGAACGGCGGCGCATTGGCGAAACTCGCCGCGTTCACGCCCGGCAATCGCGATGCCTCATCGAACCATGCCGCGAGCCGTTGCCCGGCACTCGCCGAATGAGCCAGCAGCCGCACATCCTTGGGCACCATCTCGGCCATCAGCAGGTGTTCACTGCGAAAACCGGTCTCGGTTCGCACCAGGGCATCGAGGCTGCGCAACAACAGGCCACCACCTGCCAACAGACCGACCGCCGTGGCCACCTGCACGGCAACCAGGATCGTGCGCAGACGGGCACCGGCCGGCGACGACGATACCTGGCGCCCACCCGCACCCAGGCTGGCGAGCAGCGAAACCCGCCGATCGAGCACGATCGCCGGCAGGGCCAACACCAGGGTCAATCCGACCGCCAAGGCGAGCGCCAGCAGCACGGTCGCGCCATCGACGGTCACTGCCAGCGCGGAATTCGGGCGTAGCAGGTCGAGCCCGTGCAGGATGGCGATCCCGCCCGGCGTCAGCAGCACACCAAGCATCACCCCGGCCAGGGTCAGGCTCAGGACTTCGATCAGGATCGGACTGATCCGACGGAAGCCCGAGGCCCCCAGGGCCGAGCGCAGGGCCAGTTCGCGCTGTCGCGCCAGCATCCGGTTCAACCACAGATTGGCCAGATTCGCGACGACCGCCGCCAGGATCAGCGCGATCGCCAGAAAGACCTGCGACAACAGGCCGATCTCGCCATCGGACAGGCTCGCGCGCAGATCGGCCACCCGCAGGTCCAGGCCCATGAACTCGCGCATCGCGGCCAGGCCCTCCTCCGCCGCAGCCAGTGCCGCGATCTGCTCGGCCAGGATCACCGCATCGACCCCAGACGCCATCCGGACATAGACCCGCAGATCACCCCATTCCGACATCGCCTCGGCGGCACGCTGCTCGGGACTGAAGATCAGCGGCTGCCAGATCGCGATGCCGGCGCGCGGGAATGCGAAGTCGTCCGCCATCACCCCGATCACCCGCAGTCGGTGTCCGGGCAGATCGACAGGCCGATCGAGCACACCCGGATCGCGATTGAACCACTGTCGCCAGAGCGCCTCGGAAATCACCACGGCATCGGCTGGATCGTCCTCGTTCGGCAGGCGACCGAGGACCGGCGCCGCCGCCAGCATGCGCAGCAGACTGGGCGATATCCGAACGCTTTCCAGCAGGGCGCCCGAGCCATCTTCGATCTCGTCACCCCGCCGCCAGTAACCGACCGCCTCCACCGAATCCAGTTCGGCCAGCCGAACCGCCAATGGCACCGCGAAGCCCAACTCGAAACCCATCCGGGTCGAGTAGCCGTAGACATGTGCCAAGCGCTCCGCCTGCGGATAGGGCAAGGGCTTGACCAGCAAGGCCCAGGCGGCGCTGGCGAGGCTCAACACGGCAGCCACCGCAAGTCCGAGAAAGCCGACCACCAGCAGCGAAAAACCCGGCGAACGCTGGATCGTGTGCAACACCTGCCTGACCGTCGTCCTCATCGTCCGCCACTCCCAGCGATGTCGCCGCGAGCGTACACGGCGGCAGAGTCGCCCTCGCCGCCGGCAGCACCGTCGGCGACGATCGGCATCGACCGGGGCAGCCGCCAGTCAGTCATGACGCAAGGCCACCA
>DIHI01000092.1:32848-32977 GCA_002420085.1 Lysobacterales bacterium UBA5700 | reverse complement strand
CGGGGAGCCACAGCATACGGCCTCGCACGCCGTATGAACCTCCTCTGCGCACGAAGGGCGGCAAGCTCGCGCGCCATATTAACCCCCACCGCGCGCGAAGGGCGGCAAGCGCGCGCCGCGCATGAACCC
>DIHI01000092.1:23713-32725 GCA_002420085.1 Lysobacterales bacterium UBA5700 | reverse complement strand
AACCCCCCTTCGCGCGCGAAGGGGGGCAGGGGGGATGGTCGCGCGGCCAGCGCCGTTGGTGAGTAAGCCGTCAACCACCCCGCGCGACGACGGCCGGGAATGGGGAATGGGGGGTCGCAAGGGTCAGAAATGGCAAATCGAGATTCGCAGCAGCGGCAGCAGGCGAGCCGTGATCCGTGGCGATCAACCCGCAGTCCGTCAGCGCGAGGGCAGCGGTCGCCGGCCCTGGTGGCCCCCAGTCCCATCTGCGGCGAATGCGAATCTCGAATCGCCAATCTCGACTCCCAACTCCAAGCACGTGAGCGCGGGTCGCTACTGTGGTCCGGGGACTTGGCAGGGGCGGTCGTACTGCTATGATCCGTTCAAGCGGATGTAGTGCCGGTCACGGGTCGAAGCGCGGTTGCGGCGGCTGGAGACGGGTTCGGTCACGGTCGATGCTCGCCAAGCGGATCGAAGGGGCTTGCGGGGGCGGGGTAGCTGTTGGCAGCATAGCGGAACAGGCCCGGGACGGCTGCGCCCGGTCGGGGGGGTGGGCAGACGGGGAGCCAGGGGGCGTGGTCAACCAGCAGGGCGGGATGCCATTCGAGCAGCGGTACTGTCGCGGCACGGTGTATGCCCGTGATCCGCAAAAAGTTTACGTCCGACTGGCCGACAGCCGGTGGGCGAAGACGGCGGTGGTCACACCCGAACACCTGCCGACCTCTCTGACATCGAACGAATTTGCGATTGGCCAGTCGGTCGATGTCTTTCTTCGACATGCCCACGATTCAACCGGCGACCAATGGTTCGCCAGCATCCGCTGGGCCGAGCCCAGCGGCAACCCCTGGCTGACCACGCCGCCGACGGTCGGTGAGCTGCGCACGGTACGGATCGATCGCATGCCTCGGCCCTACCATGCCTTCGGCGAGTGTCTGGCCACCGGCATCGAGATCCGCATCGACCGCCATGAGTTGCCGTTGCTTGTCGAGCAGATCGGCAGCCTGCTCGATGTCGGCGACCAGGTCGAGGTCGAGATCACCGCCATCGATCGCGAGCGCCTGCGGATCGAAGGCTCGGTCACTGGCGCCATGCGGCGTCGGGCGACCTACAGTGATGCCGAGAGCCAGCGCGCCCTGCTGGGGAGCATCATCGCACGCCAATCGCGCCTCGATTGGCGACGGCGCTACCGCTGGCCCGACCCCGGTCCGGGGCCGGTCGGCCTGGCCGTGCGTGATGGCTATTTCGGCGAGCATCTGGTGCGCTGGCTGGATGTCTTCGATTTCGAGGCCCTGCAACTCGGTAGCAGCACCGCCCTGCTGGCTGCCCTGCACGCACCGGATCGCCCGGAGCGGCTGCTGCTCAGTCCCGGCCTGTGGCCCGATGATCCGCGCAGCCAGCAGGAACTGCGGGCACGCCTCGGCCGCGTTCAGCGCCTGGTCTGGCTCGGCCGGCGGCCGGCCGGTCTCGGACCGGAGGTCGGTATCGAATTGTCCCAGCCATTCCTGCTGGCCGATCTGCTGAACGCCCTGGCGCCGGTCTCTCCGACCGCATCGAGTACCCCAGACGTCGATGCCGGCCCGGCCGGCACACCGGTGATCGCCGACCGCGCCGAACAGTTGGCGCACCGCTATCTGCAACGCCTGTGCGAAGCCTGCGATCTGTCGGCAGCGCTGTGGCTGGAGCAGGTTTCGGAGCTGCGTTATCAAATTCACGCGCTGTACGGGCTGTCACCGGACCTCGTGCGAAAGAGCCAAGGGAGTCTGCATCAATCGGTACTGAATGATGCCATGCGCGATGGGGAACCGAAGGTCACCCAGAAGCGAGAGTTCCCCTTTCATCCGAATGACAGCGATAGGGTTTGCGCGATTCCAATCCGCCGCCTGCTCGACGACGGCCTCGATCAAGCCGGTGAGTCCCCGCCCGCCATGCGCCACGCGGTGGTGCTGTTCCATCGTCGGCCGAGGGACGGTGTCCCGGCGGTGTCACCCGAGCACTACATCCCCGGCCTGCAAGCCGCGCTGGAGGCGCACGAACTGGCGCTGGAGAACGCCAACCTGGGCAGGTTCGCCCTGATCGGCAAGAACTGGAGTGCCTACCTGCACGAGACCCGGCAATCGGCCCAGGTGCTGCTCGACAAGGTCGAGGAACTGGCCGAAGTCGGCGCCAGCGGCCTGCCGATCGGCACCGAACACTGGCAGACTCTGCGCAAGGACGCCCGTCACCTGTATCGACTGGTCGATGACGAGATCGACGTGATCCGCCGCCAGCAGAAGGCTCGGCTATCGGTGCGGCCGATGGTCGAGCACACCGCCGGCCTGATGCTGCACCAGTTCGACATGGCCGGCTGCGCCTTCAGCGTGAGTGTGCCGGACCTACCCCTGCTGCTGTCCTTGCCGCCGATCGTGCTCGACCAGAGCCTGCGCAACCTGCTCGACAACGCCCTGTATTTCGCTCAGCGACGTGGCGAGCCTGCGGGCGCAGCCGTGGCGGTGCGGGTGTCGCTGGGCGAAGGGGCTGACCAGGGCCGGACCGTGCTGATCGATGTCGAGGACAACGGTCCAGGGGTCCGCTACGGCGACCGCGCGGGCCTGTTTGCCCCGCGCGACAGCAACAAGGGCCGTGTTGGCACCGGCCTCGGCCTGCACTTCTGCCGTGCCCTGTTGCGTCAGCATGGCGGTGATCTGGTTCTGCACCGCAGCCTGCGCTGGCGAAGTACGGTGTTTCGGATCGTGCTGCCGATCCTGCTGGAGGGCCGTTGAGGCCACGAATGTGCAGCCATGAGTGAGGAAGATCAGGCCATGCATGAGCCCGAACCCGGTAACCGTGAGTCGCGCCAGCGGGTGCTGGTGATCGACGACAACGAGGCTTTCCTGCGCAACACCAAAACGGCCCTGGCGGTCGCCTTCGAGGTCGAGACGCTGCACATCGGTCAGGGCAGCCGAGCCGAGGACATCGCCGATCGGGTCGTCGCGTTCCGGCCCGAGCAGATCCTGCTGGATGTCAACCTGACCGGCGGCTTCTCCAGCCGTGACCTGTTGCGGGCTCTGGTCGAGCGGCGGGTACTCGACCGCTGTGAAGTGCGCCTGATCAGTTTCGGTTTCAGTTCCGGTCAGGGCCGTGGTGGTGCATCGCAGGGTGGGGCGGACTCTACGCCGCGCGGCGACGGTGCAGGCCATGCGGGCGATCCCGGTGCCGACGCTCTGGCGCCGGCCGAGGCGGTGATCGCCAGCTTCCAGGCCCTCAGCATCCGGGTCAAAGGCCCACTGATCCGCAAACCGATCGACGCTTATGATCTGATGGCCGCCCTGGTCGGTGTTGATCCGTTCGACCCACCTGACTATTGGTCCGACTTCCCGCTGCCGCTGCGCGTGCTCGGTCGTCGTCGCGCCCCGGATAGCGCCTGGATGTGCCCGGTGCTGTATGCCAATCCGGCCTGGACCCAATTCGGCGCCGATCCGGTCCAGCCAAGCAGCAGCCTGTTCCCCGATTGGCGCGAGCGCGGCAAGGTGCCGGAACCGCTGGAGCGGATCGGCAATCCGTTCGATCCGAATTACAGCAGCTACGTGCTGCGCTCGTTTCCGATCGAACAGGACGGCCAGAAACTGCTCGGGCAGGTGGTCGAGCATCGGGCTTTCAGCGCGGCTGATAACGATCTGAAGCACACCATCGATGACATCTTCGAGGCGATGGCCCAGGCCGGTTTTACGACCGGGCAGTGCTATCTGATCGAGCCCCTGATCGTAGCGGGTGATCACCCGGTGGCTTATCGGCCGCTCGATCAGCCGCCAGCAGATGCCGAACCGGTCCGTGAGGTGGCGGTGCTGTATCGGCTCAGCAAGAACCACCCTCAGACATTACGCGACGAACTGCCCATGCGCCAGCCCTTGCGCGGCGCCTTGCGCGGTCGCGCCGAACAGGTGCTGGATGAGTTGCAGACGGCGGAGGCCAAGACGCTGGTCTATCGAATCCATACGGCCGCTAACGATGCGTTGGAGAAGGACGAGGATCTGCGTCGGTGGTCGCAGTGGTTCAAGGACTGGCTGCCACCTGGCTGGGATCGCAAGGCCGACCGTCTGGAGATTCCCGTGGTCGCAGCGCGCATCGACCCGATCACTGGCGAGCCGATCGCACTGCGGATCGCGGCGGTACTGAGTTTCTCGCGGGCAGCGAGGGGCTCGGCCGAGACCGAGGGCGCCATGCAGGATGTCAGGGCGACCATTCAGGAACAGGATGTCGCCCCGGTCAAGCCCCTGTTGGTCGGTCTGGTCGAACGCCTCAGGCGCGCGCTGTTTCGTGATCGGCAGCGGCAATTCATTCGGATGCACAGCGATATCCGTAAACAAGATCACGCCATTCACTCCGCACGTGATCTGGATGCCAAGAAGCAACTGATTCTCGATGCCTTGCTGGCGGCGACCGGTGCCGATCATCTGATCCTGGTGACCCAGGAGCGTGGCGGCATCCTGAAGCCGGACGGCGTCGCCAATCGCGAGGGTGTCGAGTCGGTGCCGGACTTTGGCTTGAAGGTCGAAACGCCACTCAGTGACAATACCTTTGCAGTGGTGCAGGTCTGGAATGAGCGCTGCGCCAAATTCTGTCACGATGGCCCTCATTCGCCTCATGTCGAGGCCGTGGTCGAAAGGTATGGCCAATCCCCACGCAAGGATGAACAGCGGTGGGCCGAATGGACCGGAAAAAACGTCGGCAGTGCCATCACCTATCCGATCACGGTCGATGATCGGACTATTGGGGTGTTCATTCTGTATTTTCGGACGGCCTGGCGTACCACCCAGAGCCTGATCTGGGCGATCGAGAGCGTCGCCCACCGCTGTCGCTGGGTGGTGCAATCGATCATCGCTGAACGTGAGCGTGCCAGTTGGTTGCAGGCCCTGGGGCACGAACTGCGACGTGATCTGTACACCGCCGATCATGCCCTGACCGAGTTGCAGCAAGCCAAGACACTGCAAGTAACGCCCGATGCTGACAGCCAGAAGCGCTGGCGGCGATTTCGACGGAATTTCGTCAATGCCACAGCCTTGGCCGACAATTGGTTGGACATGATGCGTGGACTCGGCCGTGCCGAGCCAGGTTCTGCTTTTCCGGTAGGCGGGGCATTGGATGCCTATATCGAATTGAACAAGGATTACCATGACGATCTTGTTATCGCATGGAAGCATGAGCCAGGCCGATCGGAATCGATCTGGCAGTCCGAACTGATCTATCAAATGTGGTTCGAGCGGGTGATTCGGGTCGTGTTGGACAATGCCAGCAAGTTCGGTCGTGCCTGGATCGATGGTCAGCATGACGAGGCGCATGAGGTCGATCTGCGTCTATCGGCGCGACTGCTGGATGATCAATCCCGATTCGAACTGCGGATCCGCAATCCGGGTTGCATGAACCCGACCCAGTACCAATATCGCTTCGACTCGGGTGTTCCGAACGATGTGCGTGCGGCGGATGGCGCCCATGTCGGGCTGCATACCGCGCGGAAACTGGCACACGCGGTCGGGGGCGAGCTTTCCCTGGAAAATCTTGACCATCGTGCAGTCGAATCCACTGACGGCCCAACCGTCGAGGCGTGTCTGATCTGGCCCCGAGCATGCAACAAGGAGCAATGCGCATGAGTGAACCCAATGCCACTGAAGCGAAAAAGCTGGTGCTGTTTGTCGAAGACAATCACGAGTCGGTCATCGAGTATCGAGAAGCCCTCAAGCAGTACTGTCAAACCCACCTCGTCCGGACCTTGAACGGGGCTGTGCGGTTTCTTGAAAGTGAACAAGGTCGGCAGGTCGCGCTGGTCGTGATCGATCTTTATATGCCGGGCAATCATAGCTTGCTCGCACGCTACGAATCGAGTGCGCGGGATAGCCTCATCACCAATCAAGGACAGTTGTTGGCGGTCTGGTTGCGTGAGCATCGATCCGGTTTGCCGTTTGTCTACCTCAGTGCGTTTTTGGAGGTAAATTCGGATGATAGTATAACGGGCTTTTCCAAAGCCGCTAAGGATAAGGATGCGCTGGTCTCTCATATCTGCAAGACACTGAATCTAGACAAGCATTCAATGACCACTGACACAGACGGTTCGACTGAGTCTGCCGGCACGGAGCAGACAGCATGAATACGGAGGTCATGCTGGCATTGGGTGTTGCCCTGTTTGTCGCCGCTCGGGTGTTGTATCGAGTATTTCGAGACGATGAACGAGACATTTTTCCGCAAGGATACTTCTCCAAGTTAAATCCATGGGTGCCATGGCTACTCGCAATCTTGGTTTTCTTTGCTTCCGGCCTAACCGTATACTCGATCACGAAAATGCAATGGGCTCGATCAATGTTCATCACTTCGGGAGACATTGGAAAGCCTGCTCAGGTTACCCCAGTAGAGACGGTTGGGGTTAGGGCTGGATCGGTCCCGATCCCTCAACAAACAGAATCTGTTCTGCTTGTTGATCCAGGCAATAACCCGACGAGTAATGCCAGTGCCAGCAATGTCACTGACAGCCATGAATTGATTCGAACGCCTGATTATAAAGAAACCAGTCTAAATAAAAATGGTGCGTCGGTTGACTGGCTGAAGGATTGGTCTGGATTGCTTGCTCTGATATTTGCTGCGTTAGGTATTGTCATGACCTTGGTGACGACTATCGTCATTTCTGTTTCACGCTCCGCAGTAGATGATATCAGACGCCTGGAAAAACGGATGGTCGGAAAGAAAAGCGAGATACTCTTGGAATACAAAGAGCTTGTCAATAAAATCAATAAGAATCTGCGTGAGCAGTCAGAAGTGATTGAAAAAATAGAATCTGATCAACGTGATGTCAGAATAAAAAGCAAATTTTCGATTGCAGCACTGCGTGCTCATATTGCAAATTCAAGAGAGATAGAAGTTTTGCGTGGAAATATAAAATATAGCTCTACGAGTTTGAAGTCGGGACTGGAAAATGAGGCAAGCATAAGAACCGCCTTGGCAGATTATTACGTGTTGAATCCGATCAATTTGGAGTCGCAATGTCTGTATGCTGATTTTTTGCACGAAGAAAAAAACTGCAAGTATTTGTGTGAAAACGTTACGGCTGAGGACAAGGATTATTTGGGATGCGTGATTGAAAACATAGACCACTGTCTTGCGAGTACTGGCGCAGGTGATGTTAATGGTGTGTCAAGAGAAGCAATAGCCAATGCGAAGTGCAAATTGCAGCATGTCAATGACATTTTTTTCGCGCGCCTAGAGCCGCTAGGTTGAATTGCGCCTGGATGTCATTTTGTTCGGCAGTGTTCATCAAGCACATGTGCAACTGGAAAGACCGGCGGGGAGGGGTGGGCTGCGTGCTTGATTTATTGTTTTGATCGATCCATTTCTTACTGCTGCCCACCCACAATCCTCTCCCGTGTCAACCCCTCCGCCAGCAATTGCGCGGCGACGGCGATGGCGATTTCCCTGGGGTGTTTGCCGGGGATGCCGGGGATGCCGATCGGGCAGGTGAGGCGGGTGAGGGTGTCGGGGGCGATGCCGACACTGCGCAGGCGCTTCTCGAAGCGGGTGCGCTTGCTGGCGCTGCCGATCAGGCCGAGGTAGGCGAATCGACTGTGCTGCAGGGCGGTTTCGACCAGGCGGTAGTCGAGGTCGTGGCTGTGGCTGATCACCAGGATGTAGGTGTCGGCATCGCTGGTGCGCAATTCCGCTTCCGGGGCGCGGGTGTGGACCGCTTCGACGCCGTCGGGCAGGCGGTCGGGGAATTGCTCGGCGCGTGGGTCGATCCAGCGCAGGGCGATGCCGAGGCCGGCCATCACTTCGACCACGGCGCGACCGACGTGGCCGGCGCCGAACAGCAGCAGCCGCTGGCGCGGTGGCAGGAACGGTTCGAGCAGGACGGTGACCACGCCGCCGCAGCACTGGGCGAGGCTGGGGCCGAGCGCGTAACGGACAAGACGATTGTCGAGGCTGGCTTGGTGGACCGGGTCGGGCGGGACATCGTTCGGGCGCGGACCAGTGCCGAGTGCCTCGGTCAGTCGCTGGCGCGCCTGAGCCACGGCATCGGCTTCCAGGTTGCCGCCGCCGATGGTGCCGAACTGTTCATCGGCGGTGACCACCATCTTGGTGCCGGCTTCGCGTGGAACCGATCCACGGGTCTCGGCGATGGTGATCAGCACGCAGGGTACGCGCCGATCGCGCAGTTCGGCCAGGGTCGCCAGCCAGCGGTGGCTGATGTCGGTCATGACCGGCCCGATGCCCGGACGGCCCGCAGCGCTGGTGCTGGTTGTGGGTGGGTGTATTGCTGATGATTTTTGTGCGTCACGGTTTTCATGGTCATGCTGTGATGCATTTTCGTTGGTGTGTATATACAATGGTCGTCGGTCGCGGTGGGCGGTTGCCACGACGCGCCTGCCGACAAGCATATCGGAGCCGCGCGGGTGAGGTATGCAGCGATGATCCTGTGCTACGAGCGTGGAGTTTGCCCATGAAGACCCGGAAACTTGCGGCGCGCGGAACCACACCCGCCAGGCGCTCGGCGCGTCGGCCACCTGACACGCCGAGTGGTGTGCGAGCCTGGGAAACCGGCGAGCTTGGTCGCGATGCGGACTCCGTGGCCGTGGCCGATCCTGAGTCGTCGCGCACCATCGATGACCTGATGGCGCTACAGATGATTTCGATCCGTCTGGAGAAGAGTCTGCTGAATGATCTCAAGGAGATCGCGCACTACCATAGGATCGGTTACCAGCCGATGATCCGTGATCTGCTGCATCGCTTCGTGCGACATGAATTGAAGACAATCCTGAGCCAGCGTCTGGAACAGATTGAACGCGATGAACAGGCGCAGACCGAGACCGGGACCATGCCGGTTGATGATTTCATAGTGCGTCGTCGGGCTTGACCGGATCAGTGGCGGATCGCGTTTTGCCGTTGGCCGGGATTTGCAAGAGCGGGTAATGCGGAATCGGGACTGGTAAGAGCAGCGCTCTGTCGTGACAGGCCAACGCCCGGTCATTATTTCCACACTTGGCTCACAAGACTTGGGCGTTGCGGCAGGTGGGGGGG
>DIHI01000092.1:23361-23540 GCA_002420085.1 Lysobacterales bacterium UBA5700 | reverse complement strand
ACGTATTGATGTTGATCCGCTGTTGATCCGCGATCGTCGCGCGGGGTGGTTTCTGGGCTTTCTGTCAACGATTCAGGCCGCGCGACCATCCCTCCCGCCCCCTTCGCGCGCGAAGGGGGGTTGCATGCGGCGAGCGAACACACGGCCATTGCTCCTGCCTCTCCCTGTTCTCGATTCTC
>DIHI01000092.1:21400-23219 GCA_002420085.1 Lysobacterales bacterium UBA5700 | reverse complement strand
TCCCAACTCCCAACTCCCAACTCTCCATTCTCCATTCTCCATTCTCCATTCTCCATTCTCCATTCTCCATTCCCGACTCCCCATTCCCCCTCCCGGCTCTTGCGACTCCCGGCTGCTACCGCTGATTCAAGGCGTTGAGGATGATGGCGTCGCGGGCGTAGATGTCGCGGCGGAAGGAGACGCGGTCGTCGGCGTGGACATCGACGCTCCAGTAGGCGAGCAGGAGGGTGACCGCACGTGGGACGTGGATTCGGGTGCTGTGGCCTTGGGCGATGGCGGCTTCGATGCGCTCGCGTGACCAGTGCTCGGGGTCGGCGAGCAGGCGTTCGACCAGGTCGAGCGGGTGTTCGACACGGATGCAGCCGGAGCTGACGGCGCGCTCGTCGCGGGAGAAGATGGCGCTGTGCGGGGTGTCGTGCAGGTAGATGGCATAGGGGTTGGCGAAGCGGATGGCGACGCGGCCGAGGGCGTTGCCGGGGCCGGCGTCCTGGCGGATCAGGATGCCGCGCGGGTCGCTCCAGTCGATGGCGGTCGGGTCGAGTCGCTGGCCGGTGTGGGCGTCGAGTACCTGCATGCGCTGCTGGTCGAGGTAGCCGAGGCCGCGCCGGAGCTTGGGCAGGATGTCCTTGCGGAAGATGGTCGGGGGGACGGTCCAGGTCGGGTTGAGGTCGATATGGGTGATCAGGGAGCGGTATTCCGGGGTCTTTCGGAAGGGTTGGCCGACCTGGATACGGGTGTGCCAGACCGGTTCGCCATCGACGAAGTAGCTGGCCTTGAAGCCGGCGATATCGACCAGCAGGAATTCCCGGCTGGTTTCGTGCAGCAGCCAGCGTGCCCGTTCGAGGTTGACCCGCATCTGGTCGATGCGTGCTTCGATCGGTCGGTCCAGTTCGGCCAGGGTGGTGTTGCCGACTGCGCCGTCGGCGGTCAGTCGGTGCTCGCGCTGGAAGTGTTTGACGGCCTCTTCCAGGGCCTGATCGAACAGTTCGGGGTCGGGTTGATCGAGGCCAGATTGGCCGAGGCCAGATTCGTCTGGGGCAGGTTGGCCGGGGCCGGGCTGGTAGCCGCCGATGCTGAGTCGGCGGCGCAGCAGGCCGACCCGTGGATCGCGCTGGCCGAGGCGCAGGGTCGGTCCCGGTCCGATGCTCGGCCAGCCGCCACTGCGTTCGATGCGCCGCAGCCAGTGCAGTCCGGCCTTGAGTCGGTGGTAGAACGGATGCGCGGGGTGGGAGCCGGCGAAATGGTCGAGCAGGCGGTTCTGGTCGATGGCATCGGACAGGCCGCGCAGTTCGCGGTCGGTGTCGATCTGTCGGGCCTGGAAATTCCAGTCCGGGTTGATCTGGCGTGGGTCGAGCTTGCCACCGAGCAGGTGCGAGAGGGCGCGGATGGCGGCGCGGGTGGCCAGCCGTTCGGTGTCGATGTCGGGGGGCGGGCTGGCGGTTGACCAGTGCTGACGCAGGCTGCTCAGGTGGTAGTCGTCGGGGTCGAGGCCATCGCGCTCGACTTCGGCGAGGGCGTCGAGCAGGGCCTGGCGTCGATCGCTATCGGTCCATGCCGGGGCGTGCTTGCGCAGTTCGTAGAAGCTGGCGACGGCGACGTCGAGCCGGGCCTGTTCGCTGTCGGTAGTGGCACTGACGCTGGCTGGCAGCAACAGGATGCAGGTCAGCAGGATGGCGAGCATGGCTTGCGGTGACGGGTGGGCTGTGGGCATGATGCGGCGGGTGTGCGGTTCGGGTCGAGGCTGAGGTGACAATCGTGACAGGAATACGCGGGCTTGTGCTGGCCGTGCTGTGCGGGCCGGTGGCGGCGGTGGCTGCGG
>DIHI01000092.1:18967-21323 GCA_002420085.1 Lysobacterales bacterium UBA5700 | reverse complement strand
GGCTGCGGTGCCGAGCCTGGTCGAGCGGTTGACCGAGGCCGCGCCGAGTGCCGATCCGGCGGTGCTGCGTCTGGCGGCGCAGGCGGTGGCCTGTGCCGAGCCGCATCCGAGTGGACGCTTGGCGGTGATCGATTACAGCCGGCCATCGAGCGAGCCGCGCCTGTGGGTCTTCGATCTCGATCGGTCGGCCTTGCTGCACGAGGAACTGGTTGCGCACGGCCGCAACACCGGCGAGTTGCACGCCCAGCGGTTCTCGAATGTGCCGGGCAGTTTTGCCTCCAGTCTGGGTCTGTTCCGCACGCTCGATCCATATTACGGCCGCAATGGCTATTCCTTGCGGATGCAGGGGCTGGAGCCGGGCTACAACGACCGCGCCTATGAGCGGGCGATCGTGATCCACGGTGCCGATTACGTGACGTCGTCGTTCATCGATCGCACTGGTCGGCTCGGCCGCAGCCTGGGCTGTCCGGCGGTGCGGACCGAGGTGGCGCGCGAGTTGATCGACAGTCTGAGCGGTGGCCAGTATCTGTTCGCCTATTATCCGGATCCGGGTTGGTTGGCCGATTCGCGCTTCGTGAGCTGCCGGTCAATGGCATCGGGCGAGCTGCCGGCCGCGCCCTGAGCGGGTCGCGGGTCAATTCCAGGCGAACGGGATGAGGTACATCAGGACGATGTTGCAGGCGAGCAGGGGCAGGGCGGTGCCGATCTGGGCGCGGATCACGCCGTGCGGGTCGTCGAGTTCGAGCAGGGCGGCGGGAACCAGGTTGAAGTTGGCGGCCATCGGGGTCAGCAAGGTGCCGCAGTAGCCGGACAGCATGCCGATGGCGGCCAGCGAGGCAGCGTCGGCGCCGTGGCCGACCACCAGCAGGGGCAGGCCGATGCCGGCGGTCATCACCGGGAATGCGGCGAAGGCATTGCCCATGATCATGGTGAATGCGGCCATGCCCAGGGCATAGGCGAGCACGGCGGCCAGTCGGTTGTCACCGGGTAATGCACTGGACACCACGGCGGCGACCGCGTCGCCGACGCCACTGGCGGAAAACACGCTGCCCAGGGTGGCCAGCAGCAGGGGCAGCAGGGCGGCCCAGCCGATCGAGTCGAGCAGGCGCCGGGATTGTTCGATCGCCTCGCTGGGGCGTTGTCGGGTGAGCAGGCTGGCGGCGATCAGGGCGAGTACGCAGGCCAGGCCGAGGCCGATCAGGGTGGTCTGGTGGCTGTCGAACAGCCGCTGGCCGAAGGCACTGACGTCCTTGAGCGGCAGGGCGACCAGCAGGGTGATGCCGGGAATCAGCAGGGCCGGCAGGAACAGTCGGTTGCCGAGCCGGCTGGCCTCCGTGGTCTGGGTCTCGGGGCTGCTCTCGCGATACTGGCCGCGACCGAGTCGGCCGGTTCCGGCGATCACCGCCAGGGCGATCACGATCGCGCCCATCACCGCCGCCGGCAGGCGCTCTCCGATCAGCAGGGCGATCGCGACCAGACCCCAGAACAGGGCGGTGCCATGGCGACGGGGATTGCCTCGGTCGCGCAGCGACAGCCAGGCGATCCAGGCGAAATAGCCGCCAGCAAGCAGGTAGATGGTGGCGAGATCGATCATCCGCGCGGGCCGCTGCTCGGGTCGTCGCTGGCGGCGATCGGTCGCGGTGCGGCGATCATCCGTTGCTCGAAGCGGCGGATCCGCCAGGACTGGATGATGAAGGCGCAGGCGGCGGTCGGCAGGCCCCAGAGGGCGATTTGCAGGGGTTCGAGTTGGATGCCATGTTCGGCGTAGAAGCCCTGCATCAGCAGGACCGCGCCGAAGGCGACGAACACATCTTCGCCGAAGAACAGGCCGACATTGTCGGTGCCGGCACACAGTGCTCGGATGCGCTGCTGCTGGTCGCGATCGAGGTGGCCGAGTCGAGCACGGGCGGCGGCTTCGGCCATCGGTGCCAGCAACGGTCGGACCGTCTGCGGATGACCGCCGAGGCTGACCAGGCCGAGCATGGCGCCGACCTGACGCAGGCCGAGGTAGGCGATCAGCAGTCGGGTCAGGGTCGCCCGCCGCAGGCGCGCGATCCAGGCGCTGGCATGCTGCTTGAGGCCATGCCGTTCGAGCAGGCCGATCACCGGCAGGGTCAGCAGGAACAGCAGCAGATAGCGTTGATTGACGAAGGCCGTGCCGAACAGTTCCAGTACGGTCAGCAGGGGTTTGCCGGCGATCAGGCCGGTGACCAGGCCGGCACTGACCGCGACCACGGCCGGGTTGATGCGCAGGGCGAAGCCGGCAATCACCCAGGCGACGCCGAGCAGGGGCCAGAGTGAGAGGCCGGTGGTGAGGGTGTTCATGGTCTGCGGGTCAGGGCGGCAGGTCAGGGCG
>DIHI01000092.1:17851-18860 GCA_002420085.1 Lysobacterales bacterium UBA5700 | reverse complement strand
GGGCGGCAGGTCAGGGCGGCAGGATGGCGATACCGTCGGCTTCGAGGGCGTCGCGCAAGGCGCGGGCGAAGGCGACCGCGTCGGCGCGGTCGCCGTGCAGGCACAGGCTGTCGGCACGGACGGCGACGCGGCTGCCGTCGTCGGCGATCACGGTGCCGGTGTGCAGCAGGGAGCGGGTCTGGGCCAGGGCGTCCTGCGGGCTGTCCAGCACGGCGCCGGGCTGGCTGCGAGCGGTCAGCGAGCCGTCGGCGCGATAACGCCGTTCGGCGAAGGCTTCATGCACGGCGCGCAACCCGTGGGCATGGGCTGCTTCGGTGGCGTGCGAGCCGGCCAGGCCGTACAGACGCAGGTTCGGGTCGAATTCGGCCACGGCGTCGGCGATGGCATCGGCGATCCGGCGCTCGCGTGCGGCCAGGTTGTACAGGGCGCCGTGCGGTTTGACGTGGACGATCCGGGCGCCGGCGGCTTCGGCAACCTCGGCGAGGCGGGCCAGTTGCCGCGTGATCAAGGCCCGTGCCTGGTCGGCGGTGATCGACTGCTCGTGGCGGCCGAAGCCGGCCCGATCCTCGAAGCCGGGGTGGGCGCCGATGGCGACGCCGTGACGAAGACAGAGTTCGAGGGTTTCCCGCATGGTGTCGGCATCGCCGGCATGGCCACCGCAGGCGATGCTGGCCGAACTGATCAGGGGGACCAGCGCGGCGTCGTTGCCACAGCCCTCGCCGAGGTCGCAGTTGAAGTCGATCCGCACGGTCCGGGCGGTCACTGCGGGCGGGAGGAATCGCTACCCCTGAACAGCATGCTGACGCCGATCGCGATCAGGATCAACGGCCACCAGGTGCCGATCAGATGGGCAAGGTTGAAGTCGAACAGATCGAGATTGCGGGCCAGGAACAGGCAGCCCAGGACGATCAGGATGATGGCGGGAGCGTTCGGTCTCATGACGGTGCGGGCTTGACGGGACAGGCGGTCACGTTACCGTGAATGTGGCTGCGATGCGAGCGGCTGCGGC
>DIHI01000092.1:13958-17717 GCA_002420085.1 Lysobacterales bacterium UBA5700 | reverse complement strand
GCGGCTGCGGCGGCGATCGCGGCGGCCGGGCGGAGCAGATGGCGACCGGCCGAGCGTGCTGATCCAGGTGCGCGCGCAGACGCTGTTGGCAGCCTTCGACGGATCAGAGCAGCGGGGCCGCGAACAGTCGCCACAGCCAGAGCTGTACGACCAGAAAAGCCAGGGCCAGGGTGAACAGGCTGAAGTGCAGACGCCGGCTGGTTCGCCACTTGCTCTGTCGCCACACTGGTCGCAGGGCCAGCAGCATCAGCACCGCCAGTCCGGCCAGCAGCCAACCGGCCAGACTGAGCAGGCGCAGCAATGGCGGTGGGTAGGCAGCCAGGTCGCCGACCGCCAGCGTCGCGACCGACACGACTGCGGCCAGGGCGAGGATCAGGTAGGCCAGGACGGCCAAGGCGGTGCCGGTGGCCAACCGGCCGGCGAACAGGCCGGCGGCGGTCCGCACCATCGGCCGGCGCCAGCGCCACCAGGCGCCGAGCAGGGTGGTCACGGCGAACAGGCCGGTCGCGGCTACGGCGGCCAGCAGGGCCAGGCTCGATTGCCACGGCGCTACACGCTCGTGGGAATGCACGCCGCTGCCGTCGTTCACGGCAACGATCCGGCCCTGAGGGTCGCGCTGGAAGCGGATACGCGCGCCATTGTCGGTCTCGAACAGGTCGCGATCGCGGGCGATCGGGCGATAGTACCGGGTCTGGTCGTTGCCGGTGACGCTCAGGCCGTCGCCGTCGGCAAGGGCAACCTGGATCGTTTCTTCGAGCGCGAAGATCGCGGTCAGGTTGCCGAATGCGCGCCGATTGTTGCGGTAGCCACCGAGGAATTCGGTCAGGTCACGGTCGATCGTGGTTGCGCTCGAACCAGGGGGTGCGGCCGGCAGGATTCCGGCCTGACGCTCCAGGATCAGATCGGTGATCGTGTTGAGGGCGGCGTAGCCGGATTGCGGGCTGTTCTGGCTGGCGAACACCGCCACGCCCAACTCTGGCGCCAGCAGCAATTGCGCGCGGTACAGTCCGGTCGCACCGCCATGGCCCAGTGTGGTGATGCCGCGATGCGGTCGCGATTGAAAACCATGGGCGACGTCGGCAGCGTCAGCGCGGTCATCGAAGCCGCGTTCGCGCATCCGGGCATGGGTCTCGGCCGACAGCAGGCGGATGCCATCGAGTTCACCGCCGTTGAGGTGAAAGCGCATCCAGCGCGCCATGTCGGCGGCGGTCGAGGCCATGCCGCCGGCCGGCCAGTAGCCGCCAATTTGCATCGGTTTGCCTTCGATGTGCCGCCCTTGCCGGAACTCGTAACCCTTGGCCAGGCGTGCGCGCAGGGCGTCCGGCATTTGGCCGGGCGGTACGCTCACGGTCGAGTTCAGGGCCAGTGGTCGCAGGATGTGAGTGTGCAGGAAGCGTTCGTAGTCCTCGCCGGAAACATCGGCGACGATCTGGGCGGCCAGGGCCGCACCCCAGTTCGAGTACGAGGTGCGGGCGCCGGGCGGATAGACCCGGCGCGGCTGGTGCTCGGCCAGCAGTTCGGCCAGCGTCCGGGGGTCGTCGTCGCTGACCATGAACAGGGCCAGGGTGTCCTCGAAACCGGCTCGGTGGGCCATCAGATGATTGAGCGTCACCGGGGTGTCGAAGGCATCGGCGACCCGCACCTGCCGGAGGTAGCGGTTGACGTCGGTGTCGAGGTCGAGTTGGCCGCGTTCGACCAGGATCATCACGGCAGTCCAGATGAAGGTCTTGGAGACCGAGCCGATCCGGAACAGGGTTTCTGCACCATCGACCGGCACGCCACGCTCGACATCAGCGAATCCGTAGCCGACCAGCAGGTCGGGTCGGTCCGGTCGGATCACGGCGACAGCCAGACCCGGCAATTGCTTGTCGCGCAGCAGCGCATCAGACAGGCCGTCGAGATAGGCCGGAAGGCTGTCTTCGGCCGGAGCCGCCGGTTCCGCAGGCAGCGGCAGCGGTGTCGGCACGATCGCCGCCGACAGGTCGGCAGTCACCGTCAACACGGCGGCGAAAAGCCAGGCAAACCCGGCGTGTGACATGGCGACCCTCCCCCCGGACTGTCGAATCGGGAGTCATCCTACGCGATGGCGGCGGCTGTGTCGTTACCTGGGGTCGCTATCGGCGACTCCAGCGATCAACCGATCAGCGCGTTGCGGTTGCGGTCACGATCGGTCACCAGAGCGCGTCGCGCAGTTTGAACCAGGCCATGGCGGCGACCAGGATCGGTGTCCGCAGGGCGCGACCACCCGGAAAGTCGCGATGGCGGATGCGGGCGAACACATCCAGGCGTTCGTTCTGGCCACGGATCGCCTCGGCCAGGATGCGCCCGGCCAGACCACTGGCGGCGACCCCGTGTCCGGAAAATCCTTGGGCGAAATAGATCGTGTCGGTCAGCCGGCCCCAGTGTGGAGCGCGATTGCGGCTGATGTCGATCACCCCGCCCCAGAGGTACTCGAAATCGGTGTCGGCCAGGGTCGGGAACACACGCCGCATGCGTGCCCGCATGACCGTGCGCAGGTTGGGCGGTGTCAGGTTGGAATAGCTGGCACGGCCGCCGAACAGCAGACGGTGGTCGGCGCTGCACCGGAAGTAGTCGAGTGCCCAGTTGATGTCGGCGACCGCCATGTCGTTGCCGATCAATCGGCGGGCGGTTTCAGCACCCAGGGGCGCGGTCGCGCCGACATAGGTTCCGACCGGCATGATCTTGTCGTGCAGTTCCGGTGCGATGCCTTCGATCAGGGCATTGCCGGCCAGTACCACGAACCGACAGCGCAACGCTCCGGACCGGCTGTGCAGTATCGGCTGGGCGCCGCGATCGAGTCGGATGACCGGGCTGCGCTCGAAGATCTGCACGCCGGCCGCTTCGGCAGCCCGCGCCAGGCCGAGGGCATAGTTGAGTGGGTGCAGATGGCCGGAGCCGGGGTCGAACAGGGCGCCGATGTAGCGCGGCGAATCCAGTTCGGCACGCAGGCGCTCACGGTCCCACCAGGCGAGCGGGTAGTCGTAGCGCTCGGCGAGTTGCGCCTGCCAGGATTTCAATTCGGTGATGTGCCGTGGCTTGATCGCGACGTGGGCGTGGCCATCGCGCCAATCGCAGTCGATGGCATGCTCGGCGATCCGTTCGCGCAACAGGCGAACGCCTTCCAGCGACCAGTCGAACATTCGACGGGCGTCGGCCTCGCCGAGCAGACCTTCCAGTCGGCTTTCGCCGCAGCCCCAGCCGAAGATGACCTGGCCGCCATTGCGGCCGGACGCGCCCCAGCCGATCCGTTCGGCATCCAGCACGGCCACCCGATATCCGGCGCGGGCCAGTTCCAGTGCGGTACTCAGGCCGGTGAAGCCGGCCCCCAGGATGCCGACATCGACCTGCTGCTCACCCTGGAGGGGGGGACGTTCAGGCGCGGGATGGGCGGTGGCGGCATACCAGGAAGCAGGGTAGGTTCCAGTCGGGTGGTTCATGCGGCGGCCTCGATGGTGGGCGGTGTCGCTCCTGTGATGGGCCTTGCGGCGGCAGTGCGGCATGTGCTGTCGTCGATGCCTGCCGGGTATCCGGCCGGAGCCCGCCGGTCGGTCAGACGTGGCGCAGATACCAGTCGATCTCCAGGGTCGTCACTTCCCGGTTGAAACAGCGCAGTTCCTTGAGCTTCTGCTGGCCGTAGATGTGCTGGAACTGACCGCCGAAGCGCTCGGCGACGAATGGGCTGGCCATGAAGTCGCGCACCGTGTCGCGCCAGTGCAGTTCCCGTGTTTCGGTCTGCTG
>DIHI01000092.1:10182-13780 GCA_002420085.1 Lysobacterales bacterium UBA5700 | reverse complement strand
GCCAGGACGGCGGCGGTGACCAGGTAGGGGTTGGCGTCGGCACCGGCGATCCGGTGCTCGATGCGGGTGTTGGCCGGGCTGCCGTGCGGGATGCGCAAGGCCACCGTGCGGTTGTTGAAGCCCCAGCAGTCGTTGAGCGGCACGAAGGCGTTCAGCACGAAGCGCCGATAGCTGTTGCCGTGCGGTGCGAACATCAGCATGCAGTCGGTCGCGCTTGCCTGAAGGCCGGCGATGGCGTGTCGCAAGGTCGCACTGGGCGCATCCGGCGTGCAAGCGAAGATGTTGTCGCCGTTGCGGTCGAGCACGCTGACATGGATGTGGGTGCCGCTGCCGGCCTGATCGACGAACGGCTTGGCCATGAAGCTGGCGAGCAGGCCCTGATTCTCGGCAACGGCCTTGATCGCGCGGCGCAGGTAGACGGCATCGTCACAGGCGAGCAGGGCGTTCGGGCGGTGCTTGAGATTGATCTCGAACTGGCCCGGTGCGTATTCGGCGACGGCGGTGTCGGCCGGAATCCCCTGGACCGCGCAGACCTCCGCGACCGCGTCGGTGAATGTCCGGTAGTCGTTCAGATCCTGGATGTAGTAGACCTGGGTCGTGTTGTTGCGGGTGCCGGTCGCGGGATTGATCGAGGTGCGTGGCCGGCCATTCGGATCGAGTTCGCGATCGAGCAGATAGAACTCCAGTTCGACGGCAACCACTGGCGTGAGACCGCGATCGGTGAACCCCTGGAGCACCCGGCGCAGGATTTCCCGAGGGCTGGCGGCGAACGATCGACCTTGGCCGTCCTCCATGTCGAGCAAGCACTGCAGGGAGGGTCGCGGCAGCCATGGCACCGGACGCAAGGTGCCGGGGATCGGGCGGCAGATGCGATCCTCGTCGCCGATGTCGTAGCCGAGCCCCGTTTCCTCGACGGTGTTGCCGGTGATGTCGGTGGCGATCAGCGACATCGGCAGGCAGACGCCCTCGGCGAACACCTTTTCCAGGGCCATGCGCTCGATGCGCTTGCCGCGCAGCAGGCCATTGAGGTCCGGCAGCAGCAGATCGACGGCACGGCAATCGGTATGGCCAGCCAGGATGGCGGCATCGGCGGCGTCGAGTGCGGATGGGTTCATGGGCGCGGCACGTGCGGGTTGGATTCGGGTGTTCCGGATACTAGCAGAGGGCAGGGCATGTGTAAAAAATACTCAACGCTTCGATCGTGACTCGGACCGCACTGCCGAGCCAGCGGAGGCGGAATCGAGGTCCGGTCAACCCGCGATGGCCGTCACAAGTGGCCATCCGGGCCTGTCGATGCTGCGCTGCGACAGGGTCGATCTGTGCGAAATGCGACGACACCCCGTTGATAAAATGAAACAGTCGGGTTAGGGTTTGCCATCGCTGACACCGCGCGCCGTAACGCCTCATGAGTCGAATTCCCTTGGTCGGCCTGCCGGCAGACCGCAAGCAGATCGGGCTGCATCCCTTCCACGCCGTCGGGGAAAAATATCTGCGTGCGGTGATCGACGGTGCCGGCTGCCTGCCGGTAGTGATTCCGGCCCTGGCCGATGCCATTTCGCTGCCAGAACTGCTCGAACGCCTCGATGGTCTGGTCCTGACCGGGTCACCGAGCAATATCGAACCGCATCACTACACCGATGAGCCGAGCTACGAAGGCAACGAACACGATCCGCATCGCGATGCCGTGACCCTGCCGCTGGTGACCCTGGCACTGGAGATGGCGGTGCCGGTGCTGGCGATCTGCCGGGGCTTCCAGGAGGTCAATGTCGCGCTCGGCGGCACCCTGCATCAGAAGGTCCACGAGGTCGCCGGACATCTGGATCACCGCGAGGACCACGACCTCGACCTCGAACAGCGCTATGCGCCGGCCCATCCGGTTCGACTGGCGCCCGAGGGCCTGCTGGCCAGTTGGATCGGTGAACCACAGGCCATGGTCAACTCGCTGCACGGTCAGGGTATCGCCCGGCTGGCGCCCGGTCTGGCGGCCGAGGCATGGGCGCCGGATGGCCTGATCGAGGCGGTCCGGACCGAGCGCAGCGATCGCTTCCTGCTCGGCGTGCAGTGGCACCCCGAATGGCAGGTGTGCCGGAACCCGTTCTACCTGAGCATCTTCCGCGCCTTCGGCGCTGCCTGTCGGGAACGTGCCCGGCAAAGGACAGACTGAGCATGTCTTCGCGAAAACGGCCCAAGACCAAGGCGCCCAAGGTCAAGGAGCGGACCCGGAGTCGGCAGTCCGAGCAGCAGGAGAATGCCCTGAAGGCGTGGCTGCGCGAACGCAACATTACCGAAGTCGAATGCCTGGTGCCCGATCTGACCGGCAATGCCCGAGGCAAGATCATCCCGGCCGCCAAGTTTTCCCATGACTACGGCTCGCGTCTGCCGGAAGGTATCTTCGTCACTACGGTGACCGGCGATTATCCCGACGAATACGATGAACTGGTCTCGCCGACCGATGCCGACATGCATCTGCGGCCGGATCCCGATACCGTCTGCCTGGTGCCCTGGGCCGCCGATCCGACCGCGCAGATCATTCACGACTGCTACACCCGCGATGGCCGGCCGCACGAACTGGCACCGCGCAACGTGCTCCGGCGAGTGCTGTCGCTGTACGAGGGCCTTGGCCTGAGGCCGGTGGTGGCGCCCGAGGTCGAGTTCTTCCTGGTACAGCGCAACACCGATCCGGATTTTCCGTTGCAACCGCCGGCCGGTCGTTCCGGACGACCGGAGACCGCCCGGCAGTCGTTCTCGATCGATGCGGTCAACGAGTTCGATCCAGTCCTCGACGACATGTACGATGCCTGCGATGCCATGGGTCTGGATGTCGATACCCTGGTCCACGAGAGCGGTGCCGCCCAGCTTGAAGTGAACTTCCAGCATGGCGAGGCGATGTCGCGGGCCGATCAGGTGTTCCTGTTCAAGCGCACCATGCGCGAGATGGCGCTGCGGCATGGCATGTATGCCACCTTCCTGGCCAAGCCGATGGAAAATGAGCCGGGCAGCGCCATGCACATCCATCAGAGCCTGGTCGATGGCGAAACCGGCAGCAATGTGTTTGCCGGCGAGCGCGAGGGCGAGCACAGCGACCTGTTCATGCACTATCTCGGCGGCCTGCAGAAGTACATCCCGCAGGCCATGGCCCTGCTGGCGCCGAATGTCAATTCGTATCGGCGCCTGGTCTACGGCGAGGTTTCGCCGATCAACACCCATTGGGGGTATGACAATCGCACCTGCGGTCTGCGGGTGCCGGTGGACAGCGCCGAGAACACCCGGGTCGAGTGTCGCTATGCCGGTTCCGATGCCAATCCCTACCTGGCGATGGCGGCGACCCTGGCCTGTGGCCTGCTCGGCATCCAGGAGCGCCTGATGCCGGACGAACCGCTGACCACCGACGCCAAATTGCGCGGGTTCGAGATTGCCCGCTCGCTGGAGGATGCCCTGGAACTGCTGTCCGACTGCGAACCGCTGAAGAGCGTGTTCGGTCAGCGCTTCGTGGCGGCCTACACCGCCGTCAAGCGCAAGGAGTATGAAACGTTCTTCCGCGTCATCAGCTCATGGGAGCGCGAATTCCTGCTGTTGAACGTTTGAGGCCGGGAATCTG
>DIHI01000092.1:5628-10024 GCA_002420085.1 Lysobacterales bacterium UBA5700 | reverse complement strand
AGTTTGCCGTCACCCCGGCGAATGCCGGGATATCGCTATCGAAATGTGGCGCATTGAGCGAGGATCGGAGTGACATGCAGCATCTGGATCACACACAACTTCAGCAACTGGATGCGGCCCACCATCTGCATCCGTTCAATGACAATGCTGCCCTGGCGAAGAAGGGCACCCGCATCCTCAGTCGAGGGCAGGGGGTCTACGTCTGGGATGACCAGGGCAACAAACTGCTCGACGCCTTCGCCGGGCTGTGGTGCGTCAACATCGGTTATGGCCGGCGTGAGCTTGGCGAGGTCGCCGCCCGCCAGATGACCGAACTGGCCTACTACAACAGTTTCTTCCAATGCACCACCGAGCCGACCATCCGCTTGGCTGCGAAGCTGGCCGAACTGGCTCCTGGCGACCTCAACCACGTGTTCTTCACCAACTCCGGTTCCGAGGCCAATGACACCATCCTGCGGCTGGTCCGGCATTTCTGGGCTGTCCAGGGGCGCCCGGAGAAGGCGGTGGTGATCGGTCGCCACAACGGCTATCACGGCTCGACCGTGGCCGGTGCCAGCCTCGGCGGCATGAAGGCCATGCATGGCCAGGGCGGGCTGCCGATCCCCGACATCCAGCATATCGATCCGCCGTTCTGGTATGGCGACGGTGGCGATCTCGATCCCGAGGAGTACGGACTGCTGGCCGCCCGTCGGCTGGAAGCGAAGATCCTCGAACTGGGGGCGGACCGCGTCGCGGCCTTCATCGGCGAGCCGATCATGGGTGCCATCGGGGTCTGGGTGCCGCCGATGAGCTACTGGCCGGAGATCGAGCGCATCTGCCGCAAGTACGACGTTCTGCTGATCGCCGATGAGGTGATCTGCGGCTTCGGTCGTACCGGGCACTGGTTCGCCAGCCAGCACTACGGCATCCAGCCCGACATCATGACCATCGCCAAGGGCCTGACTTCCGGCTACATCCCGCTCGGGGGTGTGATGTTCGGGGATCGGGTCGCCCATGTGCTGAAGAATCAGGGCGGCGAACTGGCCCACGGTTACACCTATTCCGGCCATCCGGTGTGTACCGCAGTCGCCCTGGAGAACATCCGCATCCTGGAAGAGGAGCGGATCGTCGAGACCTGTCACACCGACACCGGGCCGTATCTGGCCCGCCGTTGGCAGGAACTGGCCGACCATCCGCTGGTCGGCGAAGTGCGGATCGTCGGCATGGTCGGTGCCCTGGAACTGGCGCCCAACAAGCCGAGCCGGGCATTCTTCCCGGATCGTGGCCGAGTCGGAGCCCTGTGCCGCGACATCGCGCTGAAGAATGGCCTGATCCTGCGTGCAACCTATGATTCAATGCTGCTGTCGCCACCGCTGGTGATCAGCCGTGCCGAGATTGATGAGTTGGTCGACAAGATTCGACGGTCACTGGACGAGACCGCTGCTGCATTGGCGATGCCGGCTGCCTGAGCGCAGATCGGTTCACCGAACGATCCCCTGAACGTTCCGCAAGCACGGGAGTACCATCATGAAGTCACGTTTGCTGCTGTCCGCTGTCGCCCTCGGTCTGATTGCCGGCTGTGGCGGCCCTGCCGTCACACCGGAAGAAGAAAAGGTATTGTTCGTCTACAACTGGTCGGATTACATCGCCGAGGACACCATCGCCCGGTTCGAGCAGGAGACCGGAATCAAGGTCACCTACGATGTCTTCGACAGCAATGAGGTGCTGGAAGCGAAGCTGATGGCCGGCAATACCGGCTACGACATCGTGGTGCCGTCGCTGTCCTTCCTGGGGCGGCAGGTGATGGCCGGTGCCTTCCAGCCGCTCGATCGCAGCAAACTCGGCAACTACGGCAACCTCGACAGTTCGCTGATGCAGCGGATCGCCCAGATCGACCCGGACAATCTGCATTCGGTGCCCTACCTCTGGGGCACCACCGGGATCGGCTACAACGTCGGCAAGATCGCCGAGGTGCTGGGTGAGGATTACCAGGTTTCGAGTTGGGAACTGATCTTCAATCCCGAGTACGCCGCCAAGATTGCCGAGTGCGGTCTGGTCATGCTCGATGCGCCGTCGGAGATGCTGCCGATCGCCTTGCACTACCTCGGCGAGGATCCCAACAGCTTCGACGAGGCGGTCATCCGCAAGGGCGAGGCGCTGCTGCTGAGCATCCGCCCGCATATCCGCTATTTCCACTCGTCCCAATACATCAACGACCTTGCCAACGGTGATGTCTGCGTGGCGGTCGGGTGGTCCGGCGATGTCTTCCAGGCATCCGACCGCGCGGCCGAGGCCGACAACGGCGTCGAGGTCGATTACGTGATTCCGGTCGAGGGCGCACCGATGTGGTTCGACATGCTGGCCGTTCCCAAGGATGCCAAGCACCCGAACAATGCCCATCGGTTCATCGATTTCCTGATGCGCCCCGAGGTGATCGCCGATGTTTCCAACTACGTCGCCTACGCCAGTGGCAACGCGGCCGCCCTGGAACTGGTCGATGCCGAGGTGCGTGACAATCCCGGTGTCTACCCGCCCGAGGACGTGATGGCCAAGCTGTATACCCTCAAGGTGCTGCCGGCCGAAGTCGATCGCATCTACAACCGGGTCTGGACCACGGTCCGAACCGGCCAGTGAGGCCAATGGCGGGCGCTGCTTCGGCGGCGTCCGCGCACTCCGTCCGACTTCATTCGAGCAGACCGTTGGCCATGGCCCAAGACTCCGCGATCTCAGCGACTTCCGCGTCTGGCGTCGTATCGCCGGCACGTGCCGACATGCTCGGCGAGAACGACTACCTGCACATCGAGAACGTGCGCAAGGATTTCGACGGTTTTCTGGCCGTCGATGACGTCAGCCTGTCGATCCGCCGGGGCGAGATCTTCGCCCTGCTCGGCGCCTCCGGCTGCGGCAAATCGACCCTGCTGCGCATGCTGGCCGGGTTCGAGCGCACCAGCGCCGGCCGGATCACCCTGGATGGCCTGGACCTCGCGCCCTTGCCGCCCTATGAGCGGCCGGTCAACATGATGTTCCAGTCGTATGCCCTGTTTCCGCACATGACGGTTGCCGACAATGTCGCCTTCGGTCTGAAACAGGATGGCCTCGGCAAGGCCGAGATCGCCCGTCGGGTCGAGGAAATGCTCGCCCTGGTCCATATGGAAAGCATGGCCCGGCGCAAGCCGCATCAGCTTTCCGGTGGCCAGCAGCAGCGGGTGGCACTGGCGCGCTCGCTGGCCAAAAGCCCCAAGCTGCTGCTGCTCGACGAGCCGATGGGTGCGCTCGACAAGAAGCTGCGCTCGGAAATGCAGTTGGAAGTGGTCAACATCATCGAGCGGCTCGGGGTGACCTGTGTGATGGTCACCCATGATCAGGAAGAGGCGATGACCATGGCGCATCGCATCGCGGTGATGAATGCCGGTCGGATCATGCAGGTCGGCGCACCCGATGAAATCTACGAGCAGCCGAACAATCGCTTCACCGCCGAGTTCATCGGCTCGGTCAACCTGATCGAGGGTCGGATCGAGGAAGACGAGCCTGATCATGTGACGATTCGCGCGCCGGCTCTGGCCGACCCGATCTGGGTCGGGCATGGCCACACCGGCTTCGAGGGCATGGCGGTGGCGTTCGCGCTCCGCCCGGAGAAGATCGCCATGCATAAGGAGCGGCCTGAGGGTGTCCACAACCGCTTCCGTGCGGTGATCGAGGACATCGCCTACTTCGGCAGCCATTCGGTCTATCACCTGCGCCTGGAAAGCGGCTTCAAACTGCTGGCGCATACCGCCAATGCCCGACGCTGGGCGTCGGAACAATTCACCTGGAACGATCCGGTGTGGGTGAGCTGGGACGATCTGGCCGGCGTGGTGCTGGCGTCGTGAGGCTCTCGGCGCGCAGACTCCTGCCACATCCGCGCTGGGCGGCGATCGCCGTGCCATTCCTGTGGATGGCGGTGTTCTTCGCGATCCCGTTCGCGATCGTGCTGAAGATTTCCTTCGCCGAATCGACGATCGCGATGCCGCCTTACACCGACATCGTCGCCTGGACCGAGAAGGGCGTGCAGATCACGCTCAACTTCAGGAACTACCTGTTCCTGGCCACCGACAGCCTGTACGTGTCGGCCTATCTCGGCTCGCTGAAGATCGCGGTGATCTCGACCGTGCTATGCCTGCTGATCGGCTATCCGATGGCCTATGCCATCGCCCGAATGGAGCCGGCCGCGCGCAATGTCGCCCTGATGCTGGTCGTTCTGCCGTCGTGGACCTCGTTCCTGATCCGGGTCTATGCCTGGATCGGCATCCTCAAGGACAACGGGCTGATCAACAACCTGCTGCTCTGGCTGGGCCTGATCGACCAGCCTCTGGCGATCCTGCACACCCCGGTCGCGGTCTACATCGGCATCGTCTATGCCTACCTGCCGTTCATGGTG
>DIHI01000092.1:3407-5405 GCA_002420085.1 Lysobacterales bacterium UBA5700 | reverse complement strand
ATCGGCAAGGTGCTGTGGAACGAATTCTTCAACAACCGTGACTGGCCGGTGGCATCGGCGGTGGCGATCGTCATGCTGATCCTGCTGATCGTTCCGATCACGATCTTCCACCACTACCAATCCAAAGACCTGGAGAAACGGCTGGCATGATCGCGGCGGGCAGGAATTCACGGGCAAGCTGGACGATGCTGGCGATCGGTTTCGTGTTTCTGTACGCGCCGATCGTCAGCCTGATCATCTATTCCTTCAACGAGTCGCGCCTGGTCACGGTCTGGGGTGGATTCTCGTTCAAGTGGTACGGGGAACTGTTCAACGACCGGCAATTGATGGACGCAGCCTGGGTGAGCATCCAATTGGCCTTCTACACGGCCTGGTCGTCGGTCGCCCTGGGTACGGTGGCGGCGATGATGCTGACTCGGTTCCGACGTTTTCGCGGCAAGACCCTGTTCGGCGCGATGATCACGGCGCCCCTGGTCATGCCGGAAGTGATCACCGGTCTGTCGTTGCTGCTGATGTTCGTGTTCATCGGCGATCTGATCGGCAGCCCGATCACCCGAGGCATGGGCACGATGTGGATCGCACACACCACGTTCTCGGTCGCCTTCGTTACGGTGGTGGTGTCGTCGCGACTGACCGAGATGGATCGCTCGCTGGAAGAGGCCGCAATGGACCTGGGCGCCAATCGACTCAAGGTGTTCTTCGTCATCACCCTGCCGATCATCGCCCCGGCCCTGATGGCGGGCTGGCTGCTGGCCTTCACCCTGTCTCTCGATGATCTGGTGATCGCCAGCTTCGTGTCCGGGCCGGCCTCGACCACCCTGCCGATGAAGGTGTTTTCTTCGGTGCGGATGGGGGTGAGCCCGAAGATCAATGCCCTGGCCTCACTGTGGATCCTGGCCGTTTCCCTGGCGGCGGTGATCGGCTGGTGGCTGATGGCGCGCAGCGAGCGCCAGCGGCGACGTGAGATGCAGATGGCGGTGCAGGGGCCGCATTCGGGAGCCGGGACATGACGGTCGATGTGGTGAATCCCTGGAGCGGACGCATCGAGCGCCGCTACCCGTACATGGCTCCGGCCGAGGTCGAGACGGTGATCGCCGGGGCCGCGCGTGGCTTCGTCGACTGGTCGAAGCGACCGTTCGCCGAGCGGGCTGACGGTCTGCGCGCCATGGCCCAGCAGATGCGTGCCCGCAAACCGGACCTGGCGGCCCTGATGACCGCCGAGATGGGCAAGCGCCGGGTCGAGGCCGAGGCCGAGGTCGAAAAATGTGCCGGTGCCTGTGACTACTACGCCGAACATGGTGCTGCCCACCTTGCCTCGGAGTCGGTGCCGGTCCAGGGTGGGCGCGGACTGATTCGCTACGAACCGCTCGGGCCGATCCTGGCGATCATGCCGTGGAACTTCCCGTTCTGGCAGGCCATCCGGTTCCTGGCGCCGGTGCTGGCGGCCGGCAATGTCGCCCTGCTCAAGCATGCCGTCAACGTGCCCGGCTGTGCCGATGCCCTGGGCGAACTGGTACGGGCGGCGGGACTGCCGGCAGGGGCATTGAGTGTCCTCCATATCGACAACCAGGCCGCTGCCCAGGTGATCGCTGACCCGCGCGTGTGCGGTGTCGCCCTCACCGGCAGCGAGCGCGCCGGTCGTTCAGTGGCGGCCACGGCCGGTGCCAATCTCAAGAAATGTGTGCTGGAGTTGGGCGGTAGCGATCCATTCGTGGTCCTGGCCGATGCCGATCTCGACAAGGCGGTGGCGACCGCACTGGCGTCACGCTTCGACAATGCCGGGCAGACCTGCATCGCCGCCAAGCGGTTCGTGCTGACCGCCGAGATCGCCGATGAATTTACCGAGCGCTTCCTGGCGGGCGCCGCCGGCCTGGTGGTATCCGACCCCGCTGATCCCGACTGTCGGATGGCGCCGATGGCCCGGCCCGATCTGCGCGATGGTTTGCACCGGCAGGTGCAGCGCAGTATCGAAGCCGGTGCCCGGCTGCTGCTCGGAGG
>DIHI01000092.1:0-3233 GCA_002420085.1 Lysobacterales bacterium UBA5700 | reverse complement strand
TGTTTGGCCCGGTGGCGAGTCTGTTCGTGGTTCCGGACGAAGAGCAGGCGTTGCGCGTGGCCAATGACAGCAGTTACGGTCTCGGCGCCAGTGTCTGGAGTCGGGATGAAGCACGGGCGCGAGCCATGGCCGAGCGGGTCGAGGCCGGCGCAGTGTTCATCAACGGCCGGGTGCGTAGTGACTATCCGTTGCCGTTCGGCGGCGTCAAGCGTTCCGGCTTCGGGCGTGAACTCGGCGCCCATGGCCTGCGCGAATTCACCAATATCAAGTCGATCTTCGTCGAATGAGCCGAATCGATGCCAGGCACCGGCGGCGAGGGCGATCGTGGTGCCTGGTCGGTGGCTGGCGATGCACCGAAATGATGCTCATGGCCAAGTGTTGCACCCTGCTGGTGCTGTGTGACGGCTCGTTGTCCTCGGCCGCCGCGCCTCGAACGCGCTCTGCACCGAATCCGAGCGCTGGACTTGCGGGTTGGAGGCAGGCTGGCATGATTCATGCTGCGCCGCACAACAGATGCCAGCGGCCTCGTCGGATGTCTGGCTCGAATGTCTGGCGAAGGTCGCTGGTGACGGCCGGCCTGGCGATCGAAGTGCTGTCCGATGGCGGGGCCATACGTTCCAGGTTTCGCGCGCGAGCGCGGGAAGATTGCCGCCAGATCCGGCGGCGTGGTTGTCTGACCAGGGCACATGCCCGATAAAACGAGGAAAGTCCCGATGAACAAGAAACTGATTGCGGTCTCGATCCTGAGTGCGCTGGTCCTGTCGGCTCCGGCGCTTGCGCAAGAGGAAGACGAGGCAGGCTGGTCGTTCGGTGGCACCATCACCGGCACCAGCGACTACATCTTCCGTGGGGTCAGCCAGACCGATGAGGATCCGGCGATCCAGGGCAGTGTCGATGTCAGCCATTCCAGCGGCTTCTACGCCGGGGTCTGGGCATCCAATGTCGATTTCGACGTCGAGGGTGATGGCATCAACACCGAGATCGACTACTACCTCGGCTGGGTGTTCGGCCTGCCGGGCGATGTCGAACTCGACCTCCAGGCGGTGCGCTACACCTATCCGGGTTCCAACTCCGGATTCGGCATCGACTACAACGAGTACATCGCAGCGCTCAGCTACAGCTATTTCACCGGCACCTTCGCCTACTCCGATGATTTCGTGAACAGTGGCGGCGACACCTACTATTACGAACTGGCCGGCGAATTTCCGATCGGCGAGACCGGCTTCAACATCACCGGGACGATCGGTTACAGCGATCTCGAAGAAGCCACCGACGACAACTACACGTCATACCAAGTCGGCGTGAACTACACGTGGAACAACATCCTGCTGGATGTATCCTACTTCGACACATCCAGCTACGGCGCCGGTTTGCAGGACTTCCTCGGACCCAAGACCTGGGCCGACAGCCGCGTGGTGTTCACCGCGACCTACGAGTTCTGATCGACACAGGCTCTGATCGATACGGGCGTTCAGCCCGGCCGTCGCCACCGTCCGAACACCTCAGCGGACCCGCGAACGGCAGATCGAACTCCACCGCCCCCCTCTCCCGCCGCGTTGGCGGGAGAGGGCCGGAGCGAGAGCGGGCCTGCCGAGCGAGTATCGCCCGAACCGCCATCGCCATCGCCACTGGGCGACGTGTGCGGTCGGTTTGCAGGCGCAGCGGGCCGTCCATGCCATCCCCGGTTCACCCTGAACGTGGTCCGCCACGCATGCCGGTGTTGGTCGCTGGGAGGCGGCCGAGGAGATCTCCGGCTGCGGGGTCCGGCCGGGCGGCTCAACGCTCCAACAGGGGCAGCTTGTCCGGTTTGCCATCCCACTCGCTGGCATCGGCCGGTGGCTCCTTGCGGACCGTGATCACCGGCCAGGACTTGGACAGTTCGGCGTTGAGGGCGATGAAATGCTCCTGACCGGCAGGGACGTCGTCCTCCGGAAAGATCGCGTTGGCTGGGCACTCCGGCTCGCAGAGCGTGCAGTCGATGCACTCCTCGGGGTCGATCACCAGGAAGTTCGGCCCTTCGTGGAAGCAATCGACCGGGCACACTTCGACACAATCGGTGTACTTGCACTTGATGCAGTTTTCTACGACGACGAATGGCATGCGTGTTCTGCTGCGGTTCCAGTTGGGGTCGATATTAAATCACGCCCGGATGTAGTGCCGGACATGGTCGCGGGTGCCGACGAAGTACAGGCCACGGCCATGCAGGCCGTAGCTGGCCGGGTCCAGGGACTCGGCGCGATCGCCGTCCTCGCAGGCGCGCATCAGCCGTTCGTAGCCATCGATGTCGAGCCGCTGACGCTGTGCCAGCCGGGGACGCGGGTCGAGCCGGGCGGCGTGGTCGGCCGCCGCTTCGGCGATCCGCGCGAGGCAGAAGGTCGCTCCGCAGCCACTGCCGTAGGAGAACAGGCTGATCTCGCGCCCGGCGAGCGCGGCCTCGGCACGACTGAGCAGGTCGATCAGCGCCAGGAACAGCGATCCGGTGTAGATGTTGCCGACCGTGGCGTTCAATTCCAGCCAGGGTGCCACCTTGGCTTGGTAGGACGCCTCGAACCGGGCGTGCCGTTCGGCCTCGTCGATCGGATCGGCGTCGGCCTGTTCGATCTCCAGCAGTTTGTGATGCGCCTTGCGGGCCATCTTGACGAACGGGACGTGATAGAGACAGGCCGCCAGTGTCGTGCTGCCCAAACTGGCCGGTCGATCCGCACGGGCGGGTTCGCCGCCGGCATCGTGCCAGGCCCCTTCGAGGGCGTCGAGGTAGCACTGGATCGAGTAATGACCGTCGGCGAAGGCGTATTTCGAGTACAGCGGTCGCCAGAAGTCCATCACCTGGCGGGTGTAATCACCGATCCGATGCCGATCGATCTCGGCCAGACGTGGGCGGTCCGAGACGACCATGGCGACGGCACCGGCTCCCTGGGTCGGTTCGCCCGGTGTTTGCAGGCCGTAGCGGGCGATGTCGGAGGCGATTACCAGGGCCTTGCGGCCGCGCGCTCGACCGGCGGCGATCCAGTCCGTCGATGAAGTCAGGCCGGCCATGGCGCCATAGCAGGCGTGCTTGGTCTCGAAGGTGCGGCAGTTGCGGGACAGGCCGAGCAGTTCGTGGACGTAGACCGCGACCGGCTTGCTGTGATCGACGCCGGTCTCGGTGCCGACGATCAGGGTGCCGATCTGGTCGGGGTCGATGTCGAACGCGGTCAGCGCCTCGGCGCCGGCTTCGGCCGCCATGGTCACGG
>DIHI01000035.1:11015-11153 GCA_002420085.1 Lysobacterales bacterium UBA5700 | reverse complement strand
CCCAACCCCCGGATCCCGCCCGCCAATGCCGTCGGAGCTTCGCAGCATCGTCGATTTCATCCGCTATGGCGCCAGTCGCTTCGGGGCTGCCGGGCTGTGCTTCGGGCACAGCTACGACAATGCCATCGATGAAGCCAC
>DIHI01000035.1:9028-10917 GCA_002420085.1 Lysobacterales bacterium UBA5700 | reverse complement strand
CAGTTGGTTCTCCATGCCTTGCACCTGCCGCACGATCTTGGCCCGGCCTACGGCTCGGCGCGCCTGACCAGCGAGGAGAAGGCCAAGGTGCTGGCTTTGTTCGAGCGACGCATCGAGGAACGCATCCCGGCCGCCTACCTGACCGGCGAAGCCTGGTTCGCCGGCCTGCCGTTCCGCAGCGATCGGCGTGCCCTGGTGCCGCGTTCGCCGATCGCCGAACTGATCGAGGCCGGCTTCCAACCCTGGCTCGGCGATCGTGAGGTGTTCAGGGCGCTGGATGTCTGCACCGGGTCCGGCTGCATCGCGATCGCCATGGCACACCATCAGCCGATGTGGGAAGTCGATGCCGTCGATATCAGCCCGGATGCCCTGGCCCTGGCGGCCGAGAATTGCCGGCATCTGCATGCCCAGCACGTCCGGTTGATTGAATCCGACCTGTTCTCGGCCCTGGCCGGCGAGCGCTACGATCTGATCGTCAGCAATCCGCCCTACGTCAGCCACGCCGAGACCGATGCCCTGCCGCCCGAGTATCGCCACGAGCCGGAACTCGGCCTGCGTGCCGGCGACGATGGCCTGGACCTGGCCTTGCGCATCCTGCGCGACGCGCCCGACCATCTGACCGACGATGGTCTGCTGATCTGCGAGGTCGGTGAGGCCGAGCGCGCGCTGGTGCGCCTGCTGCCCGATCTGCCCCTGGTCTGGATCGAATTCCGGGTTGGCATGATGGGCGTATTCGCGATCGATCGCAGCGATCTGGTCGCCCATGCCGATGCCATACGGGTTCTGGCCGATGCCCGCGCCTGATTCGCCCCGATCCGGTGGCATGACCGGCGGCTGCCGACGCCCGGCCCGTAGGGGACAGGGATGAGCGACAACAGCTTCGGCCGCCTGCTGCGGGTGACCACTTTCGGCGAGAGCCATGGACCGGCGATCGGCTGCGTGATCGACGGGTGTCCGCCCGGTCTGGCGATCGCGCCCGAGATGTTCCGCGCCGACCTCGAACGACGCGCTACCGGCCGCAGCCGGCATACCTCGCAACGGCACGAGGACGATATCGTCGAGATTCTTTCCGGGGTCTACCAGGGCCTCAGCACCGGCACCCCGATCGCCCTGCTGATCCGCAACACCGATGCCCGCAGCAAGGACTACGACCGGATCATCGAACGCTTCCGGCCCGGTCATGCCGATTACAGCTACTGGCAGAAGTACGGTATCCGTGATCCGCGCGGCGGCGGGCGCAGTTCCGCCCGTGAGACCACCCTGCGGGTGGCGGCGGCGGTGATCGCCAAGAAGTGGCTGCACGAGCGCTTCGGCGTGCGGGTGCGCGGCCATCTTTCGCAACTGGGCGCGATCGTGCCGCAGCGCTTCGATTGGCAGGCGGTCGAGGACAATCCATTCTTCTGGCCGGATGCCGAACAGGTCGGTGAGCTGGAAGCCTTCATGGATGCCCTGCGCAAGTCCGGCGACTCGGTCGGCGCCAAGGTCACCGTGGTCGCCGAGGGCTGCCCGCCTGGCTGGGGTGAACCGATCTACGGCAAACTCGATGGCGAGTTGGCGGCGGCCCTGATGTCGATCAATGCCGTCAAGGGCGTCGAGATCGGCGATGGCTTCGCGGCGGTTGCCCAGCGCGGCACCGAGCATCGTGACGAGATGACCCCGGATGGATTTCTCAGCAATCATGCCGGCGGCATCCTGGGCGGTATCTCCACCGGTCAGGCGATCATCTGCTCGGCGGCATTCAAGCCGACATCCAGCCTGCGCCTGCCCGGCCGGGGTCTGGATATCCATGGCCAGCCGGTCGAGGTCATCACCACCGGCCGACACGACCCGTGTGTCGGCATCCGGGCGACGCCGATCTGCGAGGCCATGGTCGCCCTGGTGCTGATGGA
>DIHI01000035.1:0-8872 GCA_002420085.1 Lysobacterales bacterium UBA5700 | reverse complement strand
ATGATCCCAGCCGGAATGATCCCGGTCGGTCGCTGGCGGACCGCCGTGACACGCAGGCGCTGCCGCGCCCATGGCGTCCGTCGGCCAAGCCTCGGACCAACCGGCAGGCTCGCGCACCGGTTCGTCGCATCGGCGCCGCAGGCCCGACGAAAACGGCCCGGCCGGTGATCCGCGCGCGCCGGCGGACAACGGCCACGGCCGATGCCACAGGCAACGACTTCTTCCTCTCCGGCCGCCCTCACTGCGGCCTTTGCATCGAGTATCCGTCATGAGCAAGACCTTCAATATCGCCATCGTCGGTGCCACCGGCGCGGTCGGCGAGACCCTGCTGTCGATCCTGGCCGAGCGGAGGTTTCCGGTTGGCGACGTGGTCGCCCTGGCCAGTGAACGTTCCGCCGGTGCCACGGTGTACTTCGGCAAGCGCGAACTGACCGTGCGCGATCTCGCCGACTTCGATCCGAGCGGCATCGACATCGCCCTGTTTTCGGCCGGTGGCACCACCGCCGAGCAGCATGCCCCGCGATTCGCCGCCGCCGGTGCCGTGGTGATCGACAATTCCTCGGCATTCCGGCGTGACGATCGAGTGCCGCTGGTGGTCGCCGAAGTCAATCCGGACGCGCTCCGCCAGCGCCCGCTCGGGATCATCGCCAACCCCAACTGCTCGACCATGCAGATGCTGGTGGCGCTGGCACCGATCCATCGGGCGGTCGGCATCGAGCGGATCAATGTCGCCACCTACCAATCGGTGTCCGGTGCCGGCCGCACCGCGATGGAGGAGCTCGGTCGCCAGACCGCCGCCCTGCTGTCGTTCCAGACCCCGGAGCCGAACACGTTTCCGCTCCAGATCGCCTTCAATCTGATCCCACAGATCGACGTATTCCTCGACAATGGCTACACCCGCGAGGAGATGAAGATGGTCTGGGAAACCCGCAAGATCCTGGGTGACGACCGGATCGAGGTCAACCCGACGGCGGTCCGGGTGCCGGTGTTCTACGGCCATTCCGAGGCCGTCCACATCGAAACCCGTGACAAGATCGACGCCGAGCAGGCCCGCCGGCTGCTGGCAGCGGCACCGGGCGTGGTGGTGGTCGATGAGCGGGTGCCGGGCGGCTATCCGACCCCGGTCAGCCATGCCGCCGGCACCGATCCGGTCTACGTCGGCCGCATCCGCGAAGACATTTCTCACCCTCGGGGCCTGAATTTGTGGATTGTGTCCGATAACATTCGCAAAGGCGCGGCCCTGAATGCCGTACAGTTGGCGGAATTGCTGGCCGCCGAGGCGGGCTGACCGCGACAGCGCCGGACATTGCAAACAGAGGGAGGCGGTATCGTCGTGATGAACAAGGCCGGGAGTGGGTTGCTGGCGTTGGCCCTGCTGGGCGTCGGCGCGGAGGCTTGCGCCCTGGGTCTGGGCGAGATCGAGGTCAAATCGGGCTTCAACCAGCCATTGGTGGCGGAATTGCCGATTCTGGTCGAGCGACCGGAAGAGCTCGACAGCCTGCGGGTTGCCCTGGCGCCACCCGATGCCTTCGCGCGGGTCGGCCTGGACCGGCCCAGGGGCATCACCGCCAATCTGCGATTCAACATCATTCGTGACGAGGACGGTGGCGGTCGGGTGCGGATCACCAGTCCGACTCCGGTCCGCGATCCCTACCTGACCTTCCTGATCGACGCCCAATGGGAAGGTGGTCGGCTGGTCCGTGAATACTCGGTGCTGATCGACCCACCGCTGGTCGCCCCCGCGATCCACACTTCGGTTGCCCCGGCCGTGGTGCAACGCCCCGGCGAGGCCCGACCAGTCCCCGCCCCGAGCCCCAGCCAGCCTGTACCGGCCACCCGTGAGCCGTCCGATCTGACCGTGGTTCCGGTGCCCGAGGACCGCCCGGCCCCCGCCGAGCCGCTTGCCAACGACGGCCGCACGGCGACCGAGCGTCCGGCCGAACCGGCCAGCGATACCGCCGCAACCGAACCGGCAGTCGCCGAGCCGGCTCGCACCGTCAGCCCGCCGCCCGTCGCCCCGCCTCCGACCGCACCGGCCGTGCGCACGACGACCCCGACCAGCGCGGCCGGCACCAGCCAGACGGTGGCGCGTGGCGAAACCCTCTGGTCGGTCGCTCAGCGCAGCCGCAGCCAGGGCATCACCGTCAACCAGATGATGATCGCCCTGCTCAATGCCAACCGCCGGGCCTTCATCGACGACAACATCAACTATCTGAAGGCTGGCGAGATTCTGCGCATCCCCGATGCCGCCGAAGCCGCCGCCCTGTCGGCCGCCGAAGCCGATGCCCTGGTCGCCGCCCAGAATGCCCTGTGGCTGCAAGGCCGGGGCAGTGCCCCGGTGCGGCCCGAACCGGTTCTGGCCGGTGCCGACCCTGCCCCGAGTGGCAACACCGACGCGACCGCCACTGCCCCGTCGGCTGCGGCTGGCGCACGGCTCCAGATCGTCGCCAGCGACCCCGAGGCGGAAGCGGTCGCTGCCCAATCGGGTATCGACAGCGAGGGTGGCGGCACCACCTTGGCGCGGTCTGAGGACGCCGCCGAGACCGGCCTGATTTCCAGCGAAGCCCGCCAGCAAGCCTTGCAGGAACGGCTGGAGCGGCTGGAGAAGATTCGCGCCGACAGCGAGCGCCTGCTGTCCCTGCGTGAACAGGAACTCGCCACCCTCCAGAACCGGGTCGCCGAACTGGAGCGCAGCGGTGGTGTCAGCAATCAGCCCTGGTACAACCGACCCTGGGCATTCGCCGCCGCCGTCGTCCTGGTGGCCGGGTTGATCGCCGTCCTGCTGATCCTGCGGCGCGATCAGCGTGGCCTGAGCCGACCGCTGGAACCGAACAACGGCGCGCGGCGCAAGGACGAGCCGGCAGCGGCCGGCAAGACCGTACCGACCCGCTCCGGCGAACCCGAACCGGCAGTCCACCTGGCGCCGGCAGCCACGCCCAGCGCCGTGACCGAAGCACGCGGCTCGATTCCACGGCCAGCGCCGCGTCCACACAGTGCAACCGGCAGCACCGGCACCGGCCAGCGGGCCGAGTTCGGTCAGGCGGATCAGACCAGCGAACCCGTAGCCAGCCCAGCCAAGCCGGCCACGCCAAGCGAATCGCCGGTCGCAGCCCCGGTCGGAACGACGAAAACCGCCCCGCCGCCTTCCTTCGCCATCGACAGCGACCGCAGCGAGCCTGCGGCCCCCGAATGGCGGCACGCCCCGGACCCGAAATCGCCCGTCCGCCTCGACCCATCCGGCGATGACACCTGGGACACGGTCGAAGCGGTGCTGCCCGGCCCGGTCCATGACCGTGATGATGACGACCCGATCGGACTGGCCAACGACGTCGATGCCGACGCCGACGCCGGTTCCGAGACCGGTGACGACTCCCGCCTCGACCTGGCCCAGGCCCTGATCTACATGGGTGACAAGGACGGCGCCCGGGCCTTGCTGGAAGACATCGTCGCCGGTGATGACCCGGAACTGGCCCGCCGAGCGCGCGAAAAGCTCGATGCCATCCGCTGACCGGGCGTCTCGATCATCGATGCCACCATCGGCACGACCGCCCGTGCCACCACCCGATCTGGCCGGCCGTCGGGTTGCTGCGTCGTGCTGCTCCCGGTGCCGGCCCTCGACCAGTCACTGGTCCGCCGACCCCGCCCATGCTGGCTGAGATCGCCCGCGACCGCCCGGACCCGGCCGAATCGACCAGCGGCCCGTCCCAGCGTGAATACCAGCGGATCGCCCTGGGCATCGAATACGACGGCAGCGACTTCCTCGGCTGGCAGCGGCTGTCGCATGGGCCGACCGTGCAGGCCGCCGTCGAATCGGCACTGACCGCCGTCGCCGCCGAACCGATTGCCGTGGTCTGTGCCGGGCGCACCGATTCCGGCGTCCATGGCCAGTGCCAGGTCGTTCATTTCGACAGCCACGCCCAGCGCAGCGAGCGCGCCTGGGTGATGGGCGGCAATGCCAACCTGCCGCCGACCGTCGCCGTGCGCTGGGCACGACCGGTTGCCCCCGATTTCCACGCTCGCTATGCCGCCCGCGCCCGCCGCTATCGCTACCAGATCGTCAACCGCCCGAGCCGACCGGCTCTCCAGCGCCGCTTCGCCGCCTGGGAGGCCCGTCCGCTCGACGCCGACGCCATGCACCGCGCTGCCCAGGCCCTGCTCGGTGAACACGATTTCAGTGCCTTCCGCACCGCCGCCTGCCAAGCCGCCCACCCGATTCGCCGGGTCCACGCCATTCGGGTCCAGCGTGACCACGAGTGGGTGACCATCGACATTGAAGCCAACGCCTTCCTGCACCACATGGTCCGCAACATCGTCGGCAGCCTGGTGCCGATCGGCCGCCATGAGCAGGCCCCGACCTGGCTGGCCGAACTGCTTGCCGCCCGCGACCGCAGCCGTGCCGGCCCCACCGCCCCCGCCGCCGGCCTGACCTTCATCGGCCCCCGCTATCCCGTCACCTGGGGATTGCCGGCGGAAGTCAGCCTGGCGGCCACAGCCAGCGACTGAACCTTGCCATTCAAGCCATGTGTGCGTAAGGTTTCCGAATCATCGGCCTGACCCGAATGCGGCTGTCCCAGGGGCTCGCCGCACAGTTGCCGATCTCCACGGCACGCCATGCCAGGAGCGCGTCATGCAGCTTCACGCGACCCACCACCTCTCGACGCCCGCATCCCCGATGCATTCGGCGCCGGACCCTGTCACACCGCTCCAACGCCTGATCGGGTGGTGTCTGGTCGTGCTGATCCTGGCCCTGTTGATCATGCCCCGACCGGTGTTCGCGCATTCGGGCGGGCTCAACGCCGAGGGCTGCCATCACAACCGCAAGACCGGTGACTATCATTGCCATCGGCCACGACCGACCCCAGCGCTGCCGCCCACCACTGGCTTCGAGAACAACACCCGCAGCGAAACCGCTGGCAGCCGATCCGGGGCGTATCCGAATTGCAGCGCCGCCAGAGCCGCAGGTGCCGCCCCGATCCGGCGTGGACAGCGCGGCTATGGCCCGCATCTCGATCGAGACGGCGACGGCATCGCCTGCGAATGACCCATCCACCCGAACCACGGCGATTGCCAGCCACTACAACCAATGCCGAATTCCGACGGCGTAGCGCACGAGTCAAGATGATGCGAATCACGCTGGGATGCAGTAACATCCGGACCGGACGTCATCCCATCCACCATGATCAGGGAGTTCAATGAGCATGTTCAATATCGCGCGTCGCGTATTCCTGGGGAGTGTCATTGCGACGGCCGCAATGCCGCTACTGGCTGCGACACCCGTCATGGCTGAAAGCGAAGGGTCGGGTGCGCAGGTTGCTGCCGAGGTTGCCAGATTCCTTGTGGTGGAGACACTGGATTCTGAGACGCTCGCCGAATTCACCCTGCAAGATTCTGGCGTTTTCGTGTTTCAGGTGGATCAGAATCTCGCCATGGCCGTGTCGATCGAGCGTTTCAACGAGCGTATCTTCGAGGTCGCTCTGCATGATGTTGTGAATGGTGAAGCTGGCGATCAATTGACTTCCATGCTGATCGGTGAAGATACCGTTGCCATCTTCAAGAAGTATGGCATTTCCGTGCATTTCTTCACTGACACCCGCGCGCGGACTTGAGCATCGACGCAGTGGCGTTCGCGCCTCGAATCGACCAGCAGGCTCAGAATGGCTGAGCCTGAAGCGCGGCACGCCAGTGGCCGTCATCAGTGCATGGCGGCTCGGCGGTTGCGGGTTCGGCTTCCAACACTGTCACTCTCGATTTTCGTCCTGTCGCAATTGCTGTCGTCGAATGTCGTTGCATCGCGGCCACGTGCCAGTTCAGAGTGTCAGGCACTGATCCAGCACGCGCATGATTTTTACTCGATCGATCCGGCTGGCGAAATCCAGCACCGCTTCACGGATGATGGTGTGGACAAACGCTTTCTTGCAGTCAGTCCTGATGGCGGGATTGTCGTGTATGAGCCTGCTGACGACACGGGCGCGGGCCGCAGTCTCGTGTTGGTCGGTGAAAATGGTGCGACCCGCAGTGTGCGCTTGACGGACGCAGTGGCCAACTCTATTCCGGGAGCGGGGCAGCCCGGCGTCGATGAAGTGCAAATCACCCCGGAATGGTTTCTGCAAGCCGCGTGGACGGGACACTCCACTCTTGCTCTGGCATTTCATGGGGGCCGTGATAATCGGCTGTTTCGTTTTGCCGATCTTTCGGGTGATCTCGAATTGCGGCCTCTGAGCATGACAGCATCAGCCTGGGGTGTGGATTGTTCATCTGATTTCAGCGGGCGCCGGTTTGCCTGTGCCACTGCGAATGAAGTGTTGGCCGATGGGGTTCGATTGTTCGGGCTGGATCCGATGCTCGGAGCACAGCCTTTGCCCGAGGTGGTGCTTGCTCTCGATGAGACGGCCTCGGTACAGGGCTTTACCGTGGAGTTGCGGGCCTTGGATCAGGGGGCGACCCTGCGGGTGACGCTGTCATCCGGTGCATGGACCGAATCTCGGCTTGCATCGGGTGACATCATGACCGTCCGCGATGGAGATCACGCCCTCCTGCTTTCTGCCCGACCGCTGGTGGAGACTGGCCACCGCATGTCTTCGACCACAGCGGTGGTTACGCTCGCCATGATCGATTCGGACGCTCAAGAGCAGTTTTCGGCCATCGATTGGTCATCCCCTGAACACAGCATGTTCGTGCTCTCCGGTGCGGGCTCGGGCACGACTTTGCGTCGCGTTCGGCTCACGCCTTCCGCTCAACGTGTGGCCAGCGAAACGATTCCGGTATCAATCCCGTTTGCGGTGCGACGCATGCGCGCCATCACGCCTGATCGATTGTATGTCGAAGGCGATGCAGGTTTTGGCCAGATCGACGTGCAACGGCAACGGGCTCAGGCGAGTCCGGTAGCGCGGTTCACGCCCTTGCCAGCGCGTATCGTGGTCAGCGATCTCGGCCTTGATGAGATCGAAGTGCTGGCCTGGTCCTGTTCACCAGCACAGCGGCGCTGAAGCCCTCGCCCGCGAGCGAGGCTTCCGCTCTTGCGAATCCCGAATCCCGAATCCCGAATCCCGAATCTCGAATCCCGAATCCCGAATCCCGAATCCCGAATCCCGGCACATCATCCCAATCAGGTTGCTGGATCGTCACGGTGCAGTTTCCACTCCTTCTCGCGCATGTAGGTCAGCATGTGCTCGGTGCCTTTCTGGAAGGCCAGGATCTTCCATGCCAGCAGCATCTGTATGGCGAGCAGGATGGCGGCGAAGCTCAGGCGGAAAAAGACATCGCTGATCGAGTCGCAGGCCAGGATGTTCGGGTTGTCGCAGCTATCGATCAGGGTTTGCAGGATCGTGGCATCGCCGGCTCTGAACGGCGAGTCGAGCATCAGTGAGTAGACATCCTTCAGCAGGAAGGAGATGATCGAGATGCTCGGCAGCCAGAACACGATCACGGCCAGGCGGCGGGCCAATTTGAAGTGTGGTCGTTGAATTTTCTGGATGACCGGGTCTTGCGCCTCCAGGTCACGGGCCAGCAGTGCTTCATCGTGCCAGCCGCGGTAGAAGATCTGGGTGGACATGATCAGGGTTCGGGCGTAGGCGCGATCGGCATGGTTGAACGGCGGGCCGATGAGGTCTTTGATGAAGTAATAGATCAGGTGATTCTCGCGTCGGGTCGCGAACCAGGCCATCAGGGTGAACAGCAGGATGGCGAATGAGCCGATCACCCCGCCATCCGAGGTGTTGAATCGGACTCCGAGCAGGGGTACGTCGAAGAACAGGCTGTCGGTCCAGACCTTCAGGTATTCCTCGCGGAGTACATACGGCAGGCCATCGCGCATGGTTTTGTAGTCGTATTCGACGCATCGATCATTGACGGGAAAGCTTCCCAATGGACAGCGGCGTTCCATCCGGACATGGCCGGTGCTCGGGGCGGTGCTCTCGCGGGGGCGATCCGGAACCGACGCGCGGCCGTTCGCCGGAGTGTCCTCGACCATCCCGTCTTCGACCGTCCCATCCTGGACGGTCCCGGACTCGGCGATTGCACCAGGCGCTGTCCCGCTGGCCGGGTCGAGGCATTCCGGCAGCTTTCCGGAGGCTGCATCGCAGGCATCGTCGGCTGTGTCGAGCGAGGCAATCCATTCCCGCTCGGCCGATTCGGCCATCTTGCGGGACCACGACAAGGTTTCCGAGAACGCCAGGGACAGCATGAGGATGGAAATCAGGAACAGCATGGCGAACACCCATCGCCCACGCTGGGCGGCAGACTCGATGCCGCGCGCCCGGGAATCGATGTAGGTGATCATCTCCAGAGTAGGAATATAGCTGCTGCTGGCGCCCTGTTCGGCGGTTGCGGCCGCGTCCTGACGATCGCCCCCGTGCTCCTGCTCTGGGCGGTCTGGGGTGGTGTTCTTCTGGGTCATGAGGGCTCCCGACGATGGTGCTCTGGGTGGTGAAGCGCGAACGTGCGGTGCCGGTCCTGTCGTGGTGTGCTCGAACGTGGGGCTTGCCAGGTGACCCGCGTGGGCGAGCGTAGGTGAGTCGGGTCATGTGAAATGTGATCCAAGCCGCAATTTCGTTTGGCGACTCACGGTGGCTCAGGCGTGGTTCCCCGGCTACACCGGTTCGTCTGGCTCGGGTGGCGCTGAACGTCGGGGTTGCCCAGGCGCCGATCCGGTGGCTTGATCGGCCGGATCAGCGGGTGATGCCGGGTTCAGTTGCTCATCGAGCCGACGCTGGGTGTCCCGGTGTTCGTTGCGGGCGATTTCGGCGGCCGACGCATGGCCAGCGGCCTGTTCCGCGTCGGCCAATCGGTCCAATATGTAGGTGAGGTCGCGCAGGGTCGGTGGCGTGTCGCCGAGGGTCTGGTGCAGCCGTCGGCGCAGGTCGAGGCTTTCCCG
>DIHI01000016.1:10382-10944 GCA_002420085.1 Lysobacterales bacterium UBA5700 | reverse complement strand
ACCGGCGGCGTGTACCCGTACCGACGCACCGGCGAAGACCCGATCCGAATGTTCGCTGGAGAGGGTACGCCCGAGCGCACCAACCGCCGTTTCCACTACCTCAGTCTCGGCCAACCAGCGGTGCGCCTGTCCACCGCCTTCGACAGCGTCACCCTGTATGGCGAGGATCCGGCCGAGCGCCCCGACATCTACGGCAAGATCGGCAATTCCGGCGTCAACATCGCCACCCTCGACGACATGAAGAAGCTGTATTCCGGCTTCGATCTGTGCGACCCGAGCACCTCGGTCTCGATGACCATCAATGGCCCGGCGCCGATCATCCTGGCGATGTTCATGAACACCGCCATCGACCAGCAGGTGGAAAAATACCTGCGTGCAGATCAGGCCCGTTGGGACGCCGCACGTCAGCAGATCGATGCCATGTTTGCCGAGCGGCCACGTCCGACCTACGCCGGCCGTCTGCCGGATGGCAACGAGGGCCTCGGCCTCGGCCTGCTCGGCGTCACCGGCGATCAATTGGTCGAACCCGAGGTCTACGCCCGAATCAAGGCCCAGACCCTGG
>DIHI01000016.1:9890-10114 GCA_002420085.1 Lysobacterales bacterium UBA5700 | reverse complement strand
CCGATCAGCCAGCTCGCCTTCACCCTGAGCAACGGCTTCACCATCGTCGAGTATTACCTCGCGCGTGGCATGAACATCGATGATTTCGCGCCCAACCTGAGCTTCTTCTTCAGCAATGGCATGGACCCGGAGTACACCGTCATCGGTCGGGTCGCGCGGCGCATCTGGGCGCGTGCCATGCGCGAGCGCTACGGCGCCAATGAGCGCAGCCAGATGATGAAGTA
>DIHI01000016.1:9411-9725 GCA_002420085.1 Lysobacterales bacterium UBA5700 | reverse complement strand
AACTGCAACAGCCTGCACACCAATGCCTATGACGAGGCGATCACCACCCCGACCGAGGAATCCGTCCGTCGAGCGGTCGCCATCCAGATGATCATCAATCGGGAGTTGGGCCTGAACTTCTGCGAGAACCCCTGGCAGGGCAGCTTCATCGTCGATCGGCTCACCGACATCGTCGAAGAGGCCGTCTACGCGGAGTTCGAGGCGATCAGCGAGCGCGGCGGCGTGCTCGGCGCGATGGATACCATGTACCAGCGCGGCAAGATTCAGGACGAATCGATGGTCTATGAGCAGAAGAAGCACGATGGCAGCCTGCC
>DIHI01000016.1:458-9267 GCA_002420085.1 Lysobacterales bacterium UBA5700 | reverse complement strand
CGGCGATATCGTCACCACGATCGAACTGATCCGTTCGACAGCGGAAGAAAAGGCCCAGCAGATCGACAACGTCAGCCGCTTCCAGCAGATTCGCAATGCGGTCATCCTGCCGATGGCCGACGCCGGTCATGACGGGAGCCCGGCCGACCGCCCACTGCATCCTCTGCAAGCGACCGCCCGCCGCCGCGAGAACGTGTTCGCCGCCCTGATGGAAGCGGTCAAGACCCATTCCCTCGGCCAGATCAGCCACGCGCTGTACGAGGTGGGCGGGGAGTATCGGCGGAACATGTAAGGTGCTGCCATCTGCTGTTCGACGGCTGCAGGTATCACGCACGCTTGCCAGCCCAATCAAAGACCTTGGCCCCATGAAAACCTCGAAGTCTCACACCTCGCCGAAGCAGCCCCTGCTTTTCGATTTCAGTCCAGCCGAGCAGGCTGAAGCAAAGGGTGGGCTGGTTCGGATCAACAGGGAAAAGCGGGCACTCAGTCCGCAGCAGCGCAGCTTCAACCGTCTGAGTGGCCAGATCGTGAAGGCGCGCGCGAAGTTGCAGCATTGGAAGGATGAAGGTCCACGGTTGCTGGATCGGGTCACGGCAGAACTGGTGCCGACCAGCGCGCGTGTCATTGCGGCGCGGCGTGAAATGGTGCTGTTCCTCGACAGATTGGTGCGCACGCCGCCCAAGGGGCTGAGCCTGTCCAAGCGGCAGCGCAGGGCGTTGATCGAACTCCTTTGCAGCAGCGCGCAGATGCTGCTCGATTCCGAGCCCGATCCGGAGTTGGAGGCGATCCACGATCACCACGCCGAAGTCTCCTACCGGAAGCAGTTGGACGAGGAACTCGCGTTCAACATGGACATGACCAAAGACGTGTTGACCGGCATCTTCGGAGCGGAGATGGTGAGCGGGCATGACGCGGAAACCCCCGAGCAACTGTTCAGCCACATCCAGGCGCAGTTGGCGGAGCAACAGCGACAACAGGAGGCCGCGAGAGCAGCCGGTGCCCGCACGTCTGGCAAGCAGCGGCGCGGCAATTCGCGTGCCGAGCGCATGCAGCAGGAGGCGCAGGCGGCGAGCCAGTCTGTGCGTGATGTCTACCGCAAGCTGGCCAGCAGTCTGCACCCCGATCGTGAAACCGATCCCGACGAGCGGGCACGCAAGACCGAGCAGATGCAGCAACTCAATCAGGCGTACCAGGCCAACGATCTGTTGCACCTGCTCAGCATGCAGATCGATATGGAGCATATCGACCAGCAGGCTCTGGCTGATCTGCCCAGCGAGCGCCTGCGCCACTACAACCGTGTTCTGCAGGAGCAAGTGCATGCGCTTGAGATGGAAATCTATGAACGCATCGAAGCCTTGCTTTGGGTCATCGATCGGGACGTGAATTACAGGATCAGGCAATCGAGCGACATCGACCGATTGATCGATGCGCGGCTGGAAACGCTGAACGACCTGATAGTCGGTACCGAGCGGGTATCGGTTGCCCTGTCCGACCCGGCCACTCGCAAGCAGGAACTTGCCGATATCGTCGATGCGATGGAACAGGACGACGAAGGCGATCCGTTCTTCTGATCGGCGATCGAAGTGGGCTGTGTGGCTGCTGCCATCCGAGGCGTCGCTCGCTGACTTCGATCCGGTCGGCGCGGCTTCGACGGTGGTGGCGGTCGGCGACGTATACTGAATCGCTTACGGTTGGCAATGGGTCTTGCGTGCAGTCTGAAAAACCCACCCCGGGTGCCGCTCCGGCGCTTGTTCACACGACACCACACCCCGGCAAGCAACGGCCGACCATGGCCGATCTGGCACGGCTGGCGGGGGTCTCCAAGATCACTGTTTCCCGCGCGTTGGCCGACAGCCCCCTGGTCAACGACGCCACCAAGGCGCGGGTTCAGGCGATCGCTCGTCAGCACGGCTACGCCCTGAACGTCTCGGCTCGCAATCTGCGTCTGCGTCGCAGCCACACCATCGCCGTGATCGTCGAGATGCCGCCCTCGGCCGAGCGGCCGATGTCCGGGCCGTATCCGTTGGATCTGTTGGGCGGCATCACCCAGGAACTTACCGGCTCCGGTTACAGCGTGTTGTTGAGCGCCCGTCATGACGCCATCACCCCGGCCACCCAGGCCGCCGATGGGGTGATCCTGCTCGGTCAGGGTGCCCATGAGGACGCCGTGCGTTCGGTCGAACGCTGGCAGTTGCCGATGGTGGTCTGGGGTGCCCAGAGCGCCAGCCGCGAACACGTGGTGGTCGGCAGCGATAACCGCCAGGGGGGTGCCAGTGCCGCCGAGCACTTCCTCGCCCTCGGCCGGCGACGGCCGGTGTTCATCGGCAGCCTCGATCATGCCGAGAACAGCGAGCGACTTGCTGGTTTTGCCGAGACGTTGCGCTCGGCGGGCGTGCAGCCGTCCGTGCTGGAGGCCGATGATTTCACCGCACCGGCGGGCGAGCGGGCAATGCGGACGGCACTGGATGCGGGTGAGCGCGTGCCAGATGCGGTATTTGCGTGCAGTGATCTGTTGGCGATGGGGGCCATTCGCGCGCTGCAGGCACATGGTCTCGGCGTGCCGGCGCAGGTTGCGGTGATCGGCTACGACGACACGGCGGTCGGGGCCGGATTGGTACCGCCACTCAGTTCCATCCATCAGGATCTGTATCTGGCCGGCACCTTGCTGGCGCGCAAGCTGCTCCGATTGATCGCCGGCGAGCCGGAGCATTCCGAGATTCTGCCGACCCGGCTGGTGGTGCGCGGCACCTGAGCCGCCCGCGAGACCCGCGCAGATCGCTGATGCGGCGCAGCATCCGATCGGCCGAACGCCCGTTGCGTGACCGAGCCGGTTGCCTGCTCCGATGCCCGGATGCTGCCTTGCGGCTTCGATAAGTCATTGATATTCAATCGATCTACGGCCTTGGTCGTTGCCAGGTGCTGCGCCGTAACGGTGTGCCTCCGGCGTCGGGCGGGCACCGGCAAGCGGCAGTGATATCGATACCTTGACATCGATATCATTCGCTTCGTAGGGTGGCGCGCATCCCGCAATCCAGCCCCTGTCATGCCGGTAAGCCGCAACATCCACGATCCAATCGAGCCCAGGCCGGCCGAGCGCAATGCTGCCGAATGCCATCCGCAGCCAGCCGCAGCCGGTGACCTGGACGATGGCTGCGCATCGGTCGAAGGGCTCGAACGCGCCGACGGGCTTGAACGGGACGACGGGTCGGATCATTCCGAGCGGGCCTGGCGGCTTCGCCAGATTGGATATCAAGCTGACCGGGAAGGCCACTACGGCACCCTGTTTGCCCTGGCCAATGGCCATCTCGGGGTGCGTGGTGGCTGCGAGGAGGCGGGTGGCAGTGGCGGCTGCTTCCTGGCGCCGGTCTATCAACGCTCACCGATTCATTACCACGAGCGCTTCCCCGGATTCGCGGCGGCCACCGACACCCGGCTGCCGGTCGCCGACGGCAGCGTGTTCACGCTGGCGGCAGAGGGCAGGGTGTTGCGCCCCGGTGACGATGCCTGCCGGCACTTTCGACGCGAACTGGATCTGCGTCGCGGAGTGCTGACGCGACGCACCGACTGGCGCCTGAGCGATGGTGTTCGCGTTTCCCTGCGGAGCGAGCGGCTGGTCTCATCCGAGATACCGGGACTGCTGGCCCTGCGCTGGCGGCTGCGGGTCGAACAGGGGCAGGCGCAGCTTGCCCTGTCGCTGGCCCTGCTGGCCGATCGTGCGGCGCCGGCCCAAGGCGATGATCCACGGATCGGCATCGGCCAGGGCATCGGCATGCAGACCCGAGGCTGTGGTCTCGACGGCGGTGATGCCTGGCTGGTCCAGGAAACCCCGGATCGGGCGTTCCGGGTGGCTTGCGTGCAACGCCTTCGAGTGGTCGATCAGGACCGCGCCGCTGTCACCGTGGCCAGGTCGGCCGACCCGCAGGTCGCGACCGGCCGTCGGGTCGAGTGTCTGCTGGCCGATGGCCAGGAGATCGTGCTCGACGTTCTGGTCGGTTACGCCTGGAGCGCGTCGGCCAGCGCGGATGGATCCGCCGATGATGCCACGCTGCGGGCCGCCGCTCGCTCGCAACTCGATCAGGCCGGAGAACGGGGCTTCGAGCGGCTGGTCGCTGACCAGCAGCGCGCGCTGGCCGCATTCTGGTGTGGCGCCGATTGCGCGATCGAAGGCGATCCCGCCGCCGAGCGGGCGCTGCGCTTCAATCTGTTCCACCTGTGGCAATCGACCGGACGCGGCGGCCTCACCAGCACCGCCGCCAAAGGACTGACCGGCGATGGCTACGAAGGTCATTATTTCTGGGACACCGAAGCCTACATGCTGCCGGTGCTGGCACTGACCGCGCCGGAGCTGGCGCGCGGCATGTTGCAATACCGTCGGCACACCCTGGATGCCGCCCGCCGCCATGCCCGCGAGATGAACCATCCGCGCGGTGCCCTGTTCGCCTGGCGCACCATCTCGGGGGATGAATGCTCGGCCTACTATCCGAGTGGTTCGGCGCAGTACCACATCAATGCCGCGATCGCCCATGCCTTGCGGGTCTACGAGCAGGCCAGCGGCGATTTCCGATTCATCGCCGAGACCGGCGCCGAGGTGTTGTTCGAGACCGCTCGCCTGTGGCTGGAGGTCGGTCACTTCGATGCCCGCCGGGATGGCGCGTTTTGCATCTGCGAGGTCACCGGACCGGACGAGTATTCGGCCCTGGTGGACAATAATTTCTACACCAATCGCATGGCGCGCGCGCATCTGTTGCACGCAGTCGCCACCTGGCAGCGTCTCGGCCGCGAATGCCCGGCCGATCAGGCGCGGCTGGCGGCGGTGCTCGAACTCGACAGCGATGAGGTCGAGCGCTGGCGGGTCGCGGCTACGGCCATGTATCTGCCCTACGATCCCGTGCTCGGCATCCACCCGCAGGATGATGGCTTTCTGGGCAAGCCGCTGTGGGATTTCGCCAACACCCCAGCCGAGCACTATCCACTGTTGCTGCACTACCACCCGCTGACCCTGTATCGCCATCAGGTCTGCAAGCAGGCCGATGTCGTGCTGGCTCTGGTGATGGATGGTGCCGACATCGACCCGGCGGTCAAACGCCGCTGCTTCGACTACTACAGCAGGGTCACCGTCCACGACTCGACCCTGTCGGCAGCGCCGTTCTCGATCCTGGCGGCCGAACTCGGCGATGGTGAGGCTGCCCTGACCCTGTTCGAGGAAACCGTCGCAGTCGATCTCGACGATCGCCATGGCAACAGCGACCACGGTGCCCACATGGCGGCCATGGCTGGAAGCTGGCAATGCCTGCTGTTCGGCTTTCTCGGTCTGCGGATCGATCCGGCCGGTCCGCACTTCGCGCCCAGCCTGCCGGCCCGGTGGCGCGGCTATCGCACCCGCCTGCATTGGCAGGGGCGGCGGCTGGAGATTGTGGTATCGCCGGCTCGGGTCGAGTACCGATTGCTCGACGGTGGGCCGCTGACCGTGTTCGATCGCGGCCAGCCGCTTCGACTGGCGAGCGATGCCGCGATCGAGCGGCCTCTGGCCAGTGCCGGCGCCTGGCCGTTGCTGGCGTCGGCGCAGCCGTTCGAGGCGGTGATCTTCGATCTCGACGGCGTGCTGACCGACACGGCCGAACTGCATTACCGCGCCTGGAAGCAATTGGCCGACGATCTGGACATCGCCTTCGATCGACGCGGCAATCATCGCCTCAAGGGTGTCGATCGCATGCGCTCGCTCGATCTGTTGCTGGACAGTGCGGGTCGCCGTGTGTCCGAATCCGAACGACTGGCCCTGGCCGAGCGCAAGAACCGCCATTACCGCGCGTTGATCGACAGTCTCGGTCCCGGCGATCTGCTGCCCGGTGCGGCTGAGTGCCTGACCGCCCTGCGCGCAGCCGGCATCCGGATCGGTCTGGCCTCGGCCAGCCGCAACGCGCCGGCCGTGCTCGAACGGCTCGGCATTGCCGATCGGTTCGACTACATCGCCGACCCGGCCCGGATCGAGGCCGGCAAACCCGACCCGGCGATCTTCCTGGCGGCGGCACGCGGCCTCGGGGTCGCGCCGCATGCCTGCCTGGGCGTCGAGGATGCCGCCGCCGGCATCGCCGCCATCAAGGCCGCCGGCATGACCGCGCTTGGCATCGGCGATCGTCGCGACCTGCCGGGCGCCGACGCCGTGCTGGCCGGCCTGTCCCAATTTCGCATCGACACGGTTCCGCTGCGGCGGGCCACGTCGAGCGATGACGCGGCGCGTTTCAGCGCGACCGCCAACGAGCGCAACAGCGCCTGACACGAAGCGGAGCGGATCCGCATGACCGATTGCCACACCACAACGCGGAGGGGATTCATCATGGGCAATATCGATAGCAAGAAACTGGCGCTGAGCGCGGCGATCGCGGCAGCGTTGATACCGGCTGCGGCACTGGCCCAACAGGGCAGCACGAGCGGATCGGCTGAGGGCGATGACTACGCCAAGGTGCTCGATAGCGTGGTCGTCAGCGGCGCGGCGCGCTCCAGCGGCCTGAGCAAGCGCGATGCCAGCTTCTCGATCACCACCGCGACGCCCGAGGACATCGACGACGCGGCACCGCGCAGCACCGCCGACCTGTTGAAGATCGTACCCGGCGTCTGGGTCGAGCCCAGCGGTGGCGTGTCCGGTGCCAACATCGACGTGCGTGGCTTCCCCGGTGGTTCAGACGCGCCGTTCGTGACCTTCCAGATCGATGGCTCACCGATCTTCCCGCCGCCGACCCTGTCATTCCTGGAGAACTCGACCCTGTTCCGGATCGACGAAACCATCGAACGGGTGGAAGTGCTGCGCGGCGGCCCGAGCCCGGTGTTCTCCAACGGTCAGCCGGGTGCCACCGTCAACATCATCCAGAAGCGCGGCAGCGAGGTGTTCGAGGGCGTCGCGCGTGGCACGGTCGGCAGCGAGGGGCTGTATCGCTTCGATGGCTTCGTCAGTGGCCCGATTTCCGACAACACCTTCTTCAGCATCGGCGGCTTCTACCGCGAGGACGATGGCGTTCGCGACACCGAGTTCACCGCCAACAAGGGCGGCCAGATCAGCGGCACCCTGCGTCACGTCTTCGACAATGGCGAGTTCACCCTCTACGGCCGCCATGTCGAGGACAAGAATGCCTTCTTCACCGCCATTCCGTTGATCTCCAACAACGACGGACGCGACATCTCGGGCTTCCCCGGCTTCGATCCGACCACCGACACCCTGCTCGGTCGAGACTTCCGGTTCGTCGATATCGAAGTCTCGCCGGGCACTACGCCGGGCACGATCTCGCGTGATCTGGCCGATGGTCGCGGCATCGACCTCGACAGCGTCGGCGGCACGCTCGATCTCGAATTCGGCGGCTGGACCCTGAGCAACCGCACGCACTACCTCAACGGTGATGCCCCGACCAATGGCCTGTTCACCGGGCCAAACCCGCAGAGCCTCGACAGCTTCATCGCCGGCACCATCGCAGCGGTCAATGCCGATGCCGCCGTGCTGGCGGCGGCCGGTGGACCAGCGACCGCGGGCAGCGCCCGATTCGTCAATGGTGGCGGCGCGGTCGCCGGCAGCCAGCAGGTGATCGCCGCTGGCTTCTGGGTGGTCGACAAGGAACTCGAATCGTTCACCAACGAACTGCGTCTCTCACGCGAACTGTTCACCGGCAACACCCTGACCATCGGCGCCTACTATGCCGACTACTCCTCGAAGGACCGCTGGTTCCTCGGCAACAGCATGCTGCTGACCGCCGAGCCGAATGCCCGTCGGATCGACGTCGAACTCGACAACGGCGTGCGGGTGACCCGTGATGGTTTCAACGGCGCCTCGTTCTTCTCGCTCAACGCCGACTACGACGGCGACAACATCGCCGGCTTCATCGCCGACGAGTGGGAAATCGACGAGCGCTGGCGGCTCGACCTCGGCCTGCGGGTCGAGCGGCAGACCGTGGACGGCATGGTCGAGAACGTCGGCAACCTCGATCTCGATGGCAATCCGCTGACCCTGCACAACAACAATGCCTCGGTGCCGAACGGCAGCTTCCGGGTCATCGACTTCGAGGACACCGACTACTCCTGGACCGCTGGCCTGAACTACAAACTGGCCGAGAACACCAGCGTATTCGCACGGATCAATTCCGGCTATTTCTTCCCGCAGTTCGACAACCTGCGTGACGGCCAGGACAACACCCAGGACGTCGATCAGTACGAGCTCGGTCTGAAGACCGCCACCCCGTTGTACAGCCTGTTCCTGACCGGCTTCTACAACGAGTTCGATGGTCTCCAGTTCCAGTTGTTCGCCGACGGTCAGAACATCACCCGAATCGGCGGCGCTCGCGCCTACGGTCTGGAGTTCGAGGGTCAGTTGCGGCCGTTCGAGAACTTCGATATCAGCCTGACCGGCAACTGGGTCGATGCCGAGTACCGCGATTTCGGCGACAACAGTGGCAATCAGGTCCGGCGTCAGCCGCAGGCGCAGTTCCGGCTGACCCCGAGCTACCTCATCCCGACTCGGCTCGCCGACTTCCGTCTGTTCCTGACCTGGACCCATGTCGGCGATCGTTTCTCCGACATCGAGAACCAGCAGGAACTGCCGTCCTACGACACCCTCGACTTCGGTGCCGTGGCCTATGTCGGCACCCACTGGGAGGTTCGTGTGCAGGGCATCAACGTGACCGACGAACTGGCCCTGACCGAGGGCAATGCCCGCGTCATCGGCGGTGGTGTCACCGACAATGTGTTCCTGGGTCGTCCCCTGGAAGGTCGCAGCTTCGAGGCATCGTTGACCTATCGGTTCTGACCTCCGAACGGCGGGCGGCCGCGA
>DIHI01000016.1:0-280 GCA_002420085.1 Lysobacterales bacterium UBA5700 | reverse complement strand
GTGCTGATGAACAGCGTCGGCACGGTCATCCTGCAATCGATCCAGAGTTTCGGGGTCAGCAAGGCCCAGGCCGGCACCCTGGAAGGGTTCAAGGATATTCCGGTGGCCCTGGCCTCGTTCCTGCTGGCCTCGATGATGCCGCTGGTCGGTTACCGCCGGGGCATCGTGATCGCCCTGGTGCTGGTCGCAGCGGCCTGCGCGGTCCTGGCTATGGCCGCGGCGTTCTGGGCGACCCGACTCCTGTTCGTCTGCATCGGCGCCGCTTTCGGCCTGGTCAAGG
>DIHI01000094.1:21651-24653 GCA_002420085.1 Lysobacterales bacterium UBA5700 | reverse complement strand
CTTATGACCATCCACTGAGAGGAGTTGATGCGATAGGACGCCGATTGTTCGGCACGATCAGACTTCGGTGTCTGCATTTTACCGACTGGCGCGGACGCAATCGGACGACATCTGTCTTGTCGGGTGTCTTGTCGGGGCGCGGCGGTATCGGCTGCGGGCACGTGGTAGCCTGCCGGTGGCCGGATTTCAAGACGGCGCTCGCTGTCATCGACCCCGACGGAGGAATGCATGCTGATCACCACCACGCCCGGCATCGATGGCCGACGGATTACCCGTTACTGCGGTGTGGTCGCCGGGGAGGCGATCCTCGGCGCCAATCTGTTCAAGGATCTGTTCGCCGGAATCCGCGATCTGGTCGGCGGCCGGTCGGCCACCTACGAGCGTGAGTTGCAGAAGGCGCGCGAGATCGCATTGGACGAGCTTGCCCAGCGTGCCCAGGCACTCGGCGCCAATGCCGTGGTCGGGGTCGATCTCGACTACGAGGTGCTTGGCCAGGGCAATGGCATGCTGATGGTCTCGGCCAGCGGCACGGCGGTGGTGATCGAGTAGGGCCGCTCGACTCAGTGCTGGTGCGGTCGGTTCAGCAGGTGGATCTGCCCGGCCAGTGCCACCAGGGCGGCACTGGCTGCGGCGGCGCCGGTGCCGAGTAGGCCGAATGCCGAGGTCAGCGGGAAGAACAGGGCCAGGTACAGCGCCGTGCTGGCCAGGTTGATGCGCAGCAGGGCGCCGGCCTTGCCGATGGCATAGGCGGCCGAACGCAGCGGAGCGGCGGCCAGATCGAGCGTGGAGGCGAACAGCAGCACCGACAGCAGTCCGGCGGCGGCGGCGTACTCCGGACCGACGAAATGGCGCAGCAGAGGCTCGCCGAAGACCAGTGAGAGCAACACGAACAGGCTGCCGCCGCCGCCTGCGAGCAGGGCGGTCAGCCGCGTGACCCGCGCGAATTCGCGATCACCGCGATGATGCAGCCGGGTCTGGTCGAGGAACACCACCTGCCGGATCAGGGCCGCCGGCTTGGCCAGGACACTGGCGATCTGCTGGGCGAGCCGGAACAGGCCGGCACCGACACTGCCGAGGACCGCGCCCGCCAGCAGCACGGGCAGTTGCTTGCCGGCGAGGTCGAGGTTGGACTGCCAATAGGTGACCCACAGGAAATGCCGAAGGCCGCGGATCGGCTCCTGCCGGGGCGCGCCCGGTTCGGGTCGCAGCCGGCCACCGATCTGCCGTCGATACAGGCGCCAGCCGACCACGACGGCATACAGGTGTTCGCAGCCGTAGCCGATCGCCCAGGCCAGGACGAAGCCGGTCACGCCGGCATCGATAACCCAGGCGATCAACACCCCGATCAGTCGGATCAGCGGTCCAACCACCAATTGCCGGCCGATCAGGTCGAAGCGATCGAACAGGCGCAGCAGGCCGGTGGCCGTCCCGCTGGCGGTGCAGATCAGCACCAGGCCGTAGGCGAGGGCGGTCAGCATGACCGAGCGCGGCCAGTCGAGCACCCAGGCCGCGATCGGTGCCAACAGCAGGGCCAGGACGACCGCCGCCAGTGCGCAGGCGATGTCCACCCGCAGCGAGTACCACAGCAGGCGGCGCAATCCCGGCTTGTCGTCGGCCTCGTGCAGGGGCACACCGAATCGAACCACCGACTCGAACGGCTGGACATTGACCAGGCCACGGACCAGCAGGGCATAGGCATGGACCAGCATCACCATGCCGAACTCGGCCGGGCCGAGGGTACGGGCGGTGAGCACGGTGGCGGCCAGCACGAACAGGGCGGCAACGCCTCGACCACGCACCAGCAGGCCGAAATTGCCGAGGATCCGGCGCATGGCCGATGGCGGCGGCGGGGATTCTGGCTGCGGGCTGACGGGTTCGGACATCGGGGACGCCTGCGCGGCTCAGCGAAAGGCGCCGCGTCGATACAGTCGCCATAGCAGCGGCCAGGCGAACAGCAATGGGTGCCGCAGTTGCCTCGGGCTGGGCTCGGCTCGGATTCCCGAGTGCCGCTCGATCTTCCAGAGCAGGTATTCCAGGGGCGCCTCGAAGGTGGTTGCGCCCTTGATTACCCGCGCCAGGGACAGCAATTTGCCGAGCAGGGCGCGCAACTGCCAGCCCAGTCGTGCCCGGCGTGCGGCCCAGATGCCGGCGTGCGGGTTCCGGTAGTGGTCCTGGCCGAGTGCTTCGATCTCGGGCCATTCTGCCGCCAGGGCCGCCGTGATCGCCTGGAAATGCGTGGCATTGGCGTCGTACAGCGCGGCCGCCTGGCCGGGTTTTTCGCTGCGCAGTTCGCAACGATAGGTCAGGCTCAGGCCGCCCTGCCAGAGGTCGCGGCTGTCGAACCGCGCGGGCAGCAACGGCAGCATCAGCCGGGCGAACCGACGCGGTGCCGCCGCCAGTGCCGTGACGACCGTCGTCCGGGCATCCGGGTCGCGGCAGAACAGCAGTTTGCAGGGTTGGGCGAAGCGCGCCCAGAAATAGGAGTGGAACTCGCGTTCGGTGCCATGCCGGAACCGGGCCGGGGTAACCACGGCGTACTTGGCACGAACCGTCCGGCCGTCGGCCAGTGGTGCGCCGATGTGGTAGACATTCGGCGCCAGTGCCCAGGCCAGCGGCCGCTGCCAGAGCGGCAGGCTGCGGTAATCGTCGAGCACGACGTAGAAGTCGAGCACGGTATCGCGCTTGCCACGCAGGTAGGAGCCATAGGCGAGCACGGCTGCCAGTGCGGTGCCGTGACGGGCAGCGATCACGGCGAGCAGGGCCTGGACGCTGTCGTCGAGTACCGGATCCGATCCGATGCCGGCGGCCGTCAGGGCGGTCAAACGATCCGGATCGGGTGCAGGGTCAGTCGGCGTTGGCATAGGCGGCGCGGGTGCCGGAGAAGGTCGCGAATGCCCGAGGATGCTCGGCACGCGCCCGGTTCTCGTCGGCCAGCCAGGAGCGCAGGCGCCCGTGCCGGGCACGATGCCAGAAGCCTTGCAGCAGGCGCACGGCGAGCACGG
>DIHI01000094.1:0-21535 GCA_002420085.1 Lysobacterales bacterium UBA5700 | reverse complement strand
AGTCCGGCGGTCAGCAGGATCAGACAGGGATTGCGACGCGCGGTGATCAGCCGGAAGTAGGCATCGAACGGTCGCCAGATGAACACGCTGCACCGCAGGATGTGATCGAATGCGCCCTCGATCAGGCGGCCGAGTACGTAACCGGCACCGATCAGCCAGTACAGCGCGTTCTGGTCGAGTCCGAGAACCGGCTGGAAGTCGGTCAGCGACATGCCCCAGAACACATACCAGAACGGCGGGTGCAGCAGGTCCATGCCATGGTCCAGCACATGGCCGAACCGGCTGGAACGAACCGTGACCCGAGCCAGCTTGCCATCGACGGTATCGAGATAGGTCATCAGCCAGCCGAGCGCCAGGCCGAGTGCGTAATGGCCGTTCAGGAACAGGACACTGGCTGCCAGCATCAGCAGGAAGCCGAAGCCGGTGACCATGTTGGGGCTGATGTCGAGGCGCGCGCACAGCCGCACGCCGTGGCGTGCCGGGTGTGGCCACAGCCATTTGGTGACCAGGTCGGTGATCCCCTTGTAGGCGTTGCCGTACAGGCGATTTTCGAGTTGCGAGCGGTTTTCGGCGGTGATCGGTTCCAACAGCGGCGCCTCGTTGCGGCGCAGGGTGCGGTCGAAGCCGCCCAGGGCGTCCGGCTCGATCACGGTCAGACCATCGGCGGCCGACCCGCCCTCGGCAAGTACCGGCAGCAGTTCCTGGGCCTGGGTGGCCGGCGCGATGATGGCGGCGATCCGACCGTCGCGTGGGCAGCGCAGGGCGGTATCGCGGCGCTCGGCCATGGCGGTCAGGGTGCGGACCTCGAACAGGTAGTCGGCGCGCAGCAGCAGCACCTGGGCGTCGGCGGGCAGGCTCGATGGGTCTTCGCACCAGCGCAGGCCAGGGATGCGGTCGAGCATGCGGTGCAGCCGTTCGCGCGCGTCCAGGTGCCAGAGGTCTACCGGGGCCTGGCCCAGCGCGTGGGCGTGGATGATCATCGGGTTGTGGGTCTCGTTGGCGGTGGGCATTGGCGGGATGCGGGGTGGCTGGCAAGCCATGCGGTGAGCGCGAACCTGCCATGGCCGTACCTGTTCGGCGCCACGATCAGCGCGCCTGTCAGGCAGGCCGGGCGTGTTCGATCGAACTGGCAGGGCCGGGTTCGCTCGAACGGGTCCGGCCGATGTCGCTCGCCGACCAGCGTCGCGACCACGCCAACTGCCCAGTATAAGAGTTTTTGCCGTCCGCCGAGTCGGGTCGTTGCCCGTCTTGTCAGCCCAGGCCCTGATGTCGCTTCTGTTTGGCGGGGATGCGACGCGCGGGCATCACGATCAGTCTCCGCGAGGTGGATCGGCTGGGGGCGGCGGCAGGCGATCATTCGGCAACGAGTGCCGTTCGGAGGCGGTTCGTGGGCGGTGCTCGGCTGGCGTGGTCCGCCGGTCGGTCCGGTGCTGCCCGATCGTGGGCAGGCCGGGCTCAGGGATAGAGCATGCGCGTAGTCCAGCCGTCCGGGCCGTGCTCGTGGAGGTGGCGTTCGTGCAGGCGGAATTCGGCGCCGTACCAGAATTCGATCCGGGTCGGACTGAGTCGGTAACCGCCCCAGTGTGGCGGGCGCGGGACATCGCCACCGGCGAATTCGCGCTCGTAGTCGGCGAGCCGGTTCTCGAAGGTCTCGCGGCGGTCGAGGGTCTGTGATTGCAGGGAGGCCCAGGCGCCGAGTTGGCTCATGCGCGGTCGGCTGGCGAAGTAGCGGTCCGATTCCACGGGGGTCAGTCGGGCAGCCGGACCCTCGATCCGAACCTGCACCTGGTGCCTGAGCGATTTCCAGAAAAACAGCAGGGCGGCGTTCGGGTTGCCGGCCAGTTCATGGCCCTTGCGGCTTTCGTAGTTGGTGTAGAAGACGAAGCCCAGTTCATCGACGCCCTTCAGAAGCACGGTCCGGACGGTTGGTCGGGCGTGGGCATCGACAGTGGCCAGGGTCATGGCGGTCGGTTCCGGGTCGCCGGATTCGCTGGCTTCACGTAGCAGGCGGCGGAAGGTTTCCAGGGCTTCGGTGGGGAGCGGTGTTGGATTCATGTCGGTTGGCCGTTGCGAATGCGCTATTGTCGCGCGGTGACGACGCGCGTGCAGCAAACCGATCTCGATGCCTGGCCCGAGCCGCTGGTGCGGCAGGTGTTGGACTGGGCGCTGGCTGCGGGTCGCCGGATGCCGGTGCTGGCGGTGGCCGGGCCGCAGGGGAGCGGCAAATCGACCCTGGCCCGACAACTGGTGGTACACGCCCGAGGCCGTGGTCTGACCGCCCTGGCGTTGTCGCTGGATGATTTCTACCTGCTGCGCAGCGAGCGCATCCGATTGGCGCGTCGGCTGCATCCGCTGCTGGCGACGCGCGGGCCGCCGGGCAGCCACGATGTCGGTCTGGCACTGGACGTGCTTGACCGTCTGGCCGGTCTGGCAGTCGGTGAGTCGCTGTCGGTGCCGCGTTTCGACAAGGGCCGCGACACCCGTCTGCCGCCTTCGCGCTGGCCGCAGGTGACCGGGCCGGTGGCACTGATCGTATTCGAGGGGTGGTGTCTGGCTGCCGAGCCGCAGCGGGACATCGATCTGGTCGAGCCGATCAATGCGCTGGAGCGTGAACAGGATCCGGACGGTCGCTGGCGACGCTATTGCAATCAGGCGTTGGCGGGTTATCGACCCCTGTGGCGACGCTTCGATCGCCTGCTCTATCTGCGGCCGCCGGGTTTCGAGGTGGTGCTGGAGTGGCGCTGGCAGCAGGAGCAGGCATTGCATGCCCGTGGTGCGCCCCGAGCGATGACGCGCGCCGATGTCGAGCGCTTCGTACACGCCTTCGAGCGGATCAGCCGAGCGATGATGGACACCCTGCCAGGGCGGGCCGATCTGACCCTGACCCTCGATGCCCAGCGGCTGCCGATCGCTCAGTCGGGGCCGGCGGTGTTGTCGAGCAGGGCGGAATAACCGGCGCGGAAGTCGGGAAAGCGCGGCTGCCAGCCGGTCGCGCGCAGCCGGGCATTGGCGACCCGACGGCCGGAGTCCGGGCCATCGGGCGGCGTCTCAGAGGTCGCGTCAGGGGGCGGGTCAAGGGTTCGATCGTGGGTCCGATCGTGAGTCCGATCCTCGGCACGGGACGACTGGAGCCGAGCCAGCCAGGCGAGGACATCACAGTCGCGCGCGGGTCGGTCATCACTGGCAAGGTAGATCGGCAGGGGCGCGTCGATGTCGAGCAGGCGATCGAGGGCGCTGGCGGCATCCTCGACATGGATGCGGTTGCCCCAGCGCCGGGTTCCGGGGTCGCCGGAGCGCGCGCGTGCCAGCATCCGGGTGCGGCCGGGTCCGTACAGGCCGGACAGGCGAACGGCCAGCGCGCCAGTCAGCCGACTGGCGAGCGCCTGTTCGGCCTGGAGCAGTACGCGGCCGTTGAATTCGCGCGGCCGTGCCGGGGTGGCCTCGTCCACCCACTCGCCGCAGTCTTCGCCGTAGACCGCCGTCGAGGTGGTGATCAGGAAGCGCTCGGGACTGGTCGGCAGGGCGTCGAGCAGGCGAGCGGGGCCGTCGAGGTAGAGCCGACGGTAGGCCGCTTCTTCGCGCTGATCGGGGGCGGCGCAGAACACGATGGCATCGAACTCCGACGGCAGGTGATCGAGGCCGGCGCCGCTGGTGAGATCGGCGGACAGGGTTCGGATGCCGGCGAGGTCCGGTTCGATCGGTCGCCGTCGGAGCAGCCAGACGGCATCGCCGTTCGCGGCGCGCCGCCGACCGAGGCGCCGTCCGACATCGCCGGCACCGGCGATCAGGATCCGTTTGCGTGCCATTGCCGGCCTCCGGTTGCGGGTCTGGGTGATCGGGCGAATCCAGGTCTGGGGAATCCACCCACGGTCCGATCGCAGGTGCGTTCGGGATCGGCTGTTTGGTAGTGTAACGGCCGATTCCACTGCCACTTCGCCTGTCACGTCCCCGATGCGCTGCACGCGCCACGCCGTTCGCCGATGAACCCCTCACCCAACATCATCTTCGTCGGTCCGACCGGCGCCGGAAAAACCTCGATGGGTCGGCGGGTGGCGCGGCAGTTGGGTTTGCGTTTCATCGATGCCGATCAGGAGATCGAGCGGCGCACCGGTGCCACCATCGCGACCATCTTCGAGTGCGAAGGGGAGGCCGGCTTCCGTTGCCGTGAGGCGCAGACCATCGCGGCACTGTGCGATGACCGTGGCCTGTTGATCGCGACCGGTGCCGGTGCCGTGCTCGACCCCGACAGCCGTCGTCGGATCGCCGAGCGCGGATTCGTGGTTCATCTGAAGGTCGATGTCGATGAGCAATTGCGCCGACTGCGTCGCGACACCAGTCGGCCGCTGCTGCGGACGCCGGATCGCGAACAGCGCTTGCGGGCCATGGCCAGTGAGCGCGATCCACTGTACGCGCACTGTGCCGATCTGGTGTTCGAGGGCGGCAGCCGCTCCTATACCCGGCAACTGTTCCAACTCTGTGCGGCGATCGAGCAGCACTGGCAACGTCCGGAGACCACGTGATGCATACCCTCGACGTCCAACTCGGTGAGCGCGGCTATCCGATCCGCATCGGTCCCGGCCTGCTGGCCGATGCGGACGGTCTGGCCGGTCTGGCGTCGGGCCGCCATGTGCTGATCGTCAGCGACCGGAATGTCGCTCCGCACTATCTGGCGCAGGTGCGTTCGGCGTTTGCCGACAAGCAACTCGCCTGCCTGATCCTGCCGCCAGGGGAGGCGGAAAAGAATCTCGGTCGATTCGGCGAGTTGATGACCGCGTTGGCGGCACTCGGTGCCAGTCGAGATGCCACCCTGATCGCCTTGGGTGGGGGCGTGATCGGCGATCTCACCGGATTTGCGGCGGCCTGCTGGATGCGTGGTGTGCGCTTCGTGCAGGTGCCGACCACCTTGCTGGCGATGGTCGATTCCTCGGTCGGTGGCAAGACCGCCGTCGATCTGCCGGAGGGCAAGAATCTGGTCGGTGCCTTCCACCAGCCCTCGGCGGTGCTGGCCGATACCGACACCCTGGCGACCCTGCCGGATCGGGAGTTGCGGGCCGGGCTGGCGGAGGTGGTCAAGTATGGTGCCATCTTCGATCAGGCGTTTTTCGCCTGGTTGGAAGCCAATGTCGAGTCGCTCCTGGCCCGCGATCCGGACGCCCTGGTCGAGGCCATCGCCCGGAGTTGCGAGCACAAGGCGGCGGTCGTGGCGCGCGACGAAACCGAGCAGGGCGAACGCGCCCTGCTCAACTTCGGCCACACCTTCGGTCATGCCATCGAGACCGAGCAGGGCTATGGCGGACTGTTGCATGGCGAGGCGGTGGCGGTCGGCATGGTGCTGGCGGCCGAACTGTCGCATCGACTCGGCCGGGCGCCGCAGGCCGATGGTCAGCGGCTGGCCGAACTGCTCGCCCGATTCGGCCTGCCGACTCGGCGTCCGCCGACTACCTCACCCGAGCGGCTGCTGGCTCGGATGCGGTTGGACAAGAAATCGCTGTCCGGGGCGCTGCGGCTGGTGCTCTGGCGTGGGCTGGGTCAGGCGGAACAGGTGTCCGATACCGCCGAGTCGGCGGTCCTGGACGTGCTGGCCGGCTGATCATCGCCATCGATGACCGCCGGTCGGCCGGGGCTCAGTCGTGACGGTCCGAGAAGCGCAAGGAAAAATCGATCGCCCGGACGTGCTTGGTCAGCGCGCCGACCGAAATGAAATCGACGCCGGTCTCGGCGATCGCGCGGATCGCGTCGAGTTCGGTGCCGCCCGAGGCTTCCAGCGGGATGCGCCCGGCGGCGATGGCCACAGCGCGACGCATGTCGGCCAGTCGGAAATTGTCGATCAGAATGCGGTCGGGGCCGGCAGCCAGGGCCTGTTCGAGCTGGTCCAGGTCTTCGACCTCGACGATCAGCGGCAGTGTTGGGTATCGGCGGCGGGCGCTGGCGACCGCGCCGGCGATCGACCCGAGGGCATGGATATGATTTTCCTTGATCATCACCGCGTCATGCAGACCGATGCGATGATTGCCGCCGCCGCCGGCCCGAACCGCGTATTTCTGGGCGGCGCGCAGCCCAGGCAAGGTCTTGCGGGTGTCGAGCAGGCGTGCCCGGGTGCCGGCAATGGCGGCGACGTAGCGGGCGGTGGTGGTGGCGGTTGCCGACAGGGTTTGCAGGAAATTGAGCGCGCTGCGTTCGGCGCTCAGCAGGGCGCGGGAGTGGCCGCGTATCCGGCATGGGCTGGCGCCGGCGGCGATCGCGGTGCCGTCACGGGCGGTCCAGATGATCTCGACGTCCGGGTCGAGGCTTTGCAAGCAGGCGTCGAACCAGGCTGAACCGGCCAATACGCACGGTTCCTTGGCGGTCAGCACGGCCTGACAGGGTCGATCCGGAACCAGGGCGGCCGACACATCGCCAGTGCCAAGGTCTTCGGCGAGCGCTCGGGCGACATCGTCGGCGATCGTGCTCGCGGGAGGCAGGGCGATCGCTGCGCTGGGCGGTGGGCAGTCGTGGGTCATGGCCGCTCGATTGGGAGTCAGGCGTCGTGGTTGCGACGGAGCAGGCCGATCTGACTGCGAAACTGTTCGGCGACGCGGTTGAGTGCGGCTTGCAGCAGGTTGGCGTCTTCCAGGACGCGCGCCAGGTTGCGCTCCAGTTCGTGCAGGATTTCCTCCGGGCGGCGATCGGCCACCCGCATGCCATTGCGATTGACGAACAGCAGGCGGCCGGAGTGTGGGCTGATCCAGGACAGCTTGGCCCGCTCGGTGGATTCGCTTTCGAGCGGACCAAACTCGAACCACATGCCGGGTTTGAGCGACTGGAGCCGGCTCAGCAGGTCCGGGTCGAGGTCTTCCGGACGCGGCTGATCTTGGTCGATGTCGGACTCGACCGGCGCCGAGTGCGGGACGTCGCCGGATGCGGTTTCGGCTTCGAGGAAGCTCGGCTTCGGCGCTTGTCCGAGCCGATAGCTGATGAAGGCGCGCAATTCCGACAGCACCTGTTCGATCTCGCCGTCGTGACAGGCAACGGTCGCGAGGCCGGTGCGAAGCTGGCTTTCCAGCGTCGGCAGCAGTGCCCGCAGCCGCTGGCGGTCGGCGTCATCGTGGCCGGCATCGGCACACCACAGCAGGGCGTCCACGAAGGCCAGCGCGTCGCGATAGGCGGTCGAAGACTCGCCGCTGCGCAGCCACAGCAGCACCAGATAATTGGTCCAGGGGCGTGACAGCAGGCTGCCCAGCCAATTCGGAACCGATGTGCCGGCCAGTCGCTCGGCGAGCATCCGATGCACGGTCCGACGCGCAGCGGCGAGCCGGTCACGGCCGGTTGCCGATTCGATCACCCGCTGCTCGGCCAGGTCGGAGCGTCGTTGTTGTTTTTCCAGGAACTCGGTGAGCCGTTCGAGCGAGCGGCTGGCCTCATCGCCGATCGGTGCTGCGGCGTAGGTATCGACTGCGTCCTGGATGCGGCGCAGGAGGCGTTCTTCCGGGTCTGCGCTGCGGCACCAGCCGAGGGCAGTCTCGGCCAGCAGGTTCATCGCCTTGCGCAGCGGATCGTCGGCGTCATACAGACAGCGCGGGTTGTCCAGGGCGACGCGGGTCAGCGGTGCCTGCATGCGATGCAGCACGGGTTGCATCGGTCGTGCCACCCGGCGGTCCTGGAGCAGGGCGTCGAGCAGGCGGCCGACCAGATCGACCATTGCGGTGTGGACCGGGTCGGCGACCCGGCCATCCTCACCGAGCCGCGCCTCGGCCAGCATCTGGGCCGCGAACTGGCGTGGCGGTGGCAGTTTGCCACCCTCGGCGATCCGTCGGGCGGCCCGCTCGATCGCCTGCACCAGCGGCTGACTGGGTGCCTGCGGTGTAACGCCGGCCTGGCTGTGGCCAGCGGACGATGCCGCCGACGGGTGGCGCTCGCCGAGGCTTGCGCTGGCTGGCGGCATGCCTTCGCGCAGGGCGATCAGTTCGACCAGCAGTTCCAGCAGCGATGCCTCTCCGGGCATCGGCTCCCGCACCGGCGGTTCGCTGTCTGGGGTGACGGGGCTGGTGGCGGTCGATCGGGCGCGGTTGGCGGCCGGACGGCGGGTCGTTGCCGGCGAGGGTGAGGCCAGGCGAGGCTCGATGCCGTCAGCAGCCAGGTGCGCGATCATGCGGCGATAGGCGGGCTCCAGTTCGGGCACCACGGTGCGCTCGAACAGCTTGAACAGGATCAACCGGACTTCGATGTGCAGCGGGATCGGTTCGATGGCGCGCTCGAAGCAGGCGACCAGACGCGCTGGTGCGAATGGGTTGTCCTCCACACGGAGATCATCGGCGCCGCTGAGGCTGGCGAGCATCCCGGTCAGCGGCTGGAGCAGGTCGTGCAAGCGTCGCTCGGCGCGCTGGTTCATGCTCGATACGGCGAGGTGCTGCTCCAGTGCGTCGTGGTCGAGCAGGCCCAGGTCGGCACGGGTTCCGGTGCTCGGGAGAGGTTCCGGGAAACCGTCGCCGATCGCGTCGAGGAAGTGCTCGATGGCCGTTTCCCGGTGTTTACGACAGGCACGCATGCCGTCGAAGTAGAACGGCTGGGACTCGCTTTGCCGACTGTGCTGGGCCAACTCGAACAGGCTGTCATCCAGGGCGTCGAACAGGCTGTGCAATGCCGGCATCAGGCCGAGCCGCAGGGTCTGGCCCAGCGCGGCAAGGCTCTGCCGGGTCTGGGCCGAATCGCGGCTGTCTGGCGCGTCGGTCATGGTCGCGGGCTCCGGTCGGATGGCCGCAGATCGGGTGGTCTAAGATCGGGTGGTGCGGTCCGGCGCGGCGGCCGGAGATCCGTCGCGGTCATTGCGGGAAGTCCGCGATCCCCTGGCTGGCGATGGCCCGTTCGCTCAGCAGGATCGGGATGTCGTCCTCGATCGGGTAGAGCAGCCGCCGGTCACGGGTCAGCAGGGCGGCGGCGAGCGATGCGCTCACCGGGGTGTCCGACTGATCGCGGACCGAGCCGGCGGCGATCGCGCGATTGAGCGCCTCCAGTTCGCGCGGGCCGGCCAGGGCCAGCGGCTGTCGGGTCGAAGGGCAACACAGGATATCGAGCAGGCGGCGATCCACGGAGATTGAGATTGGCGACGATGCGGGAATTCTCTCAGGCGGGGCTTGTGCTTACAATACGGCCTGGTCCGCAGCCCGCTCACCGGCGTCCGAACATGCCTCGCCCGACACAGCAGTACGTGGCATCGGTGCAGCCCTGCCACGCGATTGGCCGGACAGCACCGGATCAGGGTCACGATCGCGACCACAACCACGATCACGATCACACTCCGGTCGTAGCTCGCCGGCCGGCAGCAGGCGCTGCGGCGTCATGACCCTCGGTTCCGACCTTCCGCCTCCGAACGGCCCGCCTCTGGTCGGTGTGGTCATGGGCTCCCGTTCCGACTGGGAGACCATGCAGGTCGCCAGTCAGCGGCTCGCCGATCTGGGCATCGCCCATGAAGTGACCGTGGTTTCGGCGCACCGCACGCCCGATCGTCTGTTCGGCTATGCCGAGGCCGCCTGTGGTCGCGGCCTGCGGGCAATCATCGCCGGTGCCGGCGGTGCGGCGCACCTGCCCGGCATGCTGGCGGCCAAGACGGCGGTGCCGGTGTTGGGCGTGCCGGTGCGCTCGCAGGCACTGAATGGCCTCGACTCGCTGCTGTCGATCGTCCAGATGCCGGCCGGGGTGCCGGTGGCGACCTTCGCGATCGGCCCGGCGGGTGCGGCCAATGCCGCGCTGTTCGCTGCCGCGATCCTGGCGCCCGAGCACCCGGCGATCGCTGCCGCACTGGGCCGCTTCCGTGCCGAACAGACCGAAGCCGTGCTCGCCGCGCTCGATCCGCGATCGCCGCCGCCCGCGTGAGCACCACGGTCGGAATTCTCGGCGGGGGGCAACTGGCGCGCATGCTGGCCTTGGCCGGTGCGCCGCTCGGTCTGCGCTTCCTGGTGCTCGATTCAGCCCCGGATGCCTGTGCCGGCCAGTTCGTGCCACAACTGATCGCCGATTATCGCGATCGCAACGCCTTGGCTGAATTCGCCGCTCGGGTCGATGTCGCCACGTTCGATTTCGAGAATGTCCCGGCCGACAGTGCCGAGTGGCTGGCTGAGCGGATTCCGGTGTTTCCGGCGCCGCGTGCGCTGGCACTGGCGCAGGATCGGCTGGCGGAGAAGCGCCTGTTCGATACGCTCGGTGTGCCGGTCGCGGCCTATGCCGAAGTCGCCGATCGCGCATCACTGCGGGCGGCGGTGGCGCGCATCGGCCTGCCGGCGGTGCTCAAGACCCGCCGGCTCGGTTACGACGGCAAGGGCCAGTACCGGCTGCGCAGCGAATCCGACATCGAGCCCGCCTGGCATGCCCTGGGAGGGCATGAACATGGCCTGGTGCTGGAAGCCTGGGTGCCGTTCGAGCGCGAGTTCTCGGTGTTGGCCGCACGTGAGGCTGGCGGTGGTTTCGTTGCCTGGCCGTTGACCGAGAATCGCCACGTCGATGGCATCCTGGCGACCAGTCTGGCCCCGGCGGTGCTGCCGGCGGCGGTGACGGCTACGGCATTCGATCACGCCCGGCGCCTGGCCGATGCCCTCGATTACGTCGGGGTGTTCGCGCTGGAACTGTTTCTGGTCGATGGGGTCGTGCTGGCCAACGAAATGGCGCCCCGCGTCCACAATTCCGGGCATTGGACCATCGAAGCAGCCGAATGCTCGCAGTTCCAGAACCACCTTCGGGCGATCCTGGGCCTGCCGCTCGGCTCGACCCGGCCGATCGGCTGCGCAGCGATGCTCAATTGGATCGGTACGCTGCCGGCATCGGAACCGATCCTGGCCGAACCGGGCGGCCATTGGCACGACTATGGAAAATCTCCGCGTCCCGGTCGCAAGGTCGGTCATGCCACGATTCGAGCCGATCACCCCGAACCGTTGGCGGCGGCCCTGCGGCGGATCGGTCAGGCGCTCGATCGGCAGACCCAGGTCGAACCACTGGTGCAGGGCCTGCTCGGAGACCATCGGTCGGACTGAGTGACCGTGCCTGGTCCGGTGGTCATGCCGGGGTGGCATCCGACACCACGGTCGGCATCCCGCGCCAGGAGTGCCGAGCAGGTGGGACCGAGCAGGCAGGTCGAAGCCCGGCGCCGGTCAGGCTGGCTCGCCCGAAAACACCACCACATGCTCGATGTCGGTGCAGACCGTGATCCGCTCGCCCGGCTCGAAGCGCTGGTGGCTGGGCAGCAGGACGTGGGCCGTCTCGCCGCTGGCCAGACGCAGGGTGTAGAACTGCTCGGCGCCGCGAAAGCTGGCATCGATGACTTCGACTTCGAGCCCATCATCCTCGCAGGTACGCAGATCGTCCGGTCGGAGCAGCACCCGGACCCGTGAACCCGGCGGGTAGGGCAGGTTCCTGCCGGCGATCAGCCGGCCGAGCGCGGTATCGACCTGCCGCTGATCGACCACGGTACCGCCCAGGAACCGACCCTCACCGACGAAGCGGGCGACGAATGGATCGGCCGGCCGGTGATAGACCTCGAAGCCGCTGTCCCACTGAAGCAGGCGTCCGCCGTTCATCACCCCGACCCGATCGCCGAAGCTGAAGGCTTCTTCCTGGTCGTGGGTGACCAGCAGCGCCGCGATCCCGAGCCGTTTCAGCAGGCGGCGCAGTTCTTCCCGCAGACTGCCGCGCAGATCGGCGTCGAGACTGGAGAAGGGCTCATCGAGCAGCAGGAGTTCGGGTTGTGGTGCCAGTGCCCGAGCCAGTGCCACCCGTTGCTGCTGGCCGCCCGACAACTCGTGCGGGTAGCGCTCGGCGAATTCGGCCAGCCCGAGCGGCGCCAGGGTCTCGGCGATCCGTTCGGCGCGGGTGCTGCGTGGCAGCCGACGCAGGCCGAAACCGACATTGCCGGCCACGGTCAGATGCGGGAACAGCGCCAGATCCTGGAATACGAAGCCGACCCGGCGTCGCTCCGGCGGCAGGCCGGTGACATCCTGGCCATGCAGCAGCACGCGGCCGCTGCTCGGTGGGTGGAAGCCGGCGACGGCGCGCAGCAGGGTGGTCTTGCCGCAGCCGCTCGGGCCGAGCAGCGAGCCAAGCTGGCCCGGTCCGAGATCAAGATCGACCCCGACCACGGCCGGCGATGCGCCATAGCCGCAGCAGAGCGACTCGACCCGGATCGGATCGGCAACCACCGGAGGCATGCCGTCGCCGGGGACGATCAGCGCAGCCGTGCCGCCACCGCGTCCCAATCGACCAGGTTCCAGAACGCCTCGACATATCTCGGCCGGGCATTGCGGTAGTCGATGTAGTAGGCGTGTTCCCAGACATCGCAGGTCAGCAGCGGGGTGTCCGGACCGGTCAGCGGGGTGGCGGCATTGGCGGTGCTGACCAGGCCGAGCGAGCCGTCCTCGCGCTGGACCAGCCAGGCCCAGCCGGACCCGAAGGTGCCGATCGCGGTCTGGGTGAACTGTTCCTTGAACCGCTCGAACGAACCGAACGCCTTGTCCAGGGCTTCGGCCAGCTTGCCCTTGGGCTCGCCGCCACCGCCCGGCTTGAGGCAGTTCCAGTAGAACGTGTGGTTCCAGACCTGGGCGGCGTTGTTGAACATGCCGCCCTGGGACTTGCGGACGATCGCTTCGAGGTCGAGATCAGCGAACTCGGTGCCCTCGATCAGCTTGTTGAGGTTGGTTACGTAGGTCTGGTGGTGCTTGCCGTAGTGGAAATCGATGGTCTCGGCCGAGATGTGCGGCGCCAGGGCATCGCGGGCGTAGGGCAGGGCGGGCAGTTCGATGGCCATGGTCGGGTTCTCCGTAACGTGGGGTGAGGCGTGGACGGTGGGTGCCGGCGAAGCCAGGGCTTCGGTCCGGCGAAGGGCTTACAATTCTACCCTCTCCCACCGTGTCGTCCGTGTCATCGTCAGGTTCCGGACGGCCCATCGTCAGAGGGTTCAACCAGCATGAGTGCGACCGAAGCCATCGAGAACACCGTTCGCAGCCATCCCGTGGTCCTGTTCATGAAGGGCACTCCGCAGTTTCCGATGTGCGGATTTTCCAGCCGCGCGGTCGAAGCGCTGAGGACCGCAGGCTGCCAATCCCTGCACACCGTCAATGTGCTCGCCGAGCCGCAGATCCGTGCGTCCCTGCCACGCTACTCGAACTGGCCGACCTTTCCCCAGTTGTTCATCCAGGGAGAGCTGATCGGCGGCTGCGACATCACCCTGGAACTGCTGGAGAGCGGCGAACTGGCGCGATTGGTGGCCGAGTCGAGCCCGTCCGGTTCATGAGCGGCGGAGATCATCCGGGGCAATCGAGCACGGCCGATGCACTGGCGCAGCGGGTCATTCTGATCACCGGTGCCGCCGGTGGTCTGGGTTCGGCCGCCGCCCTGGCCATCGCCCGTGCCGGAGGCCAGCCGATCCTGCTCGGCCATCGGGTGCCGAAGCTGCAACTGGTCTATGACCGAATCGCCGCCGAGGGTGGCGACCCGGCCATCTACCCGCTCGATCTGGCAGGTGCCAGCCCCGCCGACTACGATGATCTGGCCGAGCGAATCGAACAGAACTATGGTCGGCTCGACGGCATCTGCCATTGTGCGGCCAGCTTCCAGGGCCTGGCCGGACTGGAAAACACCTCGCCCGAAGATTTCTTCCGACCGCTGCACGTCAACCTGTTTGCACCCTGGTTGCTCAGTCGTGCCTGTCTGCCCATGCTGCGGCGGGCGCCGGACAGTGCCCTGGTGTTCGCCATCGACGACCCGGACCAGACCGGTCGCGCCTACTGGGGCGGCTATGGCGTGGCCGTGCGGGCACTGGAGGGCCTGATCGCGATCGCAGCGGCCGAACTGGAGAACAGCGTGGTGCGGGTGGCCGGTTTCCGTCCGGGGCCGATGCGCACCCGGTTGCGCGCCAGGGCCTGGTTCGGTGAGGATGCGGGTCGTTGGCCCGAGCCGGATGCCTATGCTCCGGCCCTGGTGCATCTGCTGTCGGCAGCGGGCAGGGCCATGCACGGCACGATCTGGACGCCGGAACGGTCTGATTGATGTCCGGGCGGTTCGGCCGGAGGCGTCGCGCATGGCACCCGACGCCAGACTGTCGGTCAGTCCGGCGTCTGGCTGACGAATTCCAGCGCGAGACGGATCGATCTGGCCTTCGCCATCTGTCATCCGCAGTTCAGATTCCAGCGGCAGACTGGCCATTGGCCGCACATCGGGAGGGTCGGCGATCATGATCAGTGTCGAAAAGAGCCTGTTCAGCCGTTTTCCGCGACTCGCGGAAGGGCCGGGCCGTGTCATCGGCAAGCCGATGGTCGGCCTGCTGCGGCAAGTGATCGCCGAGGATGCCATCAACAGCCTGCTCGCCAGACTGGAAGGCAAGGTCGGCTTCGATTACGTCGAACGTGCCCTGGAGTGTCTCGGTGCCCGCTATCGGGTGGCCCTGACCGATCTCGAAAACATCCCGTCCGAAGGCCGACTGCTGATCGTCGCCAATCATCCGCTGGGGGCCATCGATGCCCTGGTCCTGCTGCAAGTGGTCGGCTCGGTTCGGCGTGATGTCCGGATCCTGGCCAATCAGGTGCTGACCCGCCTGTCCGGCCTGGCCCCCCTGCTGGTGCCGTGCGAGGTGTTCGGTGCCACCGGGGGTGCCCAGGTGCGCGAGGTCTATCGCTGTCTGGCGCGGGAAGAAGTGGTCATCCTGTTCCCGGCCGGTGAGGTCAGCCGGCTGCGTCCGAACGGCGTCCGCGACGGTCGCTGGTCGGATGGCTTTCTGCGGTTTGCCCGCAAGACCGGTACGCCGGTCCTGCCGATCCACATCGCCGCCCGCAACTCGTCGGCCTTCTACGGGATTTCGATGCTGGCCAAGCCGCTGGCGACCCTGATGCTGCCGCGCGAGATGCTCAGTCGCGACCGCTCCCACCTGACCCTGACCATCGGCGAACTGATCCAGCCGGCGGCCCTGTTCGAGAGCGGCCTGGAGGATCGTCACGTCGCCCAGCGCATGCGTGCCCATGTCTACCGGCTGGGCATGCGCAAGCCGCCGAAATTCACCACGTCCAGCGCCATCGCTCACCCGGAGAAGCCGCAGGCGGTCGCCCGCGACCTGCGTGCCGGGCGCGATCTCGGCACCACCAGCGATGGCAAGCGCATCGTCCTGCTCGATGGCAAGCCCGACAGCGCCGCCCTGCGCGAGATCGGCCGCCTGCGCGAACTGACTTTCCGCAAGGTCGCCGAAGGCACCGGCCTCAAGCGCGACCTCGATCGTTACGATCTGAGCTACCGCCATGTCGTGTTGTGGGATCGCGACGCCCTGGAGATCGCCGGCGCCTACCGACTCGGCGAAGCCTGGCGAATCCTGCCGGAGCAGGGCTGCGAGGGCCTGTATTCCAGCACCCTGTTCGACTACAGCCCGGCCGCGCGCGGCTTTCTCGACAGCGCGGTGGAACTGGGCCGCAGCTTCGTCCAGCCGCGCTATCAGGGCGGACGCAGTCTGGACTACCTCTGGCAGGGGATCGGGGCCTATCTTCGGGAGCATCCCCAGGTGCGCTATCTGATCGGCCCGGTCAGCATGTCGGTCAGCCTGGGCGAGATCGCCCGCTCGTGGATCGTGCATTTCCACCAGCATTTCTACGGCGATCCCGAGCAACTGGTGACCGCCCGCAATCCCTATCCGGTCGATCCGGTGATCGCGGCGCGTGCCGAACTGGCCTGGCAGGGGCTCGATGTCCGGGCCGGCCTGATGCGACTGAGGCAGGAACTGGCGGCCCTGGGTGCCGCGCTGCCGATGCTGTACNNGGCGCGAAGCGCCGGGTGAGGGGAAATCCGCACATGAGCCTTCGATCCCGATGACCTGCGCCGCGAGCTTTCTCGCCTATTTGGGCGCCGCGCCCTTGCTCGCCGCGGCGCTGCTGATGATCGCCGATCCCTTGAACGGCGCCGCCGCGCAGGCGTTCCTGGTGGTCTATGGCGCGACGCTGCTGATTTTCTTCGGCGGCGTCCGCTGGGGCGTCGCGGTGATGAAGCCGGCCGGCCCGACGCCGCGCGCGCTGCTGGGCGCCGCGCTGCCGATGCTGTACAAGCAGTACGCCGATCTGTGCGAGCCGGATGGCGTGCGCTTTCTGGCCTTCGGCATCGACCCCGCCTTCGGCCACTGTGTCGATGGCCTGGTCAGACTGGACCTCACCCGGATCAAGGCCAGCAAGCGCGGTCGTTACCTCGCTGAACGCGGCGATTGAGCCATTGCCCCCGGCGGCCGGTGGTCGGGTCATGACCATCGTCAGACCGCACGGCTGGCCCGGCTCCCGCGTCGGCTTGCCCGCAAGGCATTGATCGGACGGGTTTTCGCGCGGTCAGGTTGGCGCGGCTCGGGCGGGAATGGATGATCGATCACCCCCGGTCGGCGGCTGTCGCGAAACCGCAAAAAACTTGTCACGAAGCCTTGCTACGGTGTTAAATACCAGTTAACGACCGGGCCACGGTGGCCCGTTGTTTGGGGAACACGCCACACTTCCGTCCCGTCTGCTGATGCCCTCGATCCGATTTGCGGCCATGGCCGGCGGTCGGCGCTCAGCCTTACAAGAAGGTCCGCACCGATGAGTAATCGAAACACTGTCCGTCTTTCTCGACTGGCCTTGGCCCTGTCGCTGGCGCTGGCCTCTGCCCCGGCCTTCGCCCAGAGCACCTCGGCCGCCCTGACCGGTCGCATCGTCGATGAGTCTGGCGCACCGCTGTCCGGCGCCCAGGTCACCGTGGTTCATACCGAGTCCGGCACGGTCAGCCGCGCCAGCACCGACAGCAATGGTCGTTGGAATGCCCGCGGTCTGCGCGTCGGCGGCCCCTACACCGTGACGGTCAGCAAGGACGGATTCCAGTCGGTTGCCCGCGAGGAGGTCTACGCCCTGCTGGCCGAGGTCTCCCAGGTCAATGCCGAACTGCGTCCGATGGCGCCGCAACTCGACGCGATCGAGGTCATCGCCTCGGCCCAGTCGCGCCTGTTCACCCCGGAGAAGATCGGCACCGGCACCAATATCGCCCGTGAGCAGATCGAAGGTTTCCCGTCGATCCAGCGCAGCCTCCAGGATTACGCCCGCCTCGATCCGCGTCTGGCGCAGACCGACAAGCAGCGCAGCGAAATCGCCGCCCTCGGCCAGAACGTCCGCTTCAACTCGATCACCATCGACGGCACCAGCATCAATGACACCTTCGGTCTGGCCGCCAACAACCTGCCGACCGCCAAGCAGCCGATCTCGATCGACGCGATCGAGGAAGTGCAGGTCAACATCGCCAACTACGATGTCACCCAGACCCGCTACACCGGCGCCAACATCAACGCGGTCACCAAGTCGGGCACCAACGAGTTCAAGGGCAGCGGCGTGTTCGTCTACCGTGACGACTCGATGGTCGGCGATGGCGTCAACAACACCCCGTTCGTCGGCTTCGAGGACGAGACCACCTACGGCGGCACCTTCAGCGGCCCGCTGATCAAGGACAAACTGTTCTTCCTGATCAACTACGAGAACTTCGAACGCACGGCACCGGGTCCGGACTTCGGACCGGTCGGCAGCAATGCCAGCAACATCGTCAGCAACATCACCCAGGCCAACCTCGACGAGATCATCAACATCTCGCAGAGCGTCTGGGGCTTCGATGCCGGCAGCTTCGGCAATGTTCCGGGCCTGAACACCGAGGTCGAGGACATCCTGGTCAAGCTCGACTGGAACATCACCGACTTCCAGCGCGCCAGCTTCCGCTACACCCGCACCGAGGAAGACACCGTCATCCTCCCGAACATCAACAGCAGCACCCTGTCGCTGTCCTCGCACTGGTACACCCAGAACAACCTGATCGAAAGCTTCGTCGGCCAGCTCTACTCCGACTGGAGCGACAACTTCTCCACCGAAGTGAAGGTCTCGTTCCGCGACTTCGACTCGGTGCCGCTCAACCAGTCGCGCCTGCCGACCGTCCGGGTGGACTTCGGCGGTCAATCGGTTCGCCTGGGCACCGAGCAGTTCCGCCATTCCAACGTGCTGGCGACCGATACCTGGAACGTGTTCTTCCAGGGTGACTACTACGCCGGCGATCACACCATCCGCTTCGGTGTGGACTGGGAACAGAACGACATCTTCAATCTGTTCGTCGAATCCAGCCTCGGCAATTACCGTTTCAACAACATCAACGACTTCCGCAACGGCGTGTTCCGCGAGTTCACCTTCCGGCAGGCCAACGGCGACACCATCAACGATGCCGCCGCCGAGTTCACGCTGGAGAACTTCGGCTTCTTCCTGCAAGACACCTGGCAGATGACCGACAACCTGAGCGTGGTCGGTGGTGTTCGCCTCGACATCCCGCAGGTGGACAGCCGTCCGGGCTTCAACCAGAGCTTCTTCAACGCCTTCGGCGTCCGCAACGACGCCACGATCGATGGCAACCAGTTGATCCAGCCGCGCTTCGGCTTCAACTACAACTTCGATACCGAGCGCAGCACCCAGTTGCGCGGTGGTATCGGCCTGTTCCAGGGCGCTGCGGCCAACGTCTGGCTGGCCAATCCGTTCTCCAACGATGGCCTGAAGATCACCGTGTTCGGCTGTGGCACCGCCGGTCTGGCCAACTGCCCGGCCAACCGCCCGACCTTCGTTCCCGACCCGGACAACCAGCCGGAGTTCGCCGTCGGTGGCCAACCCTCGGCCGACGTCGATCTGATTTCCTCGGACCTGGAGCAGCCCTCGGTGTGGAAGGCCAACCTGGCCCTCGATCACGAACTGCCCTGGTGGGGCATGGTCGCCAGCGCCGAGGTCATCATCACCGAGGTCAAGGAAGGCATCGCCTACCAGCACCTCAACCTGGGCGCGCCGACCGGCTTCGGTCCCGACGGCCGCGAACTGTTCTGGCGCCCGGATGCCCTCAATCCGGCCAACTGGAACCTGGCGGGTCAGTTCCGCGGTGGCAGCTCGGCCGGCCAGAGCCGCGCCAATGCCACTCGCGCCTTCCGTGACGTCGTATTGGCCGATCGCACCAGCAAGGGCGGTGGCGAGAGCTTCACCCTGAGCCTGCAGAAGCCACAGACCGATCGCTGGTTCTGGCAGCTTGCCTACACCTACACCGACGCCACCGAAGTCAGTCCGCTGACCTCCAGCCGCGCCATCTCCAACTTCACCAACGTCGCCAACGTCAACCCGAACGATATCGTCGCCGGCCGCTCCAACTCGGCCATCCGCGATCGCATCACTGCTGCCGTCAGCTATCGGGTGCCGCTGTTCAACGACTACAAGACCGAGATCGCGCTGTTCTATGAAGGCCGCAGCGGCGTTCCGTTCAGTTGGACCTTCGACAACGACGCCAACGGCGACGGCATCATCAACGACCTGTTGTATGTCCCGAATGGTCGCGGTGATGTGCTGTTCGGCTCGCAGGCCGAGGAAGAAGCCTTCTTCGCCTTCCTGGCCCAGAACCCGGGTCTGGCCCGCTTCGCCGGTGGCAATGCCAAGCGCAACTCGGAAGACAGCAAGTGGACCAACCAGGTCGATCTGCGCTTCAGCCAGGAACTGCCGGGCCTGTTCAAGGGCAACAAGGCCGAAATCTGGCTGGATGTCCAGAACGTCCTGAACCTGATCGATCGCGATTGGGGCCTGATCGAAGAAGTCGGCTTCCCGCGCCAGCTTGGCGTAGTCGAGTTCGGCGGCATCGACCCGGCCAGCGGCAAGTTCGTCTACCGCTTCAATACCCCCGACTTGCAGACCCTGCGTGACGTCACCGGCGAGTCGCGCTGGCGCTTGCAGTTGGGCTTCCGCTACAGCTTCTGATCGTCGCGCGATGATCTGAAAGACCCGACCGGCAGGCTGTCCGCACAGCCTGCCGGCCGCAGCCAGGGAATGGCTGCATCGTGGATCGACCGCGCAGCCGGTCGGTCCACTGCCCATCGCGACCTGCTTGAGGCTCGCATCCAGCCCGCGTGCATCACGCGCACCGGGCATCGGTGTTGCCGATCGTGTCTCTCGATCGGCGATCTGAGGCGGCCCCCCGCCGACCGACATTTCAGCCACACTCCGCCCGCCGACGGCCCGCGCACGCCTTCCCCGGCTCGCCCGCGCGTGCGATCGGGGTGGACACCCGGCACGCCGCACGCGGGGCACTGGCTCGCCCGCGCGCGCGATCGGCGTGGGAGATGTGCGCACGCCGTCTCGTGTCATGGCTTGCACACGCGCGACCGGCTGCGAGTCTCGCGCCCGCACACCTGACAGCCGTCAGCCCGCACCGATGACAGCCATGACTGGCCCGCCGATCCGGCATCGCTGACGATGTCGGCACGGAGGATCGTCATGCGCATGCATTCACACCACGGCCGGGTCGAGACCCGCCATCGCCCCCATCGCGACCGCATCGAAGCCTATCGACTCGCCCGACGGCGCGGTTGGCTGTGACCATCCGGGTTATGCTGACCGTTCCCCATCGGTCAACACGGTCCCCATGAAAGCCATCTGGAACGGCGAGATCCTCGCCCAGTCCGACGACACCGTCGTGGTTGACGGCAATCACTATTTTCCGCGTGAATCCCTGCGCGAGGAGTTGTTCGAGGCGAGCCCGACCACCAGCCTGTGCGGCTGGAAGGGCACCGCCCGTTATTTCACGCTGACCGTCGGCGGACAGCGCAACCCGGACGCAGCCTGGTACTACCCTGAGCCGAAGCCGGCCGCCGCCGAGATTGCCGGACGGGTGGCCTTCTGGCGGGGTGTCCGGGTCGAGCCGTGATGGCACGATCTGTGCCGTGGCTGCTGATCGTCACCGGCGGTTCGCGTGGCCTGGGAGCGGCCCTGGTGGCACGTGCCCGGCAGTCCGGCCATCGGGTGCTGGCACTGTCGCGCACGGCCGGTGATCATGACGATGACCGGGTGCTCGATCTCGCCCGACCCGAGACGATCGCCCCGGCCCTGGTGCCGGACCTGCGCGCCGCCGCCGAACACGGTTTCGAGCGCATCGTTCTGATCAACAACGCCGCCGTTCTCGATCCGATCGGCGCTTGCTCCGACCCCGGTGCGATCAGCCGACACATGACCGTCAACCTGGTCGCGCCGATCGTCGCCTCGCGTCTGTTCATCGAGACCCTGGCGCAGACAGCGGCCGACAAGCGCATCGTGCTGATCTCCAGCGGGGCCGCGACCCGAGCGATCCCCGGCTGGAGCCTGTACGGTGCCGCCAAGGCCGGGCTCGACCATTTCGGTCGCGTTCTGGCCGAGGAACAGCAGACCTGTGACTGGCCGGTGGATGTCGTATCGATCAGCCCCGGCGTCATCGACACCGACATGCAAGCGAGCATCCGTGCCGCCTCCCGACGCGATTTCCCACAGGTCGAACACTTCCGCGAACTGCACCGCAGCGGCGCCTTGCGTGATCCCGACGCCGTCGCCGCCGCCGTGCTGACCGGACTCGCCCGGCCCGAACGATTTCACGGCCAGGTGGTCGATCTGGCGCGTTTTGTGGGTTAGGAGCCGGGATTCGGGATTCGGCATTCGGGATTCGTAAGAGCCGGCATTGGTAAGGGCCGGGATTCGAGATTCGGCATTTGGGATTCGTAAGAGCC
>DIHI01000010.1:20466-20693 GCA_002420085.1 Lysobacterales bacterium UBA5700 | reverse complement strand
TCGCGCGGCATGCGGGAACTGGTCAAACGCGCCCGCCCCGACCGGTTCGAGGACATCATCGCCCTGGCCGCCCTGTTCCGACCGGGGCCGCTCGGCTCCGGCATGGATCGGGACTGGGTCGATCGCAAGCATGGCCGCGCCGAGGTGAGCTATCCTCACCCCCTGCTGGAGCCCGTGCTGGCACCGACCTATGGAGTGATCGTCTATCAGGAACAGGTGATGCAGAT
>DIHI01000010.1:18390-20344 GCA_002420085.1 Lysobacterales bacterium UBA5700 | reverse complement strand
CTGCGCCGGGCGATGGGCAAGAAAAAACCCGAGGAAATGGCCAAGGAGCGCGCCAAGTTCGAGTCCGGCTGTGCCGCTCGCGGCATCCCGGCCGAACGCGCCAGCGCGATCTTCGACCTGATGGAGAAGTTCGCCGAGTACGGTTTCAACAAGTCGCACTCGGCAGCCTACGCGCTGATCGCCTACCAGACCGCCTGGCTCNNTGTCCTCGGACATGGACAACACCGACAAGGTGGTGAACTTCCTCGAAGAAAGCCGCCGGCTCGGCCTGCGGGTCGATCCGCCGGACGTCAACTGCTCCGACTATCTGTTTCGCGCCGATGACCCGCGCAGCATCCGCTACGGCCTGGGCGCGATCAAGGGCGTCGGCCAGGCCGTCTGCCAAGCGATCGTCGCCGAGCGCGGGCGCGCCGGCCCGTATCGTGACCTGCTCGATTTCTGTAGCCGGCTCGATTCCGGCCGACTCAATCGACGGGTGCTGGATGCCCTGATCCAGGCCGGCGCGCTCGATGGCCTGGGCAGCAACCGGGCCAGCATGAGCCAGCAGCTCCCCGACGTGCTGCGTGCCACCGAACAACTGGCCCGCGAGCGGGAGGCTGGCCAGGTCTCGCTGTTCGGCAGCGTCGAAAGCTCACCGATCCGGATCGAACCGGTGAGCATTCCCGAGTGGCCGCTCGACCAGCGCCTGAACGCCGAGCGCGAGACCCTCGGCCACTATCTCAGTGGCCACCCACTCGACACCTGTCGCGACATCCTCTCGGGCCTGGTCAGCGGCCACCTGGGCGAACTCGAACGCCTGCTGCCGAGCGGTGAACGCTGGGGTGAGCGGCGGCGCGATGCGACCATCATCCTGGCCGGCCTGGTCTGCGCGGTGCGCCGACGTGGCGACAGCACCGCCTTCGCCCAGATCGACGACGGCCACGGTCGGGTCGAATGCGGCTTCTTCCGCGACGCCCTCAGTCAGTACGGTGAACTGCTCGGCCGCGACCGGATCCTGGTGATCGAAGGCAGTCTGAGCGAAGACAGCTTCTCCGGCGGTTACAGCCTACGCGCCCGCCACGCCTGGGACTTCCACCGGCTGTGTGTCGATCATGGCACCCGGCTGCTGATCGACCTGCACGCCCAGGGCATCGAGACGATCAAGGCGATCGACGCGGTGTTGCGTCGCTACCGGCCCGGCGCGACCCCGATTCGCTTCGAGCTCGGCCTGGTCGGCACCCGCGGCCGGATCGACATCGACGCCCGGCACGGGGTTCGCAGCGACCCGCTGCTGCTGTCCGAACTGCGCGCAGTGGCCGGCGTCCGGCGCGTCGAACTGAGCCTGCGCCCGCCCTGGCAGGGCTGATCCCGAGCCAGACCGAGCCAGACCGTGCCAGACCGTGCCGCCAGCCGGGCTCCGACCGAACCGGACCGAACCGGACCGAACCCTGCCCGGCTATACTTCCGCTACCTGTTGGCAGCGCCGCCGAATGAATCCGAATTACCTCGACTTCGAGCAACCGATCGCCGACCTCCAGGCGAAGATCCAGGATCTGCGCGACGCCAGTCATGGCGAAGCCATGGACATCGAACGCGAAGCACGCGCCTTGGAAGCCAAGCTGCGCATCCGCACCGCCGAGATCTTCCGCAACCTCAGTGCCTGGCAGATCTCCCAGCTTGCCCGCCACCCGGCCCGGCCCTACACGCTCGATTACCTGCGCCTGATGTGCGAGGAATTCCAGGAACTGGCCGGCGATCGCGCCTATGCCGACGACCCGGCCATCGTCGGCGGGCTGGCGCGGATGGCCGGCCGGCCGGTCATGGTGATCGGCCATCAGAAGGGCCGCGATACCAAGAGCAAGGTCCGGCGCAACTTCGGCATGCCGCGCCCGGAAGGCTACCGCAAGGCCCTGCGACTGATGCGCATGGCGGAACGCTTCGGACTGCCGATCCTGACCTTCATCGACACTCCGGG
>DIHI01000010.1:14177-18332 GCA_002420085.1 Lysobacterales bacterium UBA5700 | reverse complement strand
GCCTACCCCGGCATCGGCGCCGAAGAACGCGGACAATCCGAAGCGATCGCCCGCAATCTGATCGAAATGGCCGAACTCCGAGTGCCGATCGTCTGCACCGTGATCGGCGAAGGCGGCTCCGGCGGCGCCCTGGCGATCGGCGTCGGCGACCGCACCCTGATGCTGCAATACGCCACCTATTCGGTGATCTCCCCGGAAGGCTGCGCCTCGATCCTGTGGAAATCGGCAGACAAGGCCAAAGATGCCGCCGAGGCCCTGGGATTGACCGCCACCCGCCTGAAAGCATTCGGCCTGGTCGATAAAGTGGTGCGTGAACCGACCGGCGGCGCCCATCGCAACCCGCGCTCGATGGCGACTCGGCTGCGCGCCATCCTGCTCAACGAACTGGACGCCCTGCACGGCCTCGACAGCCAGACCCTGCTCGAACGCCGCTACCAGCGCCTGCGCGGTTACGGCGCATACGAGGCGGCCTCGGCAGCACCGTGACCGCAGCCGACGACGGCGATCCCCAGGCCCTGCCGAACGCGCTGCGCGCGGCCCTGGCCTCGGCACCGCCCGGCCCGCTGGCTGTCGCCTTCAGTGGCGGTCCCGACTCGACCGCCCTGGTACATGCCCTCGCCGGCCTGAGTCCGGCCCGCGCGCGCGGCCTGCGCGCCCTGCATGTCGATCATCGTCTGCATCCGGACTCGCAACACTGGGCGCAGCAATGCCAGGCCCTGTGCCGAACACTGGCCCTGCCCCTGACGGTGCTGCCCGTGGCGGTCGCCCGCGCCAGTGGACACGGTCTGGAGGCCGCCGCCCGCGAGGCCCGTTACCAGGCCCTGGCCGCCGCCCTGCACCCGAACGAACGGCTGATCACCGGCCACCATCGTGAGGACCAGGCCGAAACCTTCCTGCTGCGGGCAGTGCGTGCCTCCGGACCGGACGGACTGGCCGCCATGCGCCCGCTGCGCCGGCTCGGTCCGGGTTGGCTGTGGCGCCCCCTGCTCGACCTGGCGCGGGCCGATCTGCGTGCCTATCTGCGCCAGCATCGGCTCGACTGGATCGACGACCCGAGCAATGCCCTGCCCAACAACGACCGTGCCTGGCTGCGCCAGAACCTGCTGCCGATCCTGCGGCAACGCTGGCCGCACGCCGAAGCGGCACTGGCGCGCAGCGCAGCCCTGTGCGCCGAAGCCAGCCGCTTGCTGACCGACCAGGATCGCGCCCGGCTCAGCGAGGTACGTGGCCCGGAAGCCGGCGCTGAAGCCGGCAGCCTGCGGGTGTCGGCCCTGATCCGATTCGATCCGGCGCAGCGCGCCCGACTGCTGCGCCTGTGGCTGACCGAACTCGGTCTGCCGCCCCTGCCGAGCCAGGGCATCGCCTGCATCGAGCACGATCTGCTGCCCGCCCGACCCGACGGCCTGGCCGAATTCGCCTGGGCCGACGCCATCGTCCGGCGCTGGCGCGACCGATTGCATGCCGAACGCCGGCAACCCGACCTGCCACCCGACTGGTCGGCAGCCTGGACCGGCGCCAACGATCTGGTTCTGCCGACCGGCGATCGGCTGCGCCTGGAAACCCGCAGCAACACGCTCGGCCACGCGCCGCCGCCCGACCCCGACCTAACCGCTGGCGCGGTGTTCCAGCCGGCACTGCGGGTGTGCGCACGGCGAGGAGGTGAGAGCCTGCGGCTGCCCGGACGCCAGCACCATCACCGGCTCAAGCACCTGCTCCAGGCCCGTGCCGTTCCCCCCTGGCAACGCGCGCGCCTGCCGCTGATGTTTGCCGCCGATGGCGAACTGCTGGCAGTCGGCGATACCATTCGCTCGGCCCGCCTGGATGCGCTGCTCGACCCGCTCGGCCTGCGCCTGCGCCTGCTGCCGATGCCGGCCGACGACCACCCCCCGGTCTACCCGGCCGAAGACCCGGATCAGGAGCGCCCGGCAAGCCCGCCGATCTCACGGGAATAGCGACGGAGCCGGAATCGCCGGCCATGCCCCTTCCAGACGCAGCAGGGCGGCCTTGGTCTCGATGCCGCCACCGAAACCGACCAGTTCGCCATCGGCGCCGATCACCCGATGGCAGGGCACCACGATCGGCAGCGGATTGCGGCTGTTGGCCGCACCCACCGCCCGCGTCGCCTTGCCATTGCCACAGACGTCGGCCAACTGCCGATAGCTCCAGGTCTGTCCGAATGGAATCCGGATCAGCGCCTGCCAGACCCGCAACTGGAACGGCGTGCCACGCGGCGACAACGGCAGATCAAAGCTGCGCCGCTGCCCGGCGAAGTAGTCCCGCAACTGTGCCTCGGCCTCGACCAGCACCGCCGGAACGGCACCGGGTTCCGCCTCGACCCAGGCATCACGCGCGGCCCGATGGCGGTTGTCCGGAAACTCGATGTGGCACAGTGCATCACCCTCGCCCGCCAGGGTCAGCACGCCGATCGGCGTATCGATTCGAGTGAAGATCATTCTGCATCCGCCTCCTCACGGTAATCAGTCAATGGCGATTCGCTGGCGGCATGGTCGGTTCCGGAATCACCGGCCAGATGCCAGAGGTGCAGCACGGCATAGGCCCGCCAGGGCCGCCATGCCTGCGACCGCTGCTCGCAGGCGCGCTCACCGAGTGTCTGACCGGCACCGAGCACCTGACGCACGATCAGATCGCCGGCCGGAAAAGCATCCGGATGTCCGAGCACCCGCATCGCGACATAGTTGGCGGTCCATCGGCCGATCCCCGGCAACTCACACAACCGTGCCACGAACCCGGCCAGTGGCTGGCCCGCCGAGAAATCCAGTTCGCCATCGGCCACGGCAGCGGCCAATGCCCGCAGACAGGCGGCGCGCGAGCGCGGCAGGCCGATCGCCTCCAGTTCGGCATCGCGCAACGCCTCGGCACTGGGGAACAGGCGATCGAACCCATCGACCGAACCGGCACAGGGCTGCCCGAAGGTTCGCAGCAGGCGCCCGGCCAGGGTGGTCGCACCCGCGACACTGACCTGCTGACCGAGCACCGCGCGCACCGCCACCTCGAACCCATCCCAGGCGCCCGGAACCCGCAGACCGGGACGCCGGCCGATTGCGCGTGCCAGCCGCGCATCCTCGGCGAGCGAACGATGCACCGGCCCGAGATCGGCATCGAGGTCGAACAGCCGGCGCACTCGACGCACCAGATCCGGAATCGCCTGCGGCTCGGCGCCCGCGATGTCCAGGTGCAGTTCGGGCCGATCGGGGTCGGCGGTCACCCGCACCCGCACCGGCGCCTCGACCGTACCCGCCAGGCGTTGGTAAGCATCGACCTCGACCTGCTCCAACCCCGGCAGCGCCCGCTTGCCGAGAAAACCGAGCATCGCGGCAAAATCGAACGGCGGCCGATAGCACAGTCGCAATCGAAGGCCATCTGCGACCATCGCCCGCCGCGTCCGTCGAACCTGGGTTGGCGCCAGACCGCAGCCCTCGCGGAATGCCGCATTGAACCGGCGGACACTGCGAAAACCGGAGGCCAACGCCACCTCGGCCGCCGGCAGATCGGTCTCGGTCAACAATTGCTTGGCCAGCAGCAACCGATGGGTGGCATGCAGGGCCAGCGGCGCCACGCCCATGCGCTCGACGAACAGACGCCGCAATTGCCGGGAACTGACGCCAAGCCGGCCAGCCAGATCGGCCACCGAGTGATCCTGCAAGGCGCCATCAGCGATCATCGCCAGTGCCCGATCCAGCAGCGCCTCACCCAGACGATGTGCCATCGACCCCGGCGCCAACTCCGGACGACAGCGCAGACAGGGTCGGAAACCGGCCGCTGCCGCCGCTGCCGCAGTGGCGAAGTAGCGGATATTGCGGGATTTCGGCGCAGGTGCCGGACAGACCGGCCGGCAATAGATGCCGGTGCTGATCACAGCAGTGAAGAACAGACCGTCGAAGCGGACATCGCGTGCCTGGCGAGCACGGTCGCAGACGGTCATCGACGGCAACTCAGGCGTCGCCATGGTCGACTCCGATCGCGCACCACAACACCCTGCCACAGCACAACCGACCGGCCTCGGCCAAGCGCGTGCCGGACCGGGTTGCCGGTCGGCAGCGCGGGGCAGACCAGCGACGGCACCAGGCCAGGCCAGCGGAATTCACATCGAACAGCATCGGTCGCATCTCCTGTTCCAGCATGGCCACAGTCTGC
>DIHI01000010.1:12518-14040 GCA_002420085.1 Lysobacterales bacterium UBA5700 | reverse complement strand
CAACTGGACAACTGGACAACTGGCAACGAAAGCACAGCCGACATCGGCAGCAACTGCCGCGCTTGACAGCCGAGCGATGGCGCGCCCACCATCGTCGCTGACCGAACCCGCAGTGCGCGGCGACCGGAAGCAGAACGGCCATCATCGCCCTTCCGGCGATGGTTCGCCCCACGACATCGCCCGCCAACTGCCACCCGACGCAGATCGGCGATCGGCGGATACACATGGAGAACGCAGATGCATCCACGCACGACAGCGAATCCCACCGGCCTGCCCCGGATCGCCCTGCTGATCGTGGTCGCCCTCGCCACCGGCTGCGCCAGCCAGCAGGCCCGCGTCGATCAGTTCGCCGCCTTCGCCACCACGGGCAGCAGCTTCACCCAGGCCATGGACCCGGTGCTCACCGAATCGTTCGACGCCACCGCCACCACCAGTGCCCTCATGCTGCAACAGGCGCGCGACGATCTGCCGACCAATGACCGCCTGACCGCCCTCGACCAGGCCGACACCGACCTCAATGCCCGACTGGCGATCCTGCGCGACCTCAAGCGCCATCTGACCGTCCTGCAATCCTACTTCGACGCCCTCGCCGCCCTGGCCGCAACCTCCGCCGAATCATCCGGCACGGTCGGAGTCGCCCAGGGTCTGGTCAGCGCGCTCGGCACGCTCAGTCCGCGCATCGCCAACGCCACGATCGCCGGCACCCGCATCGACAGCCTGATCGCACCCGCCGCCGAATTCCTGTTCGTCAGCCATCAATCCAAGGTGCTGAACGACGAACTGAAGCGCAACGCCGCCAGCATCGACCGTGAGCTTCGACTCCAGCACGCCGCCTTGGGCTCACTGGCCGACGCCTACAACGCCGATCTCGAAGTGGTCGCAGCGAAGACCTATCGCGACGAGGTCGCCCTGCCATTCGCCGGCACCGGCCCATTGCCGCCGGACTGGGCCAATACCCGCGCCACCCTGCTGCAAAGCACCCTCGACACCTCCTCGATCCAGGCCGCCGCCGACGCCGCCGGTCGCCTGCGCGCCAGCTTCGTCGCCCTGGTCGAGAACCGCCTGAACAGCGCCGGCATCAGCGCATTGCAGACCGACATCAATGCCATCCTGACCGCCATCGACACGCGCCGCACCGCCCGCACCGGCAACCCGAAGCCACAGGAAGGAGCAACGCCATGAATCCCTCCGACATCAAATCCATGACCTTGAGCCAGTTGCGCGCGACCCGCAAGGCGATGTTCTCGGCGCAATGGATGCTGGCCCTCGAAACCGCCGATCCCGCCACGCGAACCAGTGCCGCCCAGCAGATGCTGGCCGTCAATCACGCCATCGTGACCCTGGAAAACGGCCAACTCGACAGCATCCGCCAGCAGCTCATCGCCAATGAGGCCGACCTCACGGCCAGCGCCCAGACCCTGACGAACGCCCTGACCGACCTCAGCAAGGTCAACAGCGTACTCACGGCCATCACCGGCTTCCTGGGCATCATCGGCAAGATCGTCCCGCTGCTGCTGCCGGG
>DIHI01000010.1:2096-12374 GCA_002420085.1 Lysobacterales bacterium UBA5700 | reverse complement strand
CGCCACTGCCGATGCGCCGTGGCCCAACTCGCTGACAATAAGCCACCCCGACCCAGGAATCCCCCGCATGAGCACCGACCCGGCATCCCGCATCGGCACACCCGGCCAGCCCTGGGGGGCCGCCGAGCGCGCGCTGTGGTTGTCTCGCCAGCGACGGCAGCGCAGCTATGCCGAGGATGTGCTTGCTGTGATCGATGGGCTGCGTCCACGGTTCGACGTCGTCGAGTACGGGCAGGTCAGCTACCCGCCGGACAGCTATCCGCTGTTGGCCGTGCGCAGTCGGAACTGGGATGATGCCCTGCCCTCGGTACTGGTGACCGGCGGGGTACACGGCTACGAGACCAGCGGGGTCCGGGGCGCGCTGCAATTTCTCGATCAGCACGCCGAGCGCTATGCCGGTCGGGTGAATCTGCTGGTCGTGCCCTGCGTGAGTCCATGGGCCTGGGAGCGCATCCACCGCTGGAATGCCGACGCGGTGGATCCCAATCGCGCGTTCCGCGATGCCAGTCCGGCCCAGGAGTCGGCCGCCCTGATGGCCCTGATCGCACCGCTGCGCGATCGGTTCCTGCTGCATGTCGATCTGCACGAGACCACCGACAGCGATGAGCGTCAGTTCCGCCCGGAACTGGCCGCACGCGATGGCACGCCGTTCCAGCCGGGGGTGATCCCGGATGGCTTCTACGTAGTCGGTGACACCGAGAATCCACAGCTTGGGCTCCAGCAGGCGGTGATCGCTGCCGTTGCCGAAGTCACCCACATCGCGCCGGCTGATCCGGCGGGCAACATCATCGGTTCGCCGGTGGTCGCGCCCGGGGTGATCCTGTATGCCTTCACGTCGCTCGGGCTGTGCGCCGGGGCGACCCATGCCCGGTATACGACCACCACCGAGGTCTACCCGGACAGTCCACGCACCACGCCGGAGTGTTGCAATCGTGCCCAGGTGACCGCCGTGGTGGCTGCCATCGATTTCGTGCTGAACTGAGTTCGGATCGGGCTGCGCGGCAATGCCGTGCAGGTGTCGGCCCGATCTGCGGCTGGCCGTCATCGGACTGGTCAACCTCTGGCTGACCGACATCTGGCTGACCGACATCTGGCACGATTGCTGCTTGTTTCGCGAGTGAGACCGCGCCCCGGTCGCTCGGTCGGGGATCAGCGCGGCGCATGAAGAGGACAGCCATGAACATCGGCCCGATGGCGCGGGCAGAAATTGACGCGCAAGGTCAGTTTTCGCCGCCAGTGGCGAGATTGGCCCGCGCCCGCAGCAACGGCCGCAGCAGACGGGTCGAAAACGATACGGAGGTCGCGGTGGATCGGCTGATGCCGACGCAGAAGGTGCTGGTCGCGGTCTTCCTGATCGTCGCGGCGCACTATCTGAGTTGGCGTGCCGGCACGCTCAATCCGGCCGCTCCGGTATTTTCCGGGTTGCTGTACGGAGTCGAGTGGGCCTTGTTCCTCGGTCTGCTGACCCGGGCAGCGGTCGCTTGGCACTTGACCGTGCGCTTGCCGCCGACACCCTTGCCGGGGCTGGATGTCGATGTCTTCGTGGTTGCCGGGTCCGAACCGACCGAGGTGGTGCGCCGCGCCCTGCTGGCGGTCCGCAACATGGATTATCCGCACACTGCATGGCTGCTCGATGATGGTGATCGCCCGGAACTGGCCCGACTGGCGGTCGAGTTCGGTGTCCACTATCTGGCACGCGAAACCCCGGATCAGGGCAAGGCCGGATGCCTGAACAACGCGCTGCGTCAGGCATCCGGCGAGTTCGTTGCGGTGTTCAATGCCGATCATGCGCCCAAGCGCGGCTTCCTGAGCGAAACCCTGGGGTTTCTGCGCGACTCGGCCACGGCATTCGTGCAGACCCCGCAGGACTTCTACAATCTTGACTCCTACCAGCACCGCGACACTGGCGGCGGGCCGGTCTGGACCGAGCGCTCGCTGTTCTTCCGAGTCGGTCAGCGCGGTCGTGATCGCTGGAACTGCGCTCAATACTGCGGCAGTTGCGCGGTGCTGCGGCGATCGGCGCTGGATGCCATCGGCGGTTTCCAGAGCAGCGCGTCCAGCGGCGATCTGGAAACCTCGATCGCACTGCATCAGGCCGGCTTTCGTTCGGTCTATTCGCCCGAGCCGCTGGCGTTCGGGGTCGCTCCGGAAGCGGCCCGCTCGTTCCTGTCGCAGCGGGTGCGGGCCGGTCAGGAGGCCATGCTGGCCCTGCGTCGGCATCGACTGTTCCTGACGGGACGGCTGACCGCCGCACAGCGTCTGTGCTACCTGGAGGCCACCCTGGGCTATTTCGACGGTTGGCTGCGGGCGGTGCTGTATCTGGCACCCGTCTGGATGCTGATGACCGGGTCATTGCCGATCAGCGCCGGGATGGGCGAGTTCCTGCCGATCTTCCTGCCGTATCTGGCGCTGGCGGTGCTGGTCAGTGCCGAACTCGGTCGCGGCTACGGCAGTGCCCTGCTGTCACAGCACTACCGGATGGCACGCTTTGCCGCCTTCATCTGGGCAAGCCTGACCCTGGTCTGGCGTGGCCTGGCCACTCGGCCCTTGCCGCTGGACGACACCGGCGTCGGCGATCAGCCCGGATCCAACCTGGACGGCAACTCCGATGCCGGGGTGGAATCCCTGACCATGGCGCCGCAGGCGGCGATCTCCTTCATCAATCTGTTCGCGGTGCTGTTCGCCATGCTGGCCTGGCCGGCACTTGGCCACCTGCCCGGACCGGCCTTGGCTGCCGCTGCCGTCTGGGCCTGTGGCAATGCTCTGCTGGCGTTCGCGGTGGTCCGATTCTCGCTGACCCGAGTCGGCTGGCGCCGGCAGGACTATCGCTTCCCGATCGCGTTGCCGGCACGGGCCAGGGTCGGCGCCAACGAGCCGGCACTGTTGACGGTCAAGGACATCTCGTCGTCCGGCTGTCGGCTGGCCGGGCATTGCCCGCGCTCGGTGGCGGTCGGTGATGGCGTGATCGGCACCCTGGAACTGCCCGACGGTCCGCTGCGGTTCCGGGCTCGGGTGGTGGCGCTGATCCCGGAGCGTGACGAGCGAGCGAGTCATCGATCGGGCGAACGAAACACCGAACGAAGCAGCGATGGCCGCCGGGGCACTGGCCGGGCATCGCACAGTCCGATGCTCGGCGTGTGCTTCGAGGGCATCGATCGTGGCTTCCGCGACCGACTCGATCTGTACCTGTACGGCTCCGACCTGCAATGGCAATTGCGCGGTCTGAGCGAACGCGGGCGGACACCGACCGAAACCCTGTTCCGCGAGAACATCGATCTCGACGAGCGCCGGCAGGCGCTGTCCTCCTGGACCTCGGCCGAGTTGCTGGCCGACCCAAACCTGCCGCCGATCCTGATCAGCGAGCCGATAGATCCCGAAGCGCGCCGGGTGGTCGCCAGCTATCGGCGGCTGGATGGTGCGCCCTCGCTGCGTCTGCTCCGGCACGACCGCCGGGGTGAAGACCTGATCGACCTCAAACCGACCGCCCTGGTCGGCCGGGTCAACACACCGACCGGCGACATCTACCTGACCGAGATGGAACCCTGCTGATCGCCTGCGGCCACGGCAGCGGGCGTGCATGCGCCCGCCAGACGAACGGATTCAGCGCTGAAGATCGGGATGGCGGATCTGGCCCTCGCCGCGTACCAGCCAGCGCTCGATGGTCAGTGCGTCCAGGCCCATCGGGCCGTAGGCGTGCAGACGGGTGGTCGAGATGCCGATTTCAGCGCCCAGGCCCAGTTCCCCGCCGTCGTTGAATCGGGTCGAGGCATTGACCATCACCGCCGAACTGCGGATCGCAGCGACGAAGGCAGCAACCGCTTCGGGATCACCGCTGGCGATCGCCTCGGTATGATCGGACCCGTGGCGGCGGATGTGCTCGATCGCCTCGGCCAATGAGGCCACCACCCGTACCGCCAGGATCGGCGCCAGGAATTCGCAGCCGAAATCATCGGCCTGTGCCGGCAGTGCATCCGGCCACTGTGCGCAGGTCTGTGGACAGCCACGAATCTCGACCCCGCGTGCGGCCAGATCGGCCAGGGCGGTCGGCAGGAAGCGGTCGGCGATCTCGGCATGGACCAGCAGGGTTTCCAGGGCATTGCAGACGCCGGGCCGGGACACCTTGCCGTCGATCGCCAGACGTTGCGCCAGGGCCAGGTCGGCTGCGCGATCGACATACAGATGACAGACGCCGCGATAGTGCTTGATGACCGGAACCCGAGCATGGTCGGCCACAAATCGGATCAGGCTCTCGCCGCCGCGCGGGATCGCCAGATCGATCAGATCGGTCAGGCCGAGCAATTCCAGGACATGCTCGCGGGCGGGATCGGCGACCAGGGCAACCGCCGCTTCGGGCAGCGCCAATGCAGCCAGCGCCTGGTGCAGGGCTGCGGCGATCGCGACATTGCTGGCGCGTGCCTCCGATCCTCCGCGCAGCAGCACGGTATTGCCGGCACGCAGACACAGTGCGGCGGCCTCTGCCGTGACATTCGGGCGAGCCTCGTAGATCATCGCGATCAGACCGAGCGGAATCCGCACCCGTTCGATCATCAGGCCGTTCGGCCGCCGCTCGCGATGGCTGACCGCCCCGACCGGATCGGGCAGAACGGCGATTTCCCGCAGGCCGGCGACCACGGCAGCCAGTCGGCTGCCGTCCAGGCGCAGACGGTCGCGCAGGGCGGCACCGATGCCGGCCGCTTCGGCGCGCCCGAGATCCTCGGCATTGGCGGCCAGGATTTCGGCCTCGGCCGCCATCAGGGCATCGGCCATGGTCTCGATCAGCACCCGCCGACCGCGATCATCCAGTTCGGCGATCGCCGGGCCGGCTGCGCGCGCCCGCTCCGCCAGTGTCCGCACATAGCCTGTCATCGACCGTCCTCGCCCGCGATCGGGGCAGCGCTCGCCTGCCCCAGCAGCACCAGATCATCGCGGTGGATCACCGCCTCGCCATAGCGAAATCCGAGCACCGACTCGATCTCGCTGCTGTGCCGTCCGACGATTCGCCGCAGGTCGGCGGCACCATATTGCACCAGGCCCCGTGCCAATACGGTGGCTCTGCCATCGGCACCCTCCATCGGCAGGACATCGACCAGATCACCACGACTGAATTCGCCCTGCACGCTGACGATGCCACCCGGCAGCAGGGAGGCCCCACGCAGCCGCATCGCGGTTTCCGCGCCGGCATCGACCCGCACGACACCGGTGCCGGCCGGGGCGTGACGCAGCCAGAGTTTTCGCGCCAGCAGACGATCGCCATGAACCGGGATCAGGGTGCCGCGCAGCCGGCCCTGTTCGAGCGCGGCGACCGTCACCGGATCGCGGCCGGAAAACAAGGCAGTCGCGATACCAGCCGCCGCCGCCTTGCTGGCGGCCTCCAGCTTGGTACGCATGCCACCGGTACCGAGCCGACCCGCTTCGGGTGCTGCCAGGGCCATGATCTCCGGCGTGACCGCCGCAACGGTCGGCACCGGTCGCGCGCTCGGATCGCGCTCGGGATGGCCGCTGTACAGGCCGGCGACATCAGTGGCGATCAACAGCAGATCGGCATCGACCAGGGCCGCGACCACGGCCGCGAGGTTGTCATTGTCGCCGAGCTTCAATTCGTCGACCGCCACCGTGTCGTTCTCGTTGATCACTGGCAGCGCGCGCAGGCGCAACAGTTCGCGCAGAGTGGCGCGGGCATTGAGGTAGCGCCGACGATTGCGCAGATCATCATGACTGAGCAACACCTGGGCGACCGGCATCGGCAGCAGCCGCTGCCACAGCCCGATCATCGGCGCCTGGCCGAGCGCGGCCAGTGCCTGGCGCTGGATCAGACCACCCTCGCCGCCCTGGAGCAGGCCGCGCCCGGCTGCGACCGCGCCGGACGAAACGATCACCACTTCCCGGCCCTGATCGCGGCTGGCAACCACCAGACGCGCCAGGGCTGAAGCGAAATGGTCACTGAGCCGACCATCCTCACCGGTCAGCAGGCTGGAGCCGATCTTCAACACCGCGCGCCGCCAGAGCGGCAGCGGCTGCTCCGGGAAGGCGGTCGTCTGGCCGGCCTGCGGCGCCGGTCGCGCAGATTGCTCTCCGACTCCGGTCATGACCGCACGTCCGCCAGGCGCTGTCGCAGGCGATCCAGACCGAGCGCGACACCGCTGCCGGGCGATACCCGTGCAGCCAGGCTGGCATCGGGGTCGCTGCCGAGCCATTCGGCCGGATCGGCCGCCCGCTGGTAGGCTTCGCGGAACGGCAGCCCGGCGCGGGCCAGATCGAGCGCGCGGTCGGTGGCCTGCATCGAAGGCTCCAGGGCCGCCCGCAGACGCACCGGATTCCACTCCAGGTTGCGCATCAGGTCGGGCAGCAGTTCGAGCGCCGCCAGGCCCTGCCCGAAGCCGCGCAGCAACGGCCCCTTCGAGAATTGCAGATCCCGGTGATAGCCGGATGGCAGGGACAGCAGGGACTCGATTTCGCAGCGCGCCGCTGCGACCTTGGCATAGCTGGCCCGCATCAGCTCGATCACGTCCGGATTGCGCTTGTTCGGCATCAATGAACTGCCGGTGCTGTACTCGGCCGGCAGTTGCACGAAGCCGAACTCGGCACTGGCGTACAGCGACAGATCCCAGGCCAGCCGGCGCAGGTCCGACAGCGCCGAGGCCAGGGCTTCCAGTGCCGCCAACTCGTACTTGCCGCGCGAGAGTTGGGCATAGGTCGCAGCCACCTGCATCCGCGCGAAGCCGAGCGCATGCGTGCTGTAATCGCGATCGAGTGGCAGATTGACGCCATAACCGGCGGCACTGCCGAGCGGATTGGCGTCCAACCAATCACGGGTGTCTCCGGCACGGCGGCCATCGTCGATGAAGGCTTCCGCCCAGGCTGCCCACCACATGCCAGCCGACGACACCACGGCCCGTTGCAGATGGGTGTAGCCGGGCATCACCACGCCGGCCTCGGCCTCGGCGCGGGCCAGGGCCACCTCGGCGCATTCCCGACAGACCGCGACCAGGCGCAGCAGGCGATCCTTCAGCCACAGGCGACTGGCCACCAGCACCTGATCGTTGCGGCTGCGACCGGCATGGATCTTCTTGCCGACATCGCCAAGGCGCTCGATCAATCGTGCCTCGATCGCCGAATGGCCGTCCTCGAAGCGGGCATCGAGGACGAACCGACCCGCTTCGACCTCCTCGGCCAGGGTCCGCAACTCCCGGACCAGGGCGGCGACCTCGTCGCCATCGAGCATGCCGATCCGCGCCAGCGCCTCGGCATGGACGATGCTGGCCTGGATGTCGAACGGCAGCAGTTCGCGATCGAGCACGACATCCTCGCCCGCCAGGAAGGTCTGGATGCGCTGATCCACCTTGACCCCCGGTTTCTGCCACAACAGTCCACTCATGCCGCCACCTCGATCGCGGTCAACTCGGGCAGGCCGAACGCCCGATTGAGATTCTGCACGGCCTGGGTGGCCGCGCCCTTGAGCAGATTGTCGAGCGTGGCCGCCAGCACCAGTCGCCGGCCATCGGCGGTCAGCGAGAAACCGCCGATCTCGACTGCGTGGCGACCGGCGATCGCCGATACCCAGGGCGGCGATTCCAGCACCCGCACCAGCGGCTCATCGGCATAGCGCGCGCGATAGATCGCCCGCACCTCGGCCAGCGTCAACGGCTGCGTCAGATGCAGGTTGGCGGTGATGGTCAGCCCGCGAAAATGCGGTGCGACGTGCGGCATGAACTCGACCGGATGGGCGAGTGCCTGGCTGACCTCGCGTTCGTGGATGTGCCCGGTCAGTGAATACGGCATCAGGTTGTCGCGCAGCCGGTCCGGATCATTGCGCTCGGACGGGCTGGTGCCCGCGCCCGAGTAGCCGGACACCCCGAAGCACTGGGCCGGTCCGGCCAGCCGATCACACAGCGGCGCCAGCGCCAACTGCATGGCGGTGGCATAGCAGCCGGGATTGGCGATCCGCCGCCGACCGTCCGCCCGCGCGCGGGTCAACTCGGGCAGACCGTAGTACCAGGCCGGGTCGAACCGGTAATCGGCCGACAGATCGACGATCACCGGATCGTCGCCGGCGGCATCGATCGCCGCCACGAATGCCCCGGCCTTGCCATTCGGCAGCGCCAGCACCAGGGCATCGACCGGCCGGGCTGCGACCGCCTCGGCGTCGAGATCCTCGAACCGCAGATCGCCGTCGAAGACCGGGTAGCGCGCACCAACCGGTTCGCCCTGCCATTCCCGCGAGGACACGAAGGCCAGTCGGAAATTCGGGTGGTCGGCCAGCAGGCGGATCAGTTCGGCACCGACGTGGCCGCGTGCCCCGATCAGACCCAGGGTGAAGATTGGACTCATGCCGTCTGCCCCAGCAGGAAATCGAGATGGGCGCGCACCGTCGGCCACTCCGATTCGATGATCGAATACACCGCCGTATCGCGCAGGGTGCCGTCCGGCATCCGCATGTGGTTGCGCAGGATGCCGTCCAGGCGGGCACCGAGCCGCTCGATCGCCCGGCGCGACCGCTCGTTCAGACGGTGCGAACGCAGTTCCACCGCGACACAGCCCATCACCTCGAACGCATGACCGAGCAGCAGCCGCTTGGCCTCGGTGTTGACCGGAGTGCGCTGCGCCCGCGCGGCATACCAGGTGAAGCCGATCTCGGTGCGCTGATTGAGCGGATCGAGATTGCAGTAGCGGGTCGTGCCGATCGCGACACCGTCGCGGTCGCGCACCAGGAACGGCAGCACCGTGCCTGCCGCCTGCTTGGCCAGCGCCTGGGCGATGTAGTCGGCCGCCGTGTCCGGGGTCGGCACGCGGGTCACCCACAGCCGCCACAGTTCACCATCGCAGGCCGCCGCGCCCAACTCATCCGCGTGCTGCATCTGCAAGGGCTCCAGCCGGACATGCCGACCCGACAGGGCCGGAACCTGACGCCAGGGATCGGCGGTTGCTGACTCGCTCATCGCTCAGTCCTTCAGCGTCGCCGGCCGCGTCCGGCAGTGTTCGACCGCCGCACGGATGCGGCTCCAGTCATCGCCCATGCCGTACCAGAACACGGTCCAGCGGGCATCCTTCATCGCCCCGTCGGCATTGGCGAAGTAGAACTCGTTGATCGGATTACCGCGCCGTGACCGCCAGAACAACTGCGGATTCTCGGCATGCATCACCTGCCAGATCGCCCGCCCCAGGCCCTCGCCCTGGGCCTCTTCACCGACCGCGAACTTGTCCATGTGGGTCAGACCACCCTCGCGGGTCAGCACGATCGCCGCGCGGTAGTGTTCACTGAGATAGATTCGACAGGGCTTGGTCCGCTCGAAATAATCGCGGCTGAGCCGGCGCCCGAAACTCGACTCGATCAGCGCACGCAGGCGCTTGAGATCGACCGCCTTCCACGACGAGAAGCGACGGATCTTCTCGCCACAGCGCACCAGGGTGCCGGAACCGCGATGGGTGAACAGTTCCTTGGCCAGTTCGTCCGGCCGGGTGATCGACACCGACGACGAGGGCGGCAGCCGCACCAGCAGATCGTGGATCTGCTCGATCTTCACCCGCATGCCCGAATGCAGCCAGGGCTGACCGATCAGGGTGGCGTACTCGGTACTGAGGTTGATCGAATCGATGACCTTGCCGCGCTCGTCGAGCAGACCACCCGTGCCGGTCAGAAACACGATCTTGTACGGTTGCAGTTCCTTGACCAACTCATTGGCCGCCCAGTCGGCATTGATGTTGAGGATCTGACCCGCGCGGGTCTCGCCCAGGCTGGCGATCACCGGGATCGATCGCACCTTGATCGCCGCATGGATGCTGGCGGTATCGACCCGCACCACCTTGCCGACCAGACCATACTTGCGGCGGCCGAGAAAATCCGACTCGAACACCCCCGACAGCACCGAGGTCGCCCGCACACCCTCGGCCTGAAGCGCCTCGACCAGGCGCAGATTCTGCTGGGCGAACACCCGCCGAACCACGGCCAGGCCATCGGCATCGGTGTAGCGCAGACCCTCGACCGTGCGCTTGACGATACCGGCCGCCGCCATCTCCTCATCGAGTTGCGGCCCGGCGCCGTGGATCACGATCGGGGTCAGCCCGACCTGTTGCAGGAAGGCCAGCGACGACACCAGGGCGCCCAACTCGTCGCGCAGGATCGCCCCACCGACCTTGACCACCGCGAAGCGCGCGGCATCGAGCTGCGAGAAACGCTTGAGGTACTGCTGGATTTCCTTGGCGCTGGCCATGTTGGACAGCAGCCGGACGATGGTGGGACGGAGGTCGTTCATTGGGGGCCGGGATTTGGGATTCGAGATT
>DIHI01000010.1:0-2008 GCA_002420085.1 Lysobacterales bacterium UBA5700 | reverse complement strand
AGATTCGAGATTCGAGATTCGGGTCAGTCACCCGTGGCCGCAGGGAGCGGTCGGGCAGCTCATGCGAGGAGTCTCCGGACGTGCTCGGCATAGGACCGAAGCTGTTCCAGCGCCACCCACTCATCGGCGGTATGGGCCTGGGCGATGTCGCCGGGGCCGAACACGATGGCGGTCAGCCCAGCCTGCGAGAACAGCGATGCCTCGGTCCAGAAATCGACCGCATGTCCGATCGGCAGACCGAGCGCATCGGCCAGGTCGCGCGCCGCCAGACGTCGATCCTCGGCCTGGGCGACATCGCCCGCCGGCAGCGGCGGACCGTGGAAGGTCTGCTGATACTCGGCCAGTGCCGTGGCCTCGGCCAGCGCGCGGAACTGCGCATGCAGACCATCGAGATCATGCGAGGGCAATGGCCGAAACCCGAACCGCAATTCGGCCTCGGGCGCGATGACATTGGCCTTGATGCCGCCCTCGATGCGCCCGATGTTGAAGCGCAAACCGGTCAGCCCACCAAATCGCCGATGCGCCTCGGTCTCGACCAGGGCCAGCGCAGCATGGCCCCAGCGCACCGCCTGGTGCAGCGCGCTGGCGGTCAGCGCATCGGCACCCGAAGCATGACCGGCACGACCGACGAAGCGCATCCGCACCGAACTGATGCCGCGATGGGCCAGCACCGCCTCGCTGCCGGTCGGCTCGGCGACCAGCACCTGCCGGAAGCCGTGATCGGTCGCCAGGAACCCGGCGATGCAGCGGGCATCGTTGGCCTCTTCGTCGGTGCTGAACAGGAATGCCGCATCGCCGGTGGTTTCGGCAGCGGCGGCCAGCAGACAGGCCGCCGCGCCCTTGATGTCGCAGGCACCGAGCCCGATCGCCCGATCATCGCCGACCCGCAGCCGCAACGGATCGGCGCTCCAGTGCGGCGAATCCGGCACCGTGTCGAGGTGGACATTGAACAACCGGCGCGGCTGACCACGGACCGCCAGCAGCGACACCGCGCCGGCCCCGAAATCGGTCAGCGTGCAGGCAAAGCCCGGCAGGTGGGCCTGGAGATAGTCGAAGATGCCGTCGGTGCCGATCGCCCGTGGGGGGTTGCGGGTATCGAAACCGACCAGCGCGTCGAGATGACGCAGGATGTCCGGCAACAGCTCAGTCATGCCCGGCCCGCCCTGCCTCGCCGCCATTGCGATTGACCTCGGCCCACAGGCTGGAGCTCATTCCGAACAGGCGGATGAAACCCTCGGCCTCCTCCACGCCCCAGTCCGCCGACTGCGCATAGGTCGCGCCCTTGGCCTGCAAGAGGTGTCGCGACTCGACCGCCACCGCATCGACCCGACCCCCATCGGTGTGCAGGATGACCTCGCCATTGACGCAGCGCTGGCTGGAGCGCAGGAACGCTTCCAGATCGGTCTTCAATGGGTCATGGAAGAAGCCCTCGTAGACCAGTTCCACCCACTTGCGCGCCACTTCCGGCTTGAACCGGTTCTGCTGCTTGCTCAGCACCGCCTCTTCCAGCGCCCGATGGGCCGTCAGCAAGGCGATCAGGCCCGGTGCCTCGTACACGATCCGGCCCTTGAGACCGATGGTGGTATCACCGGTGTACAGCCCGCGACCGACCCCGTAGCGGGCGAATTCGCGGTTCAACCGGGCCAGCAAGGCCGGACCCGCCAGCCGCTCGCCATCCAGCGTCACCGCCTGCCCGCCCTCGAAACCGATCCGCATCCGCAATGGCGCGGCCGGCCAGTCCGCCCGCGTCGCACACCAGCCACGCGCACCCTCGCCCGGCGCCTGCCAATGATCGATCTCACCACCGGACAGGGTCACCCCGAGCAGGTTCTCGTTGATGGTGTACTGCTGCTGCTTGCTGCGCACGCCGAAGCCGCGCTCCTCCAGATAACGCTGCTCGTAGGCGCGCACCTGAGTGTGCTCCTTCTGAATCTCGCGGATCGGTGCCAGGATCGTGTAATCGCCGCTGGCCTTCACCGCCAGATCGAAGCGCACCTGGTCGTTGCCC
>DIHI01000147.1:430-6561 GCA_002420085.1 Lysobacterales bacterium UBA5700 | reverse complement strand
GGTCCGAGCGATGGGTCCGAGCGGGCATCGTGGCGACCGGGTCGGCGTTTGCCGTCGCGCTGCATGGACGACCGCCACCGCCCATCGGGCCGGGCGATGACGGGGTGGGCGTTGGTCGCGACCGACCCCGGTTCACCCATCCGCTGCGCCTACGATTCGCCACCCTCGAATCCAGAATACCGCTGTCGAAGGATTTCGTTCTTGCCGGGGCCGGAGATTCGCCAGACCAGGGTCAGGACATCGCGGGTGAGGTGCAGGTGGGCGTGGTAGTGGTCCTGGCCACAGGGGTGCGGGCTGCGGCTGCTGAGCCGGATGCGCGGTGCGCGGTGGGGGCCGGGGTGGGGGTCGGGCAGCAGTTCGACCAGCGGGGTGGGAGTGTGCTGGCGCTGGTGGCCGAGGCGGAGGCGATCGGGGAGGCATTGCCAGATGAGTCGGTTGTTCAGACGCAGGGGCATGGCGATTCGGGGCCGGTGCGCGGGGGCGGCGGGGCGGTAGTGCAGGCATTCATGCAGGATGAGAACACCGGGCGCGATCGGCTCCGCCTCTACCACCCCGGTGCCGCTGCCGGTCCAGTGACAGCGCGAGCCGGATCCGGAGCGAGCCCGCATGCAGATGCGAGTGACCTCGGCGAGTCGCTGCCAGACGGCTAGAATGCGGGGATCGGTCCGCTGTGGGCCGCTCGGGACGGGGTGTGCTGGGTCCATGTCGTATCTGATCGCGGTCACGGTGCTCTGGGCGTTCTCATTCTCGTTGATCGGCGAGGTGCTGGCCGGTGAGGTCGATAACTACTTCGCGGTGCTGACCCGGATCGTGCTGGCGGCCCTGGTGTTCCTGCCGTTCCTGCGACGGCGGGGTCTGGCCGGACGCGACTGTCTGGCCTTGATGGGGTTGGGGGCGGTGCAGTTGGGCGTGATGTACGTGTTCTTCTATCAGTCCTTCCTGTTGCTGACCGTGCCGGAGGTGTTGCTGTTCACGATCTTCACGCCGGTCTATGTGGCCCTGCTCGACGATGCGCTGGAAGGTCGGTTCCACGGGCGCCATCTGGTGACGGCGGGTCTGGCGGTGCTGGGGGCGGCGGTGATCCGCTACCGCAATCCGGAAAGTGCGTTCTGGCTGGGCTTTCTGGTGGTGCAGGGGGCCAATCTCTGCTTCGCGGCCGGGCAGGTCGGCTATCGCCGGTTGAGTCGGCGTCTGCCGGCGGCACTGCCGGGGCATGCGACGTTCGGATGGTTCTATCTCGGGGCGTTGGTGCCGGCCGTGCTGGCCTTCGTGCTGTTCGGTGAGGCCGGGCGAATGCCGACCACGGTGGGCCAGTGGCTGGTTCTGCTGTGGCTGGGGGTGGTGGCGTCCGGGCTCGGCTATTTTCTGTGGAATCGGGGTGCGACCCAGGTCGATGCCGGAACCCTGGCGGTGATGAACAATGCGCTGATTCCGGCCGGGTTGTTGGTCAATCTGCTGATCTGGGGTCGCGAGGCCGATCTGCTGCGGCTGTCGATCGGGGCTGCGATCCTGGGCGGGGCGCTGTGGTATGGGCTGCGCGGTGGGCGTGGTACGGTCGGTTCGGCACGGCCCGATCCGGCGCGGGCTTGAGTTTGATGCAACTCGGAGGGCACCAGCGATGACGATGATGATGGGCAAGGGCTGCGCTGCGTGGCGGGCCGCTGTGCTGTGTCGGGTGCTGGCCTTGGCAGCGATCGCGCTGTCGGCGGCGCTGTCCGGGGAGGCGTCGGCGAGTGGGGCGCCGGGCGAGGGTGGCGTCGCTGCGCGGTCCGGGGTCGAGGCGGTCGATCCGGACCTGGCGTGGACCGTGGCGCAGGCGATGGCGCCGCGCGCTCGGCCATTGCTGGACATGACCCGAGCGGGGCAGTCGGGGGCGGCGGTCGTGACGGCGCTGCAGGCGGCGGCCAGCGATCCGCAACTGGATGGCGTGCAGCGCGATGCGCTGCTGTTCGAGTATCTGGCCGGTTTGCGGGAGTTGTCCCAGGCACAGGTGCCGGCGGCCGTGCTGGACTGGCTGGTCGATTATCAGCCGCAGGCGTGGAGCCGGCATCCGGAGTCGGCCACGGCCCTGGTTCCGACCTTCGCGATCGCGGCGGCGGCGGACGGGCTGCGCAACCAGTGGCGCTACGATTCGGCGCGGGCGGCGGTGCTGGCCAGCGCGGATCCGGCTGCCCTGGTGGCGCTCTGGCAGGGGCAGGGTGATGGGCCGGAACGCGAGGGCGTCTGGGCGGCACTCAGCGCGTTGCCGCGCAAGCGGCTGCTGGCCCTGGCGGTGCAGGTCGATGCCTTGCGTGCCGAGGCCACGGCTCGGGCGGGCGATCGGGTTCCGGAGCGTTCGGAGCGCGCGATCGATTCCGACCTGGCCGGGCTGGCGTTGGCGGCACGGGTGCTGGCGGGCGAGGGTGTCGGCATGGCCGAGGTGCTGGTCGATGCCGAGCCGCGTGTCATCGCGCGATTGCTGGTCGAGTCCGAGCGGCGCATGCCGGCGGAGGTCGGGGTGCAGGTGGCCCGCGCCGCGCTGCGTCATCCGGACCCAGGCACACGCGGTCTGGCCCTGACTGCGGTCGGCCGGGCGATGGTCCGCATGCCGGGTCGGGCCTCCGAGTGGCGGGATGAACTGCTGGGCCTGCTCGGCGATGCCGAGATCGGTTCGGCGGCGGCCCTGCACCTGGCTCGATTGCTCGATGATGCCGAGGTCGAGGCACTGGCGCGGTCGGTCGCCGATGATCCGCAGCGGCGGCGGCAGGTGCAGTTGATCCAGCGCCTGCGGCTCGATTCGATGGTGATGGAGGGGCAGCCATGACGGACATGACCCGCATTTTTGCCGGTTGGCGCGGTTCGATCTGGCTGTACGCTGCCCTGTTGCTGTCGGCCTCGGTGCCGCAGGTCTCGGCCCAGACTCTGGTCGAGTGGACCCAGGGGCCTGGCCGGTTGGGCCTGGGCTATCCGGTGCCGATCCCGGTCGATACGCCGCTGCCGTTCGATGGATTCCGCAGTTACGCCGGGCTGCATGCCCGGCATCAGCAGTTGGCGTTGGACAGTCCGGCGATCGCTGCCGTCGAGATCGGTCGCACCCGGCTCGGTCGGCCGATCTGGATGTACAGCTTCGGTGCCGAGCGCGATCACACGCCCGATGGGCTGCCCAAGGCGGCACTGCTGTTCAACGGCACCATCCATGCCCGCGAATGGCAGTCGCCCGAGGTGATGACCGGTTTCCTGGAGTTGCTGGCCGGCGAGGCTGACGACCGACACTGGATCGCGTATCTGCGCGACAACGCGCGGGTTTCGATCATTCCGGTGCTGAATGTCGATGGTTTGCTGACCACCCAGCGCTTCCCGAGCCTGAACTTCATGGACAGCGATCCGCGTTCGCCAGTCACGTCGCCGCGCGACGGCCGGATGCGCCGGAAGAACCATCTGGGTGCCGACCAGGAACTGTTTACGGTCAGTGATCATCTGGGCGGGGTCGATCTCAATCGCAACAGTCTGCCGTTCTGGCCAGGCCCACCGATCAATGCCGACCCGCGCGGTCTGACCTACCACGGCGCGGCGCCGGGATCGGAGCCAGAGATCCAGGCACTGATCGAGGCGGCTCGGCTGGCGCCGGACACCCGGCTGCGCTTCTACGCCGATGTCCATTCGTTCGGGCAGGTGTTGTTCTCGGTGCTGACCTTCACTCCGCGCCGCAATCTCATCCAGTCGGATCTGTTGCTGATGGCCCGTCAGCATCATTTCGCGCTGCCGGGCCGCAAGGCGTACTCGGAATCGTCGGACCCGCCCGACGTCGGCATCGGCACCACCTCGGAGTTCTTCGCCAACACCTTCGAGATTCCGTCCTTGACCTGGGAAATCGAGCCGACCGGTCGCGGCGGGGTCGATTACGGTGGCCTGGGCAGGAACGGCCACGATGGCTTCATCCTGCCTGAGCGGGAAATCCGCCGGGTGCGCGAGAATCTGGCCCAGACCTTCGCTGCGATCGCCTACCGCACCTCGGGTCCGCCGATCGTGCGCTCGCTGCGAATCCATGACGAGGCCAGCGGCGATCTGGTCTACGACGGCACCTGGCAGGTGCGCTCGCCTGCGGTGCGCGACCTGACCGGTGGCCAGACGGCCGCCCTGGTGCCGGGACGGGCCTATCGGCTGCGGATCGGTTTCGATCGGCCGATGCGTTGGCGCGAGGCGGGCGTGGTCCAGGCGTTTCCAGGGCAGACAGGGGATCGTCTGCCGGTTCGTCTGGAGTTGCGCGCCGGCACCGATCTGCTCGATCTGGAGATCGCCGAGCCGACCTGGCTGGATCAGCCGGGTGGCGGCATCGATGGCTATGATCGTTATCGTGACGATGCCTGGAGCGCCCGGCTGGTGGTCAGCGACAGCGCCGGCAATCGCGATCGGATCGCAGCCGCAGGCGGCGAGGGTGCCAGCGCCCGGTTGAGCATCGAGACCGGTGACATGACTGGCCAGTGGCTGGACGGTGATCCGGCGACCGTGGCCGATTGGCAGGATGGCGCCTGGGTCGGTTACGAGAACAGTGAGGGTGCGGTCAGCGATTTCGGTGGCCGCGATCGCAGCCATGTGCTGGCCTTGGCGCTGTCCGATGCGGTGGTGCCATTCCCGGTCGATGCCGGCCACAGTGCCGCCTGGTTCGATCCGAGCCGCGATGGCGAGGGGTTCCTGCTGGAAATCGGGCCGGACGACCGTGCCCTGATGTACTGGTTCACCTATGACGAGTCCGGTGCGCCGCGTTGGCTGGTCGGGGCCGGCGTGGTCGAGGGCAATCGGGTGCGTTTCCCGGAACTGCTGACGGCCAGCGGCGGTGTGTTCGGGCCGGGGTTCGATCCGAGTCGGATCGTCCGGACCGTGGCGGCGTCTGGCGAGTTCGTGTTCACCGGCTGCGATGCCGGGTGGTTCGATTTCGATGGCTTCGGCCAGCGTGGTCGTTTCCTGCTGCAACGCCTCAGTCGGCCGATGGCGGTGGCCTGCACTCCCCCGGCCGATGCGGTCAGCACGGCGCGTGCCGGGCAGAGCGGGTCATGGTTCGATCCGGCCCGCGATGGTGAGGGATTCGGCATGCAATGGATGACCGATGGCCGGCTGTTGCTGATGTGGTTCACCTATGACACCGAGGGCGAGCCGTTCTGGCTGGTCGGGGTCGGCCGGTCGGACGATGGGGCGATCCAGGTCGATGATCTGGTGTCGGCGCGCGGTGGGGTGTTCGGTCTCGGTTTCGATCCGAGCGCGGTCGAGCGGACCGTCTGGGGCGACCTGCGACTGGAACTCGACTGCCAGAGCGGTCTGGCCAGCTATCGAGCCGAGGATCCCCGCTTCGGTTCGGGCGGTTTCGCGCCGGTGCGCTTGAGCCGGCTGCGGGGCCAGGTGTGCGAGTGATCCCATGGCCAGACCGAGTTTCGATCCTCGACAGGTGCATCATCCATGAGCAAGCCGACCGGTGCGCCACCCGCCAAGTCCGGAAAATCTAAGACCGCTCATGTCTGTGGTGAGTGCGGGGCCAGCTTCTCGAAATGGCAGGGCCAGTGTGGCGAGTGTGGCGCCTGGAACACGTTGTCCGAGTTCGTGGTCGAGCCGGCTGGCACCGGCGGACCGGTGCGCCATCGCGGCTGGGCTGGGCGTGCCGATGGCGCCCAGGTCACCGCGCTGAAGGATGTCGGTGTCGGCGTCGAGACGCGGGTATCGACCGGCATCGGTGAGTTGGATCGGGTGCTTGGCGGGGGGCTGGTGCAGGGCTCGGTGGTGCTGGTCGGGGGTGATCCCGGCATCGGCAAATCGACCCTGCTGTTGCAGGCGCTGGCCAGCCTGTCGCAGCGTCTGCCGGCGCTGTACGTGACCGGTGAGGAATCGCTGGCCCAGGTCGCCGGTCGAGCCCAGCGCCTGGGCCTGCCGCTTGATGGCCTGCATGCATTGGCCGAGACCGGGGTGGAGAAGATCCTGGCGCGGCTGGCCGAGACCACGCCGACGCCGAAGCTGCTGGTCGCCGATTCCATCCAGACGCTGTGGACGGAAGCGCTGACCGCCGCGCCCGGTTCGGTCAGTCAGGTGCGCGAGAGTGCCGCACGGCTGGTCCGGCATGCCAAGGAAAGCGACACCGGGGTGTTCCTGGTCGGTCACGTCACCAA
>DIHI01000147.1:0-362 GCA_002420085.1 Lysobacterales bacterium UBA5700 | reverse complement strand
GAGGGCGGTATCGCCGGTCCCCGTGTGCTGGAGCACATGGTCGATGCGGTGCTCTATTTCGAGGGCGAGTCCGGCAGCCGCTTCCGGGTGCTGCGCGCCTTCAAGAACCGCTTCGGTGCGGTCAATGAACTGGGCGTGTTCGCGATGACCGAGCGCGGCTTGAAGGAGGTGCCGAATCCCTCGGCGATCTTCCTGTCCGGCAGCGCCGAGCCGCAGTCGGGCAGTGCCGTGATGGTCACTCGCGAGGGCACCCGACCCTTGCTGGTCGAAGTCCAGGCCCTGGTCGATCGCAGTCCGCTGGCCAATCCGCGCCGGGTTGCGCTCGGTCTGGAGCAGAATCGGCTGGCGATGCTGCTGGCGGT
>DIHI01000165.1:34802-53241 GCA_002420085.1 Lysobacterales bacterium UBA5700 | reverse complement strand
GTGTTGACGCCGTCAAACTCGATATGGGTCAAATTCCCGATGGAGTACGAGCGGGCGATCTCCGTGGAGTAGACCAGTGGCGTCACGATCTCGTCATCCTCAATCTTGAGATGACCTGTGGCACCGCTGGCAGCAACGATCTGAGGGCGCGGATGGTCGTGGCCCTCAGCGTCGCCTGAGGAGATGATGGTGGCCGAAGCAGATATGGCCTGCAAGAAGGCCATCGAGACGTCATCGCTACCGTGATGGCATGCCTTGGCGATGTCGGCGGCAAATTCCAGCCGCTTTCCTGCATACGCTTCCAGCAGAAGCTGTTGGGCGGTCTTGTTCAGATCGCCGGTCAACAAGGTTCGGGTTCGGCCGTAGTCCACGCGCAGCATCACGCTATGCCCGTTCGTGTTCTGACCACTAGTCTTGCCTCCCAGCGACCGAAGCCCTGGCCCACCTTCCACGTCGTACTCAATGGGTGCAAGTACTTTGATCGCTACGGCGCCGTCCTCAAATCCGGGGATGTAACCGGTCGTATGGCTTAGACGCTCCAGCGGTGTCGGCGTGCCGGCCTGGGTACGGGCATCAAGGAGTTTCTGGATGAAATCGCCCCAAGCTCCCTGAAGACGAGGCAAGGCGCCCGGTGCCAGGGCGGCCTGGGCGGAGGTTCGGTCTCCCAGCAGATCGACCAAATGGTTGAGGCCGTCGACCTTTCGGAAGGAACCGAGCGTGCGGCTATCGGAGGCGGTTCTCCACCACGACAATCCGGCGTGATATGCCGCTTCCACTGTTACATGCTCGGCATTGAGGTCATCGGCTTGGGGGAGGTCGAGCAAGTCCGCGAGGCCGCCGTAATGGTCCTGATCGTTGTGCGAAGCGATCAGGGCGTCGAGTGCGACCGTATCCAGCCCGTAGTCCTTCACGAACTTCCAGTCCACGAAATCTGCGGCTGACTTGCCGGTTGGTTGTTTGGCTCGCGGGAATCCCCCGTCGATCAGAATATGGCGGAAGTCCGGGGTCTTGATGAGGACGCCGTCACCCTGCCCGACATCGATGAAGTAGAACTCCAGCAGCGATTCACCGCCGAGGGCGGCTTCGTCCACCCATCCGATCTTCCCTCGGGCCTTGATCTTTCGCCGCCCGTTCATCGAAGCATCGGGCAGAAACTTCACACCATCGCCCCAGAGGAGCCATGAAGAAGCTCTGCCGCCCTTGCTTGCCGAATACAACCTTACTGGCTTGAGCGAGCTCACGAACGAGTCGAAGGGCGAAGCGATCATGGTCCATCCCCACTCGAGTTGACGGCCCCGGCTCGCTGAACGCACGTCAGTACGATTTCGCTGCTTGCCTGGGCAAGAGTAGTCTGCTTGTGTAGTTTCGTAGCGAAACTCACAAATAGGAATTTATCATATCCCACCGTCCGCGCGGCAGTAGGTGTTGCAGGATCAGCCAGAGGGAGCGGGGCAAGGTCAGGGCTGTAGGCCGCGATCCGTGCCTGCGTTGCGCGGTCCTGCCGATGGATGAGCTTCGCTGTTCTCGCCGATACCGCCAATCCCGGTGGTCATGGTTTCGAGCCGCTACACCTGCTCAGGCATCAAGATGGATACCGCACTCGCGTTTGAGTCCGAAGAAGCGGGTGTCTTCTTCGCGCATGCCGGGGTGCCAGCGGTGGGTGGTGTGGGTGTCGCCGATCGAGACGTAGCCCTGGTGCCACAACGGGTGGTAGGGCAGGTCGTGGCGGGCCAGGTAGCGGGCGATGTCGCGGTCGGTCCAATCGACGATCGGATGGACCTTCCAGCGTCCCCATTGCAGTTCGAGGACGGTGCGTTCTGCGCGGCTTTCGGCCTGGCTGCGACGCAGGCCGGAAAACCAGGTCCGGGCATCCATGCGGTCGAGGGCGCGGCGCAGGGGCTCGACCTTGGCCAGTCGGTTGTAGGCGTCCAGCCCCTCGCGACCGGCTTCCCACAACCGACCATGGCGGGCTTCGATCCAGCCTGGGCTCAGTTCCGGCCGGACGATCTGGAGGTTCAGTCCGAGTCGTTCGACCAGGGTATCGACGAAGGCGTAGGTTTCCGGGAACAGGTAGCCGGTATCGACCAGGATCACCGGCAGGTCGGGCTGCAAGCGGGTCAGCAGGTGCAGGGATACGGCCGACTGGGCGCCGAAGCTCGACGACAGGACATGGCCGCCGGCCAAATGCTCCAGTGCCCAGGCAGCCCGTGCTTCGGCGCTCTGTTCGGTCAGCCAGGCATCCAGGGCGGCACGCGCGCGGTCGTCTTCGGCGGCGGTCAGCGGGTCGGGTGGAATTGGGCTCATGGGTCGGTTCCGGGTGTTGGTCGCGTGCGGCGGCTCAGGCGGACGCGGGCGGGCGGTCGAGGACGGCGGTTCGATGCAGGAAGTCGCCGAACCCTTCGCCGGTCGTCTGTCGGGTGGCATAGTCGGCGAACAAGGGCTCAAGTTCGGTCAAAATGCCGGCTTCGTCGAGGTTCTCGCGATACAGGCGGGCCAGTCGCGTCCCCTGTCGATTGCCGCCGAGGAACAGGTTGTAGCGGCCCGGTCCCTTGCCGACCAGGGCGATTTCGGCCAGGTACGGTCGCGAGCAGCCGTTCGGGCAGCCGGAAATCCGCAGCACGATCGGGTTGTCGGCCAGGCCGTGACGGGCCTGGGCTTCGACCAGTCGATCGCTGAAGTCCGGCAGGTAGCGTTCGGCTTCGGCCATCGCTAGGCCACAGGTCGGCAGGGCGACGCAGGCCAGGGCCTGACGGCTGACCGGTGCCACCCGACGATAGCCGTCGAGGCCATGTTCGGCGACCAGGGCGTCGATCGTGGCTCGCTCGGTGTCGGCGACGTCGGCGATGATCAGGTTCTGGTTCGGGGTCATCCGAAAATGACCGCGATGGTGCTGGGCGATCGCCCGCAGGCCGCTCAACCACGGTTGGCCGGGGCGGTCGAGCAGCCGGCCGGCGGGAATCCACAGGGTCAGATGGTGCCGCCCGTTTTCACCTTCGACCCAGCCGTAGCGATCGCCGGTGGTCACGAATTGGTAGGGCCGCGTGGTTGCCAATACGACACCGGCGCGACGCTCGACTTCGCCCTTGAACCAGTCGATGCCGCGATCGTCGATGGTGTACTTCAAACGCGCCCGCTTGCGGACCTCGCGATTGCCGAAGTCGCGTTGGGTGGTCAGTACGGCTTCGGCGATCGGTCCGACCTGATCGGGGGTCACGAAGCCGATGACATCGGCCAGGCGCGGGTAGGTTTCGGGGTCGCCATGGCTGGCGCCCATGCCGCCACCGACCGATACGTTGTAGCCGAGCAGGCGGCCGTTCTCGCTGATGGCGATGAAGCCCAGGTCATGCGCGAGGACATCGACATCATTGATCGGCGGGATGGCGAAGGCGGTCTTGAATTTGCGCGGCAGGTAGGTCGGGCCGTACAGCGGTTCGTCTTCTTCACCACTGCCGGCGACCCGGGTTTCGTCGAGCCAGATTTCGTAGTAGGCGCGGGTGTTCGGCAGCAGCCGCTCGGACAGGGCGGCCGCCTGCCGATAGACTTCGGCATGCAGCGATGACAGTTCCGGGTTGGCGGCGACCAGCACATTGCGGTTGACGTCGCCGCAGGCGGCGATGGTGTCGATCAGGGCGGCATTGATCGCTTGCAGGGTGGGTTTCAAATCACCCTTGACCACGCCATGAATCTGGAATGCCTGGCGGGTGGTCACCCGCAGGCCGCCGGTGCTGAAGCGGGTGGCGATGGCATCCATCTTCAGCCATTGCTCCGGACTGACCACGCCACCCGGCGTGCGGGTCCGGATCATGAAGCGGTAGTCGGGTTCCAGCAGGGCGCGGCGACGCTCTTCGCGAATGTCGCGATCGTCCTGCTGATAGCTGCCGTGGAACTTGAGCAGGACGGTGTCGGCTTCGGCCAGGGCGCCGGTGACCGGGTCGGCCAGGCTTTCGACCAGGGTTCCGCGCAGCCGGCGACTGTCACGCTTGATGGTTTCGACCGGTAGGGACGACATCAGTAGACATCCCGTGCGTAGCGGCCCTGTGCCTGAAGGTCGCGCAGGTAGGCTTCGGCATCGTCGAGGTCACGGCTGCCGTGACGGGCGATGATCTCGACCAGGCTGCGATGCACGTCCTTGCCCATGGCGATCGCACCGCACACGTACAGGTGGGCGCCACCTTCGAGCCAGTCGAATACGTCGCGGCCACGCTCGATCAGGCGCTGCTGGACGTAGACCCGTTCACTGCGGTCGCGCGAGAAAGCCAGGTCGATCCGATGCAGGCTGCCGCGCTTGAGGGCGCGCTGCCATTCGAGTTGGTAGAGGAAATCGTCGCGGAAGCGACGGGCACCGAACAGCAGCCAGTTCCGTCCGTTGGCGCCATCGGCGCTGCGCTGCTGGACGAAGCTGCGGAAGGGTGCGACGCCGGTGCCGGGGCCGATCATCAGGATGTCGCGATCGCCATCGGTGGGCAGTCGGAAGCGGTCGTTGCTCTCGACGAATACCCGTGCGCTGGCGGTCTCGCTGCGGCTGGCGAGGAAGCCGGATGCGGCGCCGATGCGCAGGTCGGCATCGACACCGGTGCGGGCGAGTGCGACCGTCAGATGTACATCGGTGCCGGCTTCGGCGGGGCTGGAGGCGATCGAATACAGGCGCGGGGTCAGGGCCGGCAGGGCATCGACCAAGTCTTGCGCGGTCCAGGCGGCTGGCCATTGCAGCAGGAGGTCGAGCACTTGATGACCGGGCAGCCAGGCACGCAGTGCTTCGCCATTGCCGGCCAGTTCGCCGGGGCCGTCACCGCCATGACGGCGGGCATGCTCGATCACCAGTGGTCGGGCCACGCGGGTGATCTCGCGCCGAACCCGCAGGGCTTCGGTCAGGGCGAGGTGTTCACCCGCCACGACCACGTCGGTCTCGCCATCCAGGCCGGTGGCAGCCAGGATGCGAGCGATCAGGTGCGGGTCGTTCTCGGGCCAGACGCCCAGCGCGTCGCCAGGCCGATACCCCAGGCCCGAGCCGTCGAGCGACAGTTCGATGTGGCGGACATCGCGATCGCTGTCGCGACCAGTGATCCGCTGGTTGACCAGCACCTCTGCGGCGAACGGCAGGTCGCGGCTGTGGCCGGTCGGGGTGGTCGCCCGGCGCAGCGGGGTGACGGTGGCTGCGATCGGTTCCCGGCGCAGGCTCCGGCTGGCTTCGGTCAGTGCCCGATCGAGCCAGGGTCTGGCCACCGGGTCGATATCGACGTCGGCTTCGCCCAGGGGAAACAGCCGGGTTGCGCCGAGTTCGGCCAGGCGGGCATCGAGACGGCGAGCCACTTCGCAGAATTTCGGATAGCTGGAATCGCCCAGGCCGAGTACGGCGAACGAAAGCGGCTTCAGGCTCGGCGCCCGCCGTCCGGCCAGGAACTCGACCAGGCCATGCGAATCTTCGGGTGGATCGCCATCACCCTGGGTGCTGACCACCAGGTACAGCAGGCGCTCGTCCTTCAACTCGCGCAGCGGATAGGCATCGGCCCGGAACAGCCGTACCGCCAGCCCGGCCGCTTCGGCCCGGCTGGCCAGTGCTTCGGCGAGCCGCCGGGCATTGCCGGTCTGGCTGCCGTAGATTACCGTCAGCCGCCGCTGCGGGGCGCTCGCCTCGACGGCCGGATCGCTCGCGGTGAGCGCGCCTCGCTGGGCCTGGGCGAGTCCGGCGACGTAGCCGGACACCCACAGCAGGGCATCGCCATCGAGGCCATCGAGCGCCTGCTTCAAGCGGCCGGCACGTTCGGTCGATAGTGGAAACGGCGATGTGGCGGCGGCGGTGGAGGACATGTCGGCAGCGACCTGTGCGCGTGCGCTTTGGCGGGATGGTCAACTCTAGGCTGGCCTGGAGTCACTCCGGAAAGGAGCGTTGCTCATGCCCTTATGCCGCAGATCCACCGACGGCCTGGCTGCGCTGCACCCTTGCGATCCGTGATCGAGGATAATTTCATCGCTTCATACGGTTATAGAGATACAATTCTTCAGGCTCCCACCCCAGACCCCGCAGACCCCGCCATGACTCCGGTCAGTTTCGAGTTCTTTCCTCCCAAGACCGACGAGCAGCGTCAGCAACTCGATCGGACCGTCGCTCGGCTCGCCGCCTGGCGGCCGAGCTTCGCCTCGGTCACCTTCGGTGCGGGCGGTTCGACCCTGAGCTACACGCCGGAAACCGTCAGTCGCCTGCGCGCCAACGGACTGGACGCCATTCCGCACGTCAGTTGCATGGGCGGCAGTCGGGAAGAAATCCGCTCCCTGCTGCTGCTGTACCGGGCACTGGGCTGTCGCCGCCTGGTCGCCCTGCGTGGCGACCTGCCCTCGGGCATGGTTCGGGCCGGTGATTTTCGCTACGCTGCCGAATTGGTCGAATTCATCCGCGCCGAGCACGGCGACGGCTTTCGCATCGAGGTCGCCTGCTATCCCGAGGTCCATCCGCAGGCCAGCGATGCACTGGCCGACCTGCATCATTTCCGGACCAAGGTCGAAGCCGGGGCCGACAGCGCGATCACCCAGTATTTCTTCAATGCCGACGCCTATTTCCGGTTCGTCGAGGCGGCCCGGTCGATCGGTGTCGACACGCCGATCGTGCCCGGCATCATGCCGATCGCCAACTTCAGCCAACTCCGTCGCTTCTCCGAGCAATGCGGGGCGGAAATCCCGCGCTGGCTGCTCAAACGCATGCAAGCCTACGGCGATGACGCCGACAGCATCCGTGAACTGGCTGCCGACTTCGTTGCCGACCTGTGCCGCCGGCTGGTTGCCGGCGGGGCGCCGGAGCTGCATTTCTACACGCTCAATCTGGCTCGCCCGACCCACCAGGTGCTGGCCCGTCTGGCCGGCGAAATCGTGGCCGAGCCGATCGCTTCCGAGCGGAGCGCCGACTGAGCGACCCGGAGCCGTTCAGTCGATCGAAGTCGCCGCGCGGCTCAGCGGAATCGCAGGGTGGCGACCGCGCCACCGTGTGTGCCCGGCGCCATCGCCACCCGCCAGCCGTACAGTTCGCACAGCCGCAACACGATCGCCAGGCCGATCCCGGCGCCCTTGGAGCCCCCGACATTGCCGCCCCGATAGCCGCGCTCGAACAGGCGTTCGGCATCGGCGGCGCTGATGCCCGGGCCGCTGTCCTCGATCTCGACCCGATCGGCGTGCAGGCGCACCAGCACGCGGCCCTCGGCGGTGTACTTGCAGGCATTGCCGATCAGATTGCCGATCGCCACCGACAGCACCGCCTCCGGGGCATCGATCACGACCGGGGTCTGCACGTCCAGAACCAGATCGACCGCCTTGCCGGCAATCTGGGCGCGGTTGGCCTCGATCAGGTGTTCCAGCAATTTGACCAGTTCGGTCCGACCACTGCCACGCTCATGGCGTGACAGCATCAGCAAGGCGGTGGTCAGATCGCTGCTCTGCTGCGCGGCGCGCTCGATGCGCAGCAATCGCTGGCGCATCCGAGGCGACAGATCGGGCTGGGTCAGCAGCAGTTCTGCTGCACCGCGAATCACCGCCAGCGGGGTGCGCAACTCGTGGCTGACGTCGGCATTGAACTCGCGATCGCGTCGGACGCGCTCGGTGAGCTGGTGGGCGTAATCGTCGAGCGCTGCCGCCAGTTCCCCGACCTCATCGTCCGGAAAATGCGGTGCCAGCGGCTCGGGGGCATCGCCCCCCTGGAGCGCCCGTACCCGTCGGGCCAGGTCCGAGACCGGCCGCATCACCCGTCGCGATGACCACAGGCCGACCACGAACGCCAGACCGGTGAAACAGACCACCGCGAAACCCAGCAGGATCAGCAGTTGTCGCTGCCCGAGCGCGGCGCGCGAGAGGTCATAGCGGACGAACCCGAGCCGATCGGAATCGCGGCGGACTGCCAGTTTGTAGTGCCGCTGACGTCCCTGCTCATCGACCTCGGTGATGTCGTGAACGCCGGTATCGAGCGACTGCCAGGCCAGTGGCACCCGGTGCGCCATCTGTGCCCGCCAGGTCCATGCCTCGTAGAACCCGAACGAAGGCTGCTGGTCGGGATTCTCCCGGACCTGCTGGACCAGATTGTCGACCTCACGCTGGAGCGTGTCCTCGACCAACTGATTCTCGAAGCGATTGCGCAGCGACAGGGTCGCCAGGGCGAACATCGCCGTCAGGCCGAAGCCCAACAGCAGAAACGACAGGACGATCCGGGTCCGAAGCCTATGCCGATACCGCATCGGGGACCGCGATCCGATAACCGATACCGTGCCGGGTCTGGATCAGCGGCACATCGAAGGGCTTGTCCACGGCCGCGCGCAGGCCATGGATGTGGACACGCAGGCTGTCCGAATCCGGCAGTTCCTCGCCCCAGACACGGGTTTCCAGATCCTGACGGGTCACTACCGCCGGCGAGGCTTCCATCAACGCCTGGAGGATCTTCAATGCGGTCGGATTGAGTTGCAGCAGGCGGCCCTGGCGCCGGACTTCCAGGGTGTCGAGATCAAATTCAAGGTCGCCGACCTGCAACTGCCGCAAGGTCGAGCCCTTGCCGCGGCGAGCCAGGACGTTCAGCCGCACCTCGACCTCCTGCAATGCGAACGGCTTGACCAGATAGTCATCGGCTCCCGACTCGAAGCCGGCCAGTTTCTGATCGAGCGCATCGCGTGCGGTCAGCATCAGCACCGGCGTCTGCTTGCGCGCGTCCTGGCGCAGTTTGCGACAGACCTCCAGGCCGTCCATGCCGGGCAGGTTCAGGTCCAGCACGATGGCGTCGAAGTCGTTGACCACGGCCAGATGCAGTCCGGTCAGGCCATCGGCGGCGAAATCGACGGTGTGGCCGCGATCTTCGAGATAGTCGCCGAGGTTGGCGGCGATATCGCTGTTGTCTTCAACCACAAGGATGCGCATGTCCGATTCCAGAGACAGGATGACCGTCATCCCGCGACGGCACATCCGATGAGTATAGCCACTGCCCGGCCTTGGCCCGGCGCACGGTCGGCCAAGAAAAAGCCCGGCGGCCCCGCGTTGGGAGTGCCGACCGGGCTGAATGCTGCCCCGATTGCTACCTGGATCCGATCATCTGCCAAGGAGTACGATCCAAGGTTACGCCAGCAGGCATTAAACCGGAGTTAAAAGCGGATCAGGGTTTGGTTAAACCGATCCGCGCCACGACCGAAACGATGGCCGTGACCAGGCCGATCGCTCAATCGGAGGTTCGGACGGCACGGGGTTTACCCTTCCGTGTCACCTTGCGTGCGACGTGTTCGATGATCCGACCCGCGACGTCGATGCCGGTGGCTTTCTCGATGCCTTCCAGGCCGGGTGAGGCATTGACCTCAAGCACCAGAGGGCCGCGCCGCGACCGGAGCAGATCGACGCCGGCCACGCCCAGCCCGAGCGCCCGACACGAGGCCACCGCGACCGTCTGCTCGGTTTCGTCCAGTTCGACCGCATCGGCGCGACCGCCGCGATGCAGGTTGGCGCGGAACTCACCCTCCTTGGCCTGCCGGCGCATCGCCGCGACCACCCGATTGCCGACCACGAAGCAGCGCAGATCGGCGCCGCCAGCCTCGGCGATGAATTCCTGCACCAGGAAGTTGGCGTACAGACCGCGAAACGCCTCGATGACACTGGTCGAAGCGGCATCACTCTCGGCCAGGATGACACCGCTGCCCTGACTACCCTCATTGAGCTTGATCACATGCGGTGCTGGGCCGAGCAGGCGCAGCAGATCGCCGGTGTCGTCGGGATTGTCGCCGAACACGGTCAATGGCAGACCGATGCCCTCGCGCGCCAGCAGTTGCTGGGCACGCAGCTTGTCGCGCGCGCGCAGGATGGCGTCGGAGGGGTTGGGGGTGTAGCAGCCCATCATCTCGAACTGCCGGGTCACGGCAGTGCCGTAGAAGCTGATCGATGCACCGATGCGTGGGATCACCGCATCGAAATCACGCAGTGCCCGCCCCTTGTAGTGCAGTTCGATCCGGCCGGGGGCGATGTACATATAGCAGCGCAACGGGTCCAGCACCCGAACGGTATGGCCACGCACGCGCGCCGCTTCGATCAGGCGCCGGGTCGAATACAGGCTGCTGTTGCGTGACAGGATGGCCAGTTTCATGGTCGGGACTCGGGCTCCGGATCGAACTCGCCGTGGATGAACGAACGTGCCGGATCGACCAGGAATCGGCCTTCGAGCGCGGTGCGCCCCAGCAGCATCGGAAACAGCATATTGCGCCTGTCGGTCAGATTGATTTCAATCTCGCGCACCACCCCGGCCAGATGCAGAACGGTCCGGATGAACACCCGCTCGGTCCGGTGACCACCGGAATCGGTGACCATCCGACGATCGACCACCCGTGCCTCGGCCAGCGCCGGCCGATCATGGCCGGGATCCGGTGACAATGCGAATCGCACCCAGGTGGCCCCGGCGCGCTCGAACTCGCTCATGGCATCGACGTGCAGGGCCGAGCTTCGCGCGCCGGTATCGACCTTGGCGCGGATCGCGGCGATGCCGAGATCGGGCAAGGCCAACCACTCGCGCCAACCCAGTACGATCAGGGAACCGGCGGAACTGATGCGGGCGACCGGCTCGGACATTCAGACACTCGGGAATTGGAAACGGCGATGGAGCGCATCGCGACCTACGGTCGAAATGGAAACGGCGGCCCGAAGGCCGCCGCAGACCGGGACCGGTTTGCAGGGCTCGCTGGACTGCCAACAGCCTGAACCACAACGAAAAATCAGGATATCGGAGGCGCGAGACGGAGACGATTGTGGCGGCAACGCCCGGCTCTCGTCAATGCGGGCCAGGCCGGCGGGCAGCCGTCGATCCCGGTGGCGGGGGTCTGCGATCACCTCGGTGGCGGACAGGGGCCGACCGGCGGTCGCCGGGCGGCTCGCGACGATCCTTCCGGCCTGGCGATGACGGGGCGCGGGGCGCCAGCGGTCCAGGCGCACTCCCTGCGGATCGACGCCTCCGATTCCATGATCGTGGCGTCCGTGCCTACCAACCGCGCCCCGACGAAGTGCGGATCCCGGTGCCAACAACGCCCGATTCTCGCCAGAAATGATCGAGCAGATCGATCTCGGAGTGGCCGGGGCGGTAGGCGGCAGCCAGCGCGCCATGCAGGTAGTCGCTGGCCTGCTGGCAGGCGTGGGTGAGGTCGTCGCCGAGGGCCAGGTTGGCGGCGATGGCGGCGGCCAGGGTGCAGCCGCTGCCATGGGCGTTGCGGTTCAGTCGGGGGTGCTGGAACTGCCGCTGGCCATCCGGTCCGAGCAGCCGGTCGGTGACCGGATCGCCCGGCAGGTGGCCGCCTTTCAGCAGGACGGCGCGGGCGCCGAGGGTGGCCAGGTCATGCAGGGCGGCGTCGGCCTGTTCGGCGGTCCGGATCGGACGGTCGAGCAGCAGTTCAGCTTCGTGGATGTTGGGGGTCAGCACGGTGGCGTGGGCGATCAGGCCACGCAGCGCGGCGAGTGCGCTCGGGTCGAGCAGGCGGGCGCCGGAGGTGGCGACCATGACCGGGTCGAGTACGACCGGCAGGGTGGGCCGTTGCTGCACGGCGCTGGCGACGGTGGCGATCAACTCGGCACTGGCGAGCATGCCGATCTTGATGGCGGCGATGTCGAAGTCATCGAACAGGGTATCGATCTGGCACTGGAGAAAATCGCTGGGCGGCAGGTGAACGGCGGTGACGGCGCGGGTGTTCTGGGCGGTCAGGGCGGCGATCGCGCTCAGGCCGTGGACGCGGTGGGCGGCGAAGGTCTTGAGGTCGGCCTGGATGCCGGCGCCGCCGCCGGAGTCGGAGCCGGCGATGGTGAGGACATTGGCGGCGGTGGTTCGGGTCATGATGCGCGGCTGCGGCGGGGTCGGTTGGCGGGGGCGGGTGTGCGCTTGGCGGGCAGTTCCAGCACGACGCGGGCGATGCCGTCACCCGGTGTCTCGTGGTCGATCCGGAAGCCGAGCCGGCGGGCGAGCACCAGCATGGCTCGGTTGCTTTCCAGGACATCGCCGTAGATGCGCGTCAGGCGGCGTCGGCGGGCACGGTCGATCAGGCGTTTCATCAGCAGACGACCGAGGCCGTAGCCGGCGACGAAGTGCGAAACCAGGATGGCGAATTCGGCTTGGCGGTCCGATTCGCCGGCTGTCGGCGGGTCGATCATCAGTCGGGCGACGGCGCCGATCAGGGCCTCGCCGGGCGGGTAGGGTTCGGCGGCGACCAGCACGCAGTCGCGGCCGCGCACCGGGTGGGTGAGGCGATGCAGGTAGTCGGGGGAGAGTGCCTTGATCATGTGCAGGTAGCGCAGCCGGACCTCCTCGGGTCGAAGCAGACCGAACGCGCCGTCGATCGGTTTGGCGTCTTCGGGCCGGATCGATCGCAGCCAGAGTTCCCGGCCGTTGCCCAGGACCACCCGGTCGCCGGAGACGCGCGGGGCTGGCACGTGGCAGGGAGTGTCGTGGCCGAGCATGGCGCAAGCGTGGTCGGAACGGTTGGGGTGTGGGCTCTAATCCGTTCAGTACGAGGCTCGCCGTCACTGCGCCGGGTCGGGGCTGCGCCCTGGATTCTGTTCAAGGGCGGCCAGGATGGCGGCGATGCTGGTGCGCAGGTCGGGCAGCCAGCGCAGCACGATGACCAGGTCATTGGCCTCGTCGATGTAGAGGTAGTGGCCACCGAAGCCGGCTGCCCAGTAGGCACTCTCGGGGGCTTCCGGGATGGCCGCGCGTTCGGTGTTGAGCCACCAGAGCAGGCCGTAGTCGGCCTTGACCGGGCTCGCTTGGCGCATCTGGTCGATCCAGGATTCCGGCACCAGTCGGCGATCACCCCACTGGCCACGCCGGAGCATCAGCAGGCCGAACCGGGCATGGTCGTCGGCGCTGATCATCATGCCGCCCCCGAAATGGCCGCCGCCGGAAACCGATTGCATGCGCAGGCCGTCGATCTCGATCCAGGCGTTGTGGTAGCCGTGCCAGCGCCAGGTCGAACTGGCGCCGATCGGATCCATGATCCGCTCGCGCAGCAGGCGCGGCAATGGTTCGCGGGCGACCTGCAACAGACTCAGGGCGAGCAGGTTGATCCGGACGTCATTGTATTTGAAGCGGCTGCCCGGCGGACTGAGCGGCCGGTTCGGCCAGTCGGCTTCGGTGGCCCCCTCGGGCCGATCGGCCCAGTCGGGGATGTCCCACAGGCTGCCCTGCCAATCGGAGGTCTGCTGCAACAGGTGACGCCAGGTGATGCTGCGGTTGTGGTCGCTGTCGAACGGGCCGGGATCGACGTAGCCAGCGACCCGGTCATCGAGATCGGCGATCCGGCCATCGGCCCAGAGCAGGCCGGCGACGGTAGCCAGATAACTCTTGACTGCGCTGAAGGTCATGTCGGCACGGGTGACATCGCCCCATTCGGCGACCTTGTAGCCGCCACGCAGGACGATGCCGGCATCGCCGACCCGATCGCGGGTGGGACCGAGTACCCGATAGTTCGGTTCGCGCGTCCGGTAGTGGTCGAGCAGCACCTGGTGCATGTCGCTCGGGGTGACGACGGCGGTCGCGCGGATCGTGGTGATCGCTTCAGCGAGTCGATCCGGATCGAAGCCGGCGTCGGCCGGGCTGCGGGTCTGCCAGTGATGTGGCGCTGGCACATAGTCTGCCGAACGGTCGGCGTGGGCGCGGGTCCAGGGCAGGACGAGGGGCAGGACGAAGGCCAGCAGTAGGGCAAGTCGGGACATGGGCAGGTTCCGGGTGGTCAGTGCCGATGGGAGAGCACGAATGGGAGAGCACAAACGATACTGCACGGGTTTCGCGGACAGGTTCAGGTTCGCTCGGCGATCAGCCAGTCCAGCCGCCAGTTCCCCTTGCCCTGGTCGAGTCGGGTGGCCAGTTCGGGCAGGGCGGTGGCCAGGGCGGTGTCGAGTCCCCAGGGTGGGTTGCACACCACCAGGCCGCTGCCGTTCAGGCGCAGTGGCGAGTCGGCCGGGCGCACGCACAGTTCGATGCGCAGTGCCGAGGCGGCCGGCAATGCCGCCATCCGGCGATACTGGCGGGTCAGGGTGCTGGCCAGTTTGATCGGATACCAGAGCATGAACACGCCCTGCGGCCAGCGACGCAGCCCGTCCGCCAGTGCCGGCAGGGCGACATCGAACTCCTCGTCACGGGTCTCGTAGGGCGGATCGATCAGCACCAGGCCACGGGCGAAGCGACGTTCACCCAGTCGAGGCGGCAGCAGGGCCTTGATCGCGCCATAGCCATCGCGACGATGTACGCCGACCCGGCGATCGCGGGCGAACCGCTGGCTCAGTGCGTCGGCCTCCTCGGTCTGGATCTCGCAGCAGGCCAGGCGATCATCGGGGCCGAGCCGGTCGGCGATCAGGCTGGGCGAGCCGGGGTAGTGCTCGCCGTCGGCGCCCTGCGTGTCCCGGTCATGCCGGGCCACGGCAGCCAGATAGTTGGCCAGCAGCGGGTCGCTCGGCGGCCGCTGTCGCAGGCGACGGATGCCGTCATCGGCCTCACTGGGCTTGCCTGGGTTCGACAGCCGGTAGCTGCCGCGTCCGGCGTGACTGTCGAGTGCGAACCAGGGCGTCGGTTTGCGTTGCAGGTGGTCGATCACGGCCAGCAGCACGACGTGCTTGAGGACATCGGCAACGTTGCCGGCGTGGAAGGCATGGCGATAATTCATGGCGGCAGCCTAACCGGTATCGGCGGCAGCAGTAAGTCCGTCTGGCCGGCACTCCCCCCACTTATGGGACTGTCTGTCCGCTCGGATTCGGGTTAGTTTGTGCGCCGGCCGGTGCGCATCGTGGCGCTGACGGCGGTGGGCAACCGGGAGATCGGCATGAAACGCATCATCAAGTGGAGCTTCGGTCTGTTGGCACTGATCGTCCTGCTGGCAGCCATGCTGCTGGCGCATACGATCTGGTTCAAACCGCTGCGGATCGGCTGGTTCTTCGATCGGGTGTTCATCGAGTATGCGATCGATGACCCGCAGTTGCTGTCGAGCCTGCGTATCCTGCCGGGCTGGCTGGACTGGTACAGCGACGACCTCACCGACCAGTCGCTGGCGCGCGGCGATGCGCTGGCCGACAAGCTGGCCAGCGATCTCGCCACCCTGCGTTCCTACGATCGCGACCGGCTCGACCCTGGCACCCGGCTGTCCTACGACATCCTGGAGCATTTTCTGGCCACCCAGGCCGAGGGCGATCGCTTCCGCTACCACAACTATCCGCTGAATCAGTTGTTCGGCATCCAGAATGGTCTGCCGACCTTCCTCGCGACCCAGCATCCGATCAACCGGGTCGGCGATGCCGAGGACTATCTCGCCCGCCTGGGCAAGCTGCCCACGGCCTTCGATCAGGTGATGGAGGGCGTCGTCCTGCGCGAGCAGAAGGGCATCATTCCGCCGCGCTTCGTGATCGAGAAGGTGCTGGCGGAAATGACCGGCTTCGTCGCGACCCCGGCCCGCGAGAACATCCTCTACACCAGTTTCAGCGAAAAGCTCGATGCACTGACCGCCGACGCCGTGCCGGCCGAGCAGGGTGAGCGGCTGCGCGCCGAGGCCGAGCGGCTGATCGCCGATGGCGTGTATCCGGCCTATGACACGCTGATCGCCTACTACCGCGATCTGCTGCCGCGCGCCCGTGAGAACACCGGCGCCTGGGATCTGCCCGACGGCGACGCCTACTACACGTGGTCGGTCCGTTGGCACACTACCACCGACATGAGCCCCGAGCGCATCCATGACATCGGTCTGGCCGAGGTCGCCCGGATCGAGGCCGAGATGGATGCCATCCTGCGTGCCGAGGGGTTGGCGGAGGGCAGTGTCGGTGCGCGGCTGCAACAGATTGCCCGGCGCGAAGATCAGTTGTATCCCGACAGCGATGAAGGTCGGGCTGCGATCATCGCCGACTTCCAGGCGATGATCGACGATGCCGATGCCCGGCTCGATTTCGCCTTCGATCTGCGGCCCAAGGCCGGTGTCAAGGTCGAGCGGGTGCCCGAATTCCGCGAGAAGACCGCGCCGGGAGCCTATTACCAGCCACCGGCTTTCGATGGCTCGCGACCGGGCATGTTCTACATCAATCTGCGCAACACCGCCGAGATTGCCCGGTTCGGCATGCGCACCCTGGCCTATCACGAGGCCATTCCCGGACACCACTATCAGATTGCCCTGCAGCAGGAGATCACCGGGGTTCCGACCTTCCGCAAGATGCTGCCGTTCACCGCTTTCGCCGAGGGCTGGGCGTTGTACAGCGAGCGGGTGGCGGCCGAGTCGGGTTTCCTGCCGACGCCGCTGGATGACCTCGGCCGGCTCCAGGCCGAGATGTTTCGAGCGGTGCGCCTGGTGGTCGATACCGGCATGCACCGCAAGCGCTGGACCCGCGAGCAGGCGATCGCCTACATGACCGACAGGACCGGCATGCCGGAAACCGATGTCGTTGCCGAGATCGAGCGCTACCTGGTCATGCCCGGACAGGCGTTGGCCTACAAGGTCGGCATGAACCATATCCTCGATCTGCGCGAGCAGGCACGGACCCGGCTGGGCGAGCGGTTCGACCTGCGCGCCTTCCACCGGCTCGTTCTGACCGGCGGGTCGATGCCCTTGACCCTGCTCGGGCAGCGGGTCGAGGCGTGGTTGGCCGAGCAGGAGGCGGCGGCGGCCACTGCCGCCGCCGGTGGCGAATGAGCAACGCTGAACGAATCGGGTTATACTTATCCGTTCCCTGTGCCCGTCGGGCGCGGCCCATCCCACGTTCTGAAAGAGTCTCAAACGCATGGTCAAGATCCGTCTGACCCGTGGCGGCGCGAAGAAGCGCCCCTTCTATCACGTCATCGTCACCGACAGCCGCAACAAGCGCGACGGGCGTGCCCTTGAGCGGCTGGGCTATTACAACCCGATCGCCAGCGGCCAGGACAAGCGCGTCGAGATCGACATCGCCAGCGTCGATCGCTGGGTCGGTCAGGGTGCCCAGATGACCGACAAGGTCGCCAGCCTGGTCAAGCAGGCCCGCTCGCAGGCCGCTGCCTGAGCCTCTCGCCGGGCGTTCAGCCCGGCGCTGCCCGAACCACCATCGTGGCTTCATCAGCCAGACCCGATCGCGCAAGCGACGCCCGCGAGGTGTTGCTTGGTCGCGTGGTCGGGGCGCATGGCATCCAGGGTGAACTGCGGGTGCAGTCCTGGACCGATCCCGCCGAGGCGATCCTCGACTACCGTCCCTGGCTGATCGATCATGCCGGCGAACGCCGCACGATCGAGGCCGTCCGGGGACGTGCCGTTGACAAGGGCCTGATCGTCCGCCTGCCGGGCGTCGATGATCGCGACGGCGCCGAACGACTCAAGGGTGCGGAAATCCGGGTGCTGCGGGCGGCCCTGCCGCCGCCGGGGCCGGGCCAGTACTACTGGGTCGATCTCGAAGGGCTCGATGTGTTCACCGTCGATGGCGTCGCGCTCGGCCGGGTCGAGAAAGTGGTTCCGACCGGCGCCAACGAAGTGCTGGAAGTGCGCGGCGACCGCCTGCGTTACCTGCCGTTCGTACTGGATGAGTACGTCAAGTCGATCGATCTCGATGCCGGCCGGCTGGTGATCGACTGGGATCCCGATTTCTGAATTTCTGACCCGGACAGCACCCCCGAGCGGGTCGTCCGGGCCTGTCCACGCGGGGTGGGTCACGCGAGTTCAGCGCGCTCATCGTGTCCGACGGGCCATGGACGACCGGCAGACGATCCCGCCTGGGGTATCGTTGCATTCATCCACGCACTCATCCACCTGGGATCGATTCGATGCGCATCGACGTGCTGACCCTGTTTCCCGAATTCATTCGTCAGTGCGCCGCCCTGGGTGTGGTCGGACGGGCCGGGGAGCGCGGCCTGCTGCGGGTCGAAACCTGGAATCCGCGCGACTACGCGACCGGCGGCTATCGCCGGGTCGATGACCGACCCTTCGGCGGTGGCCCGGGCATGGTGATGACGATCGATCCGCTGCGCGCCTGCCTCGATGCCGTGCGCGCGGCCGATCCCGAGCCGGCGCCGGTGATCTACCTCGGCCCGCAGGGCGAACGCCTGACCCAGGCCGGTGTTCGACGGCTGGCCGTGCTGCCGCGTGCGATCCTGCTGTGCGGACGCTACGAGGGTGTCGATGAGCGCGTGTTGCAGGCCGAGGTCGATTTCGAACTGTCGATCGGTGATTACGTCCTGTCGGGTGGCGAGCTCGCGGCAGCGGTGGTGATCGATGCGGTCGGGCGGGTTCAGGATGGCGCGCTCGGTCACTGCGAATCGGCCATCCAGGACAGTTTCGAGGCGGGTCTGCTCGACTGCCCGCACTACACCCGGCCGGAACGGCACCCATTGGGCGAGGTTCCGGCAGTCCTGATGAGTGGCGACCATGCGGCGATTGCCCGCTGGCGGCGGCGGCAGTCGCTGGGCCGTACCTGGCTGCGTCGGCCCGATCTGCTGGCCCGACTGTCGCTGACGGCGGACGATCGG
>DIHI01000165.1:20997-34590 GCA_002420085.1 Lysobacterales bacterium UBA5700 | reverse complement strand
AGCGCCGCACGCCGCTGATTCGACTGCCAGCGGCGGGCTTTCTGCGGGGTGTGGAAGCAGGGAGCCGTGGGCCGAATCGCGCGGCTGCAACGGGCGAGCCGGCCAGTACCTCGCGGACCTGCGCCAGCGTGCGCATCTGAGACTCGTTCATGTCGATCACCATGGCTGTGATGATCGAACCGGCGTGTCAGCCGACGCCAGTTCCAGGCTCATTCCTCGTTGGAATCAGAGCGGGCCGTTCAGGCTCATGCCTCGTTGGACAAGACTCGGACAGTCTTTTCCAGGACTTTTCCAGGACTGGCGCGCGACATCGAATCCGGTCTATACTGTCTGACTTGGTCGCGCCGAGTCGTGTCCCCGTTCGGGCAACACGCCGGCAGCCAGACCCAGCCAAGCAACCCGTCCTCGATCGGTTTCATGTCGAAGCCGACGCAACCAACCGTCGCAATCAGTGGTGCCACCATGAGCAAGCTCAACAAATCCGTCATCGCCCAGTTTGAAGCCGAGCAGATGCAGCGCGAGCTTCCGGCCTTCGGTCCCGGCGACACCGTGATCGTCAATGTCAAGGTGAAGGAGGGCAACCGCGAGCGCGTCCAGGCGTTCGAGGGGGTGGTGATCGCCAAGCGCAACCGGGGCCTGAATTCGGCCTTCACGGTGCGCAAGATTTCCCACGGCTTCGGCGTCGAGCGGGTGTTCCAGAGCCATAGCCAGGCCATCGATTCGGTCGAGGTCAAGCGGCGTGGCAAGGTGCGCGCTGGCAAGCTCTACTACCTGCGCGACCTGGAAGGCAAGAAGGCCCGCATCAAGGAAGACCTCAACTATCGGGCGCCGTCGGCCGGCTGAGCCGACCCCGCGCCACCGTCGATCCGAACGGCCGCCTCCGGGCGGCCGTTTGCATTTTTGCGCCTTGAAACGGCGCACGGCATGCCCATCTTGCAGGCATCCCTCTGTTCCCACGAATGCCGTCTTCCGGAGTCGCCATGACCGCTGTCGAGACCGAAACCCATGCCTTCCAGGCCGAAGTCCAGCAGGTGCTGCACCTGGTCATCCACTCGCTGTACTCCAATCGCGATATTTTCCTGCGCGAATTGATCTCCAACGCATCCGATGCCTGTGACAAGCTGCGCTTCGAGGCGGTCAAGGATGCGGCGCTGACCAGTGGCCAGTCTGAGTTGCACATCGACCTGCTCGCCGATCGCGCGGCCCGCACCCTGACCGTCCGCGACACCGGGATCGGCATGAGTCGCGAGGAGATGATCAGCAACCTCGGCACGATCGCCCGCTCGGGCACCAAGCGCTTCCTCGAAGCCCTGGCCGAAGGTCAGAAGGCCGATGCCAATCTGATCGGCCAGTTCGGGGTCGGCTTCTATTCGGCCTTCATCGTCGCCGATGAGGTCAGCGTCACCAGCCGCCGTGCCGGTGAAACCTCGGCCTGGACCTGGCGTTCGCGCGGTGATGGCGCATTCACCATCGAGCCGGCGCCGGCCGACACCCCGCGCGGCACCGCAGTGACCCTGCATCTGCGTGACGACGAGGAGGTCTATCTCGACGACTGGAAATTGCGTGCGCTGGTGCGCACCTATTCCGATCACATCGGCTTTCCGATCCGTATGCCGGCCCGACCGGATGCCGATCCTGACGCCGACCCGGACACCGCCGATGGCAGCGACAGCACCTCGGCCGATGCCGCCTCGGCCGCTGCCGAGCGTGCCGGACGCGAGCCGCGCTGGGATACCGTCAATCACAGTTCCGCCTTGTGGACCCGGCCGAAGAACGAACTGTCCGATGACGACTATCAGGGTTTCTATCGCCATGTCGCCCATGATTTCGGCGATGCGCTGGCCTGGACCCACAACAAGGTCGAGGGCAACCAGAATTTCACCTCGCTGCTGTACATCCCGGCCAAGGCGCCGTTTGATTTTCAGTTTGGTCGCGACGAGCGCAAGGGGCTGAAGCTCTACATCAAGCGGGTGTTCATCAGTGACGCATCCGAGACCATGCTGCCGGCCTATCTGCGATTCGTGCGCGGGGTCGTCGATTCCGACGATCTGCCGCTCAATGTCAGTCGTGAGACCTTGCAGAACAATCGCCAGGTCGAACGGATCAAGGGCGCCCTGAGCAAGCGCGTGCTCGATCTGCTCGATCGACTGGTGGCCGAAGGTGGCGACAGGTACGACACCTTCTGGCGCGAGTTCGGCACGGTCCTCAAGGAGGGCGTCGCCGAGGATTTCAGCCATCGCGAACGCATCCTCAAGCTGTTGCGCTATCCCTCGACCCGCAGCGACGGCCCGGACCAGCGGGTCTCGCTCGACGACTATATCGCTCGCATGGCGACCGGCCAGAACGAGATCTACTACCTCACCGCCGAGAGTTGGAAGGCCGCCGTCGGCAGCCCGCAGTTGGAAGCGCTGAAAGCGCGCGGCATCGAGGTGCTGTTGATGCACGAGCGCATCGACGAATGGCTGGCCAGCTATTTCACCGAATATCAGGGCAAGCGGCTGCGCAATGTCGCCAAGGGTGAACTCGATCTGGATGCCCTCGGTCCGGACAGCGGACAGGCCGAACGCGAGCAGGCCGCCCAGGATGCGGCGCCCCTGGTCGACCGACTCAAGGCCCTGCTCGGCGGCAGCGTCAAGGACGTGCGAATTTCGCGGCGGCTCACCGATTCACCCGCCTGTCTGGTGCTGGAAGAGCACGACATGGCCCTGCACATGCAGCGCCTGCTGCAACAGGCTGGCCACGGTGCTGGCCCGGCCGAGCCGATCCTGGAGATCAATCCAGGCCATCCGCTGATTCGTCGCCTGGCGGATGAGTCCGATCAGGCACGTGCCAGCGATCTCGGCTGGCTGCTGTTCGAGCAGGCACGCCTGGCCAGTGGCGGCGGCATCGAGGATCCGGCGGCCTTCAATGCTCGGATCAACCGCTTGCTGGCCAGTTGAGTCGAGACCCGGTCGTGTCGGGCACGGTTGATGCGGGCGGGCTTGCCATCGGCAGCGTGCGCCTGGATGTCTGGCTGTGGGCGGCGCGCATGTTCAAGACCCGCAGCCTGGCCAAGCAGGCGATCGAGGCCGGCCGGGTCGAGGTCAATGGTGATGCCTGCGGCAAACCGGCCAAAGCGCTGCGCGCGGGCGATCGGCTGGCCGTTCGGCGCGAGCACGAGCGTTACGAAATCGAGGTGCTGGTTCTGAGCGAGCAGCGTGGGCCGGCTTCGGTGGCGCAGGCGCTGTATCGCGAATCGGATGCCAGTCGTCAGGCGCGCGAGGTCGAGCGTGAGCGGCGGCGTATCGAACGGGCCGGTTTTCAGGCCCCGGCATCGAAGCCGGACAAGCGTGCCCGGCGCCTGATTCGTGCCCTGGGCGACATCGACGCGCTGTGATCGATGACTGAGCCGATCGAATGCCGGCCTCCCGACCCGGTCGGTCGGAAGGCGGCATCGATGCGGATCGGATGGGCCGGATGGACGGAGGATCGCGGCGGCCACCGCGATCCTCCAAGCAAGGGCTCACGGTTGCCGGTTATCGTTCAGCGGAAGAATTCCATTGGCAGATCGACCACTCCGGCCGGATCGGACGAGCTGGTGGCGACCCGATTGGTGCCGGACTCCCAGACCACCGCCCCCTGGGCGTTCTTCATGATGTACTTGTACTCGAAGGTCGTGCCGGCCGGCAGGCTGACCGGCAGGAACCACTTCCACCACTGCGCCGAATCCGGGTTGTGGAAGGCGTCGCGGGCCTTGGCCGGATCCCAGTTGCCCAGTTCCGGAACATTGCCGACCACGTAGACATTCTGGCCGGGCTGGGTGAACGCCTCGACGTGGAAGATCACCTGGTTCTGGTCGTTGGACAGCACGTTGAAGGTGAACGAATTGCTGACCACCCCGTTCTTGGTCACCGTCACCAGGCGTTCGCCGGCCGCGACCGAAGGCACGGTCACCAGGATGCTGGTGGCGGTGTTCGACACCACGGTCGCGCTGGTCGTGCCGAACTTGACCTGGACGCTGCCGTCCAGACCGGTGCCGAAGATGCGAACGCGATCGCCACTGCGTCCGACCACCGCCTGCATGTCACCGATTCGCGGCGTGCTGCCGAGGCTGGGGTTGTGGCTCCAGACGTTGACTTCCTGCAGGCCGAGGTTGAAGCCCCCGATCAGACCGCCCGAGACGCTCATGCTGGCGCCGCTCAGTTCGCCGGTGAGCACGTCGGTGTAGGTGCCAGCCGGCAGACTGGTGGCCAGGGACGGCACGTTGTAGCTGGCGAACGGACTGCGGTTGATCGCGATGATGACCTGCTTGTCATAGAACTTGCGCGACATCACCAGCACGTCCGGGTTCGAGTACAGGATGCTGGTCTGACCGAATGCCACCGCGTCGTTCTGTTTGCGCAGCGCCGACAGCTTCTGGATGATCCGGTAGGCACGGGTGTTCTGGTTGAACGTGGTATCGGTCTGCATGAACACCCGGCCGCCGTTTTCGCTGCCGTCGCGGCCGTTCACGTACTGCTCGGTGCCGTAGTAGATGTTGGGGATGCCGCGCGACACCAGGGTCAGGGCCAGGGCCACATCCAGGCTGCGCCAATCGCTGTTGACGCGCAGGAAGCGCGGCACGTCATGGTTGTCGATGAAGGTGACGGTCTGGTTTTCGTAGGTGTAGTCGATGTCGGTGTACTGGTAGAAATTGGCCAGTGCGTTCATGTTCTCCGAGCCGCTGCCGATCACATTGGTGATCGTGCGGAAATACTCGAAGTCGAGGTTGTTGATCCCGGTGCGATCGGGGAACGACACGTACTCGCCGTACTTCGGGTCGGGCTTGCCGATGAAGAACTCGCCGAAGTGGGTCACGGCGCCGCCCGGAGCGGCGTCGATGGCATCGCGCAGTCCCTTGGCGAAGGCCGGATTCATGTGCAGAGTGGCGTCGTGGCGGTAGCCGTCGATGCCCTTGGTCTTCCAGAACTTGGCGGCGTCTTCGAGATACTTGGCGACGGCCGGAAGCTCGTGGGTGAAATCGGCCAGTGATCCGAGATCCTTGTAGCGATAGCCGAACCGGCTGCTGTCGGAGCCGCGATCGCCGAGGCGGTGGAACCAGCCCGGATTGACGCTGCCGTTGGGGTCGGCGATCAGGTTGTCGTGCTTGCCGTCGCCGTTGAGATCGACCGGGTTGCCATCGACGTCGAACACGAAATTGCCGCTGCTGTTGCGGTCGGGTTCGTACAGCCGGCCGTTTTCCGGCGAGTTGTTGTTGGTCGGGTTCTGCCAGCGGCTGGTGTGGTTGGTGACGAAGTCGATCACCACCTTGATGCCATTGGCGTGCAGGGCATTCACCAGGTCGGTGAAGTCGCGCATGTCGCCGTAGTGCCGGTTGGTCCGGTAGTAGTTGCTGGCGTGGTAGCCGTGGTAGCTGGACCAGATCAATTGACCGCCACCGGACTGGAAATCGATGATCGGTTCATCACGGTTGGCATACGGAGCGGAAATCCAGACTGCCGTGATGCCCATGGTCTTGAGGTAGGGAATCTTGTCGATGATGCCCTGGAAGTCGCCGCCCTGGTAAAGCTTGAGGTCATTGCCGGTGCCATCGAAGATCTGGGCGGGGGAACCGGGCGGAATATTGTTGCTGGGGTCGCCGTCGAAGAAGCGGTCGGTGAGTATCTGGTAGACGGTATCGCGGGCGGTGACCGGGCCGAGTGCGGTCTGGGCCGCTGCCGGGCCGCTGGCGAGTGCGAACAGGGCGGCCGCAGCGCTGGCGATCAGCGTGCGGGTGGCGTGCTGGGTGTGGCGGTTCATGAAGGTTCTCCTTCCAATGGCGGTGGATCCGGGGGCGGGCGCTCCCTCACGCCGATGCCTCCGGCGGCATCGCGATGGCACATCGACCGAGGCGGGCGGGTGCCGATGCGAGTCCCCACGCGGGTGCTGGGGGTGGATGGGTGAAGCCGGTTTGCCTGTCTCACCCGATGCCATCGCAGCGATGCCGGTTGCAATCGGGCCGGGCGCCAGCCGGTTCCGGGACTGGCCACCGCGTCGGCCCTGCGCGTCCCGGTGAGCGGATCGGCCGTCGCAGTTCAGGAACGGGTGAGGCTTGCAGGCTAGCACCGCGCCGGCCGGCCGCTGTCGGTCTGAAAACGTATTCATCCCGGCGGGATGGGCATCGGTTCGCGATTTCGGCAGATGGCAGCGACCGGGGCGTCGGCGAATCGGCCGGATGGCATGGCCGTGGACGCGCTTCGCCCGCAGCCGGGTATGATGGAGGGCGCGGATCATCCCCGGTTTTCGGTCGATACGCCTCCGCCCCGCCCTCGAAACAGTCGCACGACATGACCAGCACGCTCTACGGACTCACCACCTGCGACACCTGCAAAAAAGCCCGGAACTGGCTGTCTCGAAACGGAATTTCACACACCTTCATCGACTATCGGAACGATCCGGTGGCGCCGACGACCCTGGTTGACTGGGCGGCCCGGCTCGGCGGATGGGACCGGCTCGTCAACAAGTCCTCGACCACCTGGCGCGAGTTGCCGAGCAATCGCAAATCGCCCGGAACCGATCCCGAGTGGCTGCTCCTGCTGCGCGAGCATCCGGCCCTGATCAAGCGTCCGGTCCTGGTGACCGTCGATGGCGTGGTGTCGGTCGGGTTCACCGACAACAGCTACAAACTGCGGTTCGGCGCCGCCGCTGGATACCGTGGCTGAGTCGCGATCGGAGACGTCGGCCGATGCCGAGGTGGCGACCGACGTGCGGACCCTGACCGGTCAACTGATCGGGCGAGATTCGATCACCCCCAACGATGCCGGCTGCCAGCAACTGATCGCCGAACGCCTGGCGAATGCCGGCTTCGCCATTGCCCGAATGCCGTTCGGGGCGGTCGAGAACCTCTGGGCCCGTCACGGCCAGGGAGGTCCGGTGCTGTGCCTGCTCGGCCATACCGATGTCGTGCCGCCTGGTCCGCGCGGACACTGGTCGAGCGATCCGTTCGTGCCGGAGGTCCGCTCCGGCTGGCTGTACGGACGCGGCGCAGCCGACATGAAGGCCAGTGTCGCCGCCTTCGTCATCGCCCTGGAACGGTTCGTCGCCATGTACCCCGGACATCCCGGCACGGTTGCCCTGCTGCTGACCTCGGATGAGGAAGGCGATGCCATCGATGGCGTTCGGCGGGTGGCACCAGCCCTGCACTCGGCGGGGATCGGCATCGATTTCTGCCTGGTCGGAGAACCGTCCTCGGACCGGACCCTGGGGGATGTCGTGCGGATCGGTCGGCGCGGCTCGCTGACCGGAGAGGCGATCGTGGCCGGTGCCCAGGGCCATGTCGCCTATCCCGATCGCGCCGACAACCCGATCCACCGTGCCCTGCCGGCGTTCGCCGAACTGAGCGCGCGGACCTGGGATGATTCGCCCTATCCGGACTTTCCACCGACCTCGTTCCAGATTGCCAATTTCACCGCCGGCACCGGCGCCAGCAATGTCATTCCGGGCGAGGCGCGGATCCAGTTCAACCTGCGCTATTCCCCACACTGGACCGCCGCTGCGCTGCGGGCCGAGGTCGAGGCCACCCTGGATCGCCACGGAGTCCGTGGCGAACTGCGCTGGCACGAATCCGGTGCCCCGTTCCATACCGTCGAGGGCCGCCTGCGCCAGGCGGTGCGGGCGACCCTGGCCGAGCGTCTCGGCATCGTGCCGGACGAAAACACCGGTGGCGGCACCTCGGATGGCCGGTTCATCGCCCCGTTCGGTGCCGAAGTGGTCGAACTCGGGCCGGTCAACGCCAGCATCCACCGGGTCGATGAGCGGATCGCCCTGGCTGATCTGGATGCCCTGCCAGGACTGTATCTCGGCATCATCGAGCGGGTCATGCTCGGCATCGACCCGACCCCGTCGGACGCGATCGACCCGCGATCCAATCCGAACTGAACCCAGACCCCATCGGCCCACCCGGCCGGACCCGATCGGAGCCGCCCATGAAATCCCGGATCACCACCACCCTGTCCCTGATGCCCCTGATCGTCGCACTGGCGGCCTGCGGTCCCAGCCGTGAGGAGCGCGAAGCGGCCGCCCGCGCCGCCGCACAGGCGGCTGTCGAGCGGGAGGCCGCCGAACAACTGGCCGGGTATCGCCAGGCACTGGCCGATGACAACGTCGAACTGGCCGCCGCCTACGGCGAATTGATCCAGGCGCGTTATGGCCACACCCAGGCCGCTCGGGAACTGGGCGAAGACTTCGCCGCGATCCGGGAACAGGCCGAGCAGCACAAGCGTGCCCGCTACCTGCAATCGTTGTGGACCTATCAGACCGCCCCGATGGGCGGCGGCCAGCAGCGCACCGCCAGTCTGTACAGCGAGGAACTGCACGGCCGGCGGCTGCGGCTGGTGCTGCGCGATCACAGCGAGTGGGGGCGCAGCACCTTTCTGCTGCCGCCGGTCGATCTGTTCGTCTGCACCGGCACCTGCCGGGTGCAGATTCGCTTCGATGAGGGTCCGACCCGACCGTTCGAGGCGACCAAGGCCGATTCCAAGGAGAACCCCGGCCTGTTCATCGAGGACATGCGTGGCTTCGTGACCGGACTGATGGCGGCCGATCGGGTCACGATCGAGGTGCCGACCACCGACGGCAGCCAGGTCTATGGCTTCGAGGTCGGCGGCTACGATCCGGAGCGTTTCGCAGCCGGCCAGTAGCCGCCGCGATCGGCCGCCCGCCTGTCGGCGGCTCGGCGGTCAGTGCTCGATCGGCAGCCGCAGCAGGGCCAGACCGTCGGCATCGGCGCGCAACAGCGAGCCGTGGACATGCCAGTCGCCGAGCACGATGCGGGTCCGGACGCGAGCGTCGATCCAATATGAATGGAAGCCGGGACGGTGGGTATGGCCGTGGATCATCCGCTCGACGCCGTAGAGCCGGAACAGTTCGGCGATGGTCGTCGTCGCCGCGTCCATGATCGCCTCGGCCGCACCCTGCTGGTGCTTGCGGCTCTCGTCGCGCGCCTTGGCGGCCAGTGCCAGACGGGCCGCCAGCGGCTGTTCGAGCAGGGCAGCCTGCCATTCCGGCTGACGCGACTGGCGGCGCCACGCCTGGTAGGCATGATCGTCGGTGCAGAGCAGGTCGCCATGCAGCAACAGGGTCGGTGTGCCGTGCAGATCGATCACGCACGGATCGGGCAGCAGACGCATGCCGCAGCGGTCGGCGTACTCCGCCCCCAGCAGAAAGTCGCGATTACCGCGCATGAAGTAGATGGCAACGCCCGTGTCCGACAGCCTGCGCAGGGCGTCGGCGACCCGTACCCCGGCTTCGGACGGGTCGTCGTCACCGACCCATGACTCGAACAGATCGCCGAGGATGTACAGCGACTCGGCGGTGTGTGCCGGTCCGGCCAGCAGGTCGAGCAGGCAGGCGGTCGTCGCCGGGCGCGATGGATCGAGATGCAGGTCGGATATGAACAGTGTGGTCACGGTGAGATCGGTCCGCCGTCGAGGATGTCCACCCGCTCGATCAGCACCGGCTCGACCGGCACACCGTAGCCGATCGGGTCACGGGTGGTGGTGGCGACCGCCCGAATGCGATCGACCACATCCAGTCCCGCCACCACCCGGCCGAACACGGCATAGCCGCTGGTGAAATCGGCCTGATCGCCTCGCAGGTCGAGGCGTGGATTGTCAACCACATTGATGAAGAACTCCGAGGTCGCCGAATCGGCCCGGCTCGGCGCCCGCGCGGCGGCGATCGTGCCGCGCAGGTTGGACAGGCCGTTGCCGGACTCGTTCGGAATCGGTTCGCGCACCGGCTTGCGGTTGAAGTCCGGGGTGTAGCGACCGCCCTGGATCAGGAAGTTGTCGGCCACCCGGTGGAAGATGGTGCCGTTGTAGAAGCCTTCCCGTGCATAGTCGAGGAAATTGGCCACCGTGCGCGGCGCCCGGTCCGGGTAGAGTTCGAGGGTGATCCGTCCCTGGCTGGTCACCATCAGCACGCGAATGGCGCGCTCGCCGGCCGGATCGGCAGGCGTCGGGGTCGCCGCTGCGGCGGGCGTTGCAGTCGGGGCCTGGGCGGTCGGTTGTGCCAGGGAGGGTGCCGACAGCAAAGCCAGCAGAAGAACGAGGGCCAAGCGCATGAGCGAGCGGTTTCCAAGCGAGGCGGGCGCCGGAAATCTTAACCCGCATCGTCGCGGTTTGCCTCGTTTCGGATCGGCGGTGTCAGTCCAACGCCGCCATGTCCGCCTTGCTCAAGGCCGAAGTGGCGCCGTTCGGTTGGAGTGGACGTGACGCGGGGGCTCACGCTGCGTCACCGTGAGGTGGATCGGTCGGCGGTGGTGCAGGCGGTGTCGGCACCTCCGTTGAAGCCGTGCGATTCGGTTCGCCATTCCCCGCCGCCCAGCCTGTCGCAAGCCTGCCGCAAGCCCGCTGCAGGCGGTCGTCGCGCGGTTGACACGGTGCCACCACGATTACCCAGTCGTGCAGGCCGGACGGACCAAGCCTCACCCGACGACGCGACTGGAACGATCACCGATCCAACCGACCCGCTGGGTTAGCATGACGCACGGTCCGCCATGCAGACCGTCCATCCATGAAGGAGCGTCAATCATGAATACCATCCGTGCATTCGTATCGATCCGCATCGCGGTCGCCCTGATCGCGGTGGCAGTCTCGACCGGGGTGCTTGCCGAGACCCTGCCGCGCAGCCCGGCGCCCGACGGTGCCCGGGTCTACATCCTCAGTCCGAAGTCGGGCGAGGTGGTGACCAGTCCGGTCACCGTGGTGTTCGGGCTCAGTGGCATGGGCGTGGCGCCGGCCGGCCTGAACGTCGAGGGCACCGGCCATCATCATCTGCTGATCGATGTCGCGATCCCCGATCCCGGCAAGCCGATTCCGGCCGACGACCAGCACCGGCATTTCGGCAAAGGTCAGACCGAGGCGACGATCGAACTTGCGCCCGGTCGGCACACCCTGCAACTGCTGCTCGGCGATCACCTGCACATTCCGCACGATCCGCCGATCGCATCTGAGCCGATCACGATCACGGTCGAGTGAGCGCGGCTGCTCACCCGGCCGATCGTGATCGGCCGGTGCATGGCCTCAGCCGTGGCCGTCGAGGAAGCGCTCGGCGTCCAGGGCGGCCATGCAGCCCGAGCCGGCCGAGGTGATCGCCTGGCGGTAGATGTGATCGCCGACATCGCCGGCAGCGAACACGCCGGGGATATTGGTGGCCGTGGCATTGCCGTCCTGGCCGGAGCGCAGTTTCAGATAGCCGGACTCGTTCATGTCGAGTTGGCCCTTGAAGATGTCGGTGTTGGGCGTGTGGCCGATCGCCACGAAGAAGCCCTGGATGGCGATTTCACGAACCCCTTCGCCGTCGGTGGGGCGCAGCCGGGCACCGGTGACGCCGCTGGCGTCGCCGAGCACCTCATCGACCGTGTGGTTCCACACCAGTTCGATCTTGCCGGCCTCGGCCTTGGCGAACAGCTTGTCCTGCATGATCTTCTCCGCCCGCAGCCGGTCGCGGCGGTGAACCAGATAGACCTTGTTGCAGATGTTGGCCAGATAGAGCGCCTCCTCGACCGCCGTGTTGCCGCCGCCGATCACCGCGACATCCTGGTTGCGGAAGAAGAATCCGTCGCAGGTGGCGCAGGCCGATACGCCCTTGCCCATGTAGGTCCGTTCGGAATCCAGGCCGAGATAGCGGGCGCTGGCGCCGGTGGCGACGATCAGGGCGTCGCAGGTGTACTCACCGCTGTCGCCGACCAGCCGGAACGGCCGTTCATTGAGGGCGGCAGTATGGATGTGATCGAACAGGATCTCGGTCTCGAAGCGTTCGGCGTGTGCCTGCATGCGGGTCATCAGGTCGGGACCGGTCAGGCCGTGTGGATCGCCCGGCCAGTTGTCCACCTCGGTGGTGGTGGTCAACTGACCGCCCTGCTGGAGTCCGGTGATCAGCACCGGCTTGAGATTGGCGCGTGCTGCGTAGACGGCGGCGGAGTAGCCGGCTGGGCCGGAGCCGAGGATCAACAGGCGGGCGTGACGGGGCGATGCACTCATGGCGTTCCAGATTTCCGATGGACGAAGGCAGAAGGGGAGGGCGGATGAAAGAAAGGGCGCCAGGCGCCCCGACTCCCTACAATGCCGGCTGCCTGGCCGTGGTTCAAGCGGTCCGGGGGCTGCCGGATATGCTCGAAGCCCCGGCAGCGGCCCGGACCCGCAGCGTCTGGCTCGGTGCGGGTCACCGGGGTGATCGGCCTTCGCTGGACTGATCGGCCGTCAGGCGGACAGTTGTCAGTCTGGCGGAATGTCGTATATTCAACGAGTAAGCGTCAATTCTTGAGGAAATACCTGGAGTGAGTCGGCGGAACCCGATACGCGAGGATGGTGCAGGCGGCTGGCGGGTGCATCGGCTGTGGCGCGAATTGGCGCTGCTGCTGGCGGCGCCCCTGGTGGCCTACCTGCTGTTGATCCTGTGGACCTACACCCCGACCGATCCGGGTTGGTCGCAGTCGGGCACGGTTGCCGCGCCGCTCGGCAACCGGGGCGGGCGGGTCGGTGCCTGGATCGCCGATCTGGTGTTCTACCTGCTGGGCTATGTCGCCTACAGCCTGCCGATCGTACTGGCCGGAATCGTCTGGCTGGCGCTGTACGGCCGCGATCATCTGGCCGGCAGCCAACTCCGACCGGCCCTGCGCCTGTTCGGGCTGATCGGCTTCGTGCTGAGTGCCGCTGCCCTGCTGCACCTGCAATTTCGGGGCGTTGCCCCGCAGTTGCCGGCCGATGTCGGTGGCATCGTCGGGCTCGGACTCGGGCGCTGGCTGCTGGCCGGCCTGGGGCAGGCCGGAGCCAGTCTGCTGTTGCTGTCGGTGTTCCTGATTGCGGTCACCCTGGCAACCAGTCTGTCCTGGTTCGCCGTGATGGATCGCATCGGCATGCTGGTGCTGGCGATCGTCGCCTGGAGCCGACGCCGGATCCAGCAGGCGATCGAGTGGGACCGGGCACGCCGGGTGCGCGGCGAGCGTGAGGTCGAGCGCAAGGCCGACAGCGACCGTCGGGCACGGCGCGAGCCGATCCGAATCGAGCCGCCGCCGCAGCCGGTCATCGAAAAGAGCGAGCGGGCCAAGCGTGAGCAGCAGATCCCGCTGTTCAACCTCGACAGCGAGGGCGGCCTGCCGCCGTTGTCCCTGCTCGACGATCCGAAACCGCAGCCGCTGGGCTATTCACCGGAAACGCTGGAAATCCTCTCGCGCCAGATCGAATTCAAGCTGCGTGATTTCCGCATCGAAGCCCAGGTGGTCGGGGTCTTCCCCGGCCCGGTCATCACCCGTTTCGAGATCGAACCCGCGCCGGGGGTCAAGGGCAGCCAGATCAGTTCGCTGGACAAGGACATCGCCCGTGGTCTGAGCGTCAAAGCGGTGCGGGTGGTCGATGTGATTCCCGGCAAATCGGTGATCGGCCTGGAAATTCCGAATGCCAACCGGGAGATCATCTACCTGTCCGAGATCCTGCGTTCGCGCGAGTACGACAAATTGCATTCGCCGCTGGCCCTGGCCCTGGGCAAGGACATCGCCGGTCGCCCGAGCGTGGTCGATCTCGGCCGGATGCCGCATCTGCTGGTCGCCGGCACCACCGGCTCGGGCAAGTCGGT
>DIHI01000165.1:17939-20841 GCA_002420085.1 Lysobacterales bacterium UBA5700 | reverse complement strand
GCGCCGGTGGTCACCGACATGAAGGAGGCCGCCAACGGCCTGCGCTGGTGTGTCGCCGAGATGGAGCGGCGGTATCGCCTGATGTCGGCGGTCGGTGTCCGCAACCTGGCCGGCTTCAACAAGAAGGTCAAGGAAGCGGCCGACGCCGGTCAGCCGCTGATGGATCCCTTGTTCAAACCCAACCCGGACCTTGAGGAAGTGCCGAGGCCGCTGGATACCTTGCCCTATCTGGTGGTGGTGATCGACGAATTCGCCGACATGATGATGATCGTCGGCAAGAAGGTCGAAGAACTGATCGCCCGCCTGGCGCAGAAGGCGCGAGCCGCCGGCATCCATCTGATCCTGGCCACCCAGCGGCCGTCGGTGGACGTCATCACCGGCCTGATCAAGGCCAACATCCCGACCCGGATTGCCTTCCAGGTGTCGAGCAAGATCGACTCGCGCACGATCCTCGATCAATCCGGCGCGGAAACCCTGCTCGGCCATGGCGACATGCTGTATCTGCCGCCCGGCACCGCCCTGCCGGAGCGGGTCCACGGCGCCTTCGTCAGCGACGAAGAAGTGCATCGGGTGGTTCAGCACCTGCGCCAGACGGGCGGTCGGCCTGATTACATCGAGGGCGTGCTCGACGACACCCAGACCGTTGCCGAGGGGGTCTCGATCGGCCCGACCGGCCTGCCCGAAGCGACCAGCAGCGATGATCCGGAGGCCGACCCGCTGTACGACCAGGCGGTCCGGATCGTCACCGAAACCCGCCGCGCCTCGATCTCGGGGGTCCAGCGTCGGCTCAAGATCGGCTACAACCGTGCCGCCCGGTTGATCGAAGCGATGGAAGCCGCCGGCATCGTCAGCGCGCCGGAGCACAATGGCGATCGCAGCGTGCTGGCGCCACCGCCGAGGGAATGACCGACGGCGGTGGCGGTTCGACCAGGGTCAGTGCCGATCGCGTTCGATTTCCATCAGTGCCAGCGGCGAGCCGTCGTCGAGTCGGATATCGAACGCATTCTCGATGTCATCGAGTTCGATCAACTTCGGGCAGAGTGCCTCGGCCCGTGCCTCCAGACGATCAGCGCGTGCCTCCACCTCCTGCTCGATGCGGGTCTCCATCGCCTTGGCGCGCGCCTCGATCTGCTTGACCCGCTGCTCGTCACCGGTCAGCGCGGCAGCGATGGCGGCGGTGGTGATCTGGCCGACCAGGACCGGAACGAACTCGCCGACCATGGTTTCCACTGCCACCTCGACCGCCTTCTCATCGATCGTGAAACCGTTCGCATCGCTGCCCAGGAAGTGGCTCTCCTATTCCGCCCGCGACGCCGCCAGCCGCTTGTTGAGCGCCTCGGGCTCGTCACTCAGCGCCGAAGCCACCTCGGTCAGCGCGGTGTAGGCGACATCGAGTGCCTCGATGCCGATCGCCCGGACTTCCGGCACCAGGGCACGCACACGGGTCTCGAACGCCCGCACCCGGCCGCGATCCTGGCTGCTCAGATCGAGCAGTTCACCGTCGATCCACAGCAGCCCGTCGGACATCTCCACCCGCAACGGCGCGGACTGCTCGCGCTCGAACACGACCCGATCGGCCTCGATGGTCAGATCGTAGTCGCTGTGGACATCGCAACTGACGGCATCGATCGAGACAGTGGCACTGGCCACACAGGGCGCCGCCGCGACCAGGGCGGCGAGAACGACACGGTGAAGCAGGATGGATTGCGACATGACAGCGACTCCGGTTGAACGAGGTGAAGCCATCGTGACGAATTCCCGCCGCCCCCGCCTGTGCCGCTGGCAACCCTGACTTTCGACGCTGTCCGCCCGCCACGACGGATCACCATCCTCGTCATTGCGAGCACAGCCAAGCAATCCATGAGCCGTGTGCAGCGCAGTGCCGGCAGGGCCAGCCTTGGCGCAGGTGAAGCCTGGGTCGCCACCGCCCTTCGCGCCTCGCGATGACGATGGCGGGGATTGGCTGCAACGTTTCACGGGCGGGACGCCCGTGCTACGCGCCCGCTCCAACGACTCCCGACTCCCCATTCCCCATTCCCGGCTCTCAAGACTCCCGGATCCGCCGGCCATCACCGATTCAGCCGGCGCCGCCTAGACTGCCGACGGTCTTGCAGCTTGCACGGGAGTCGGACATGTTCGAGCCATCACCATCGGTCCGCTACCGTGCCGGTGTCGCGTCCATCGGTGCCGAACCAGTCGGCGCATTCGCGCTGTGGCTGATTCTGCAGGCGGCGCTCGCGCTGCTGCCGATGTCGGCCTCGGCCCAGACCGCGAGCGATCGTCTGGCCCAGGTCACAGCGGGTCTGAACGTGCTGGTCGGCCGCTTCGAGCAGCGCGTCCATGACGCCGATGGCCGTCTCAGCGAACAGTCCAGCGGCACCCTGGCGCTGGCCGCGCCGCGTCGATTCCGCTGGCAGTACCAGACCCCGTTCGAGCAGTTGATCCTGGCCGATGGCGATCGCGTCTGGATCTACGACCCCGATCTGGAACAGGCCAGCGTCCGTCAGCAGGGGCTGGAGGAACAGGACAATCCACTGCTGGCCCTGGTCGATCGCCATGAGTTGCAGCGTCAGTTCACCGTCGCCGATGCCGGCCGGCGCGACGATCTCGACTGGATCGTGCTGACCCCTCGGGTGTCCGATTCGGCGCGCATCGAATCAGCCTGGTTGGGCCTGTCCGGCGCCGACCTGGTGCGCATGGAACTGCGAGACGCACTCGGCCAGCGCACCGAGATCGTGTTCAGCGACTGGCAGCGCAATCCCGATCTGCCGGCCGACAGCTTCCGGTTCGTGCCACCGCCCGGTGTCGATGTGGTCGGCGAGATGGGCGAGGACGCCGAGGTGTTTCCGGTCCAGTAGCCCGGTGGCCGACCGGGCTCCCGCGCGTCCGCACTCCCATGCCG
>DIHI01000165.1:16582-17788 GCA_002420085.1 Lysobacterales bacterium UBA5700 | reverse complement strand
AGCCACCAACTCGGCCAGTCCGCTGGGCACAGCCTCGTACTTGCGCAGGAAGTGGTCGCCATCGTTCTCGACCTGTCTGCGCAGCGTGTCATCGCGCGAATTGGTCAGCACCACCACCCGGCCGGGCCAGCCCTGTCGACGCAGCGATCGGCGCAACGCCTCGCCGGTGATTCGTCCGAGGTCGGTCTCGCGGTCGTCGATACTGCTCGGGCTGTACATCGCCATGTCGAGCACCACGACCGGGACGGCCGCCATCCGGTCCTGATCGGCAAACACCGACATCGCGGCCTCGGCATCCGCCAGATAGCTCAGTCGCACGCTGTGTAGCTCCTCTTGCAAAGCCTCACGCCAGGGCCGGCTGCGCCGGTTTTCGTCATCAATGAACAGGATTTCGGTCATCAGGGCATCCTCTCTCGCGAAGGGTGGAACTGGATTCGGCGTCGTCGCTGGACGCCGTGCTCGGCCTCGGCAGGCGAACCCGAATCCGGGTCGGGTCGCTGGCCTGAACCACATCGATGTCGCCGCCGGCCGCCCGCAGCAGCCGCTGACAGGCGGCCAGACCCAGGCCGTGACCGGCGATGCCGGCCTGACGGGCATTGTCGCCGCGCATCCGCAGTCGGAAGTCGGGCGTGGCCAGCAGGTTGCGATCGAAGCCGATGCCCTGGTCCTCGATCGACAGGATGATCTGGTCCGGTTGGACCTCGGTGCGCAGGGTGATTCGGCCCGATTCGCCCGGTCGGCGGAATTTCAGGGCGTTGTCCAGCGCGTTTCTGACCACACGACGAACCACCGCCGGCCCGACCGCGATCATCGGATCCGGCTCCGGGAGCCATGACTTCAGATCGAGTGCCACATGCTCGCGCCGGGCGCATTCGCACAGCCGGTCCAGTTCCGGGATCAGCACCTCGGCCGACAGCCGGCAACTGTGCTGGCGCTGGATGTCGAGCACGGCGGAGGGGTCGAGTATGACCTGCATGTCCTGGATAACGGCCAGGGCGGCATCGGCATCCAGGTTGAGGTTGTCGGCGGTCTGGCGCAGGCGTTCGGCCAGATCGCCATCACTGACCCGTGTCGCCAGCCGCTGACCCAGATGGTCGGCTGCGGCACGGATGCTGGCCAGCGGGGCATCCAGATCGTGCTGAATGCCGGCCAGATCGCGGGCCAGGGTGGCGCGGTGCTGGCGTCGCTCGCGTTCGATCCAGTAAC
>DIHI01000165.1:7190-16441 GCA_002420085.1 Lysobacterales bacterium UBA5700 | reverse complement strand
TCGGCGTAGCTGTCCCAGCCGGTCAGGTCATGGCGCAGGGCGAACCAGCGCGGTGGGCTGCTGATCGGCACCATGTACTCGTCGAGATCAGCCAGCAACTGGGCCAGCGCCTGTTGGTGTGTCGTGCCACGGGTCGGGTCGGTGGCCGGATCGCTGCTGTCGGCCGCCAGTTCCTTCGCCGCCAGGGCCTGGGCACGGACGACCAGGGGGTGCCGTGTACCGGTCGTGCCGGCGCTCTCAGGGGTAAACCAGATCGGCAGATTGTCAGCCAGCACCCGACTCGGATGGCTGCTGTCATCGGCCACCACTGCCAGCATCGACAGGCTGTAGTTGCCGCGCTCGCGTTGCCGCTGGAACTGTTCGACCGAGGTGATGCGGAGCTTCAGCAGGTGCTCCAGTCCGGACAGGGTATGGATCTGGCGCGCAGGCTGGCCCCAGTAGCTGTGGGTCAGCAGCGGTTGCAGGGCGGTGGGTTCGCTATCGGGGGTGCGTTCAGCCAGGGTCTGGCAGTCGCGTCTGCTCGGTCGTTGGGCAAACCGGACCGGCCCATGCACCGGCGGCAGCAGGCTGTAAGCCGGGCTGCCGCTGAGTCGGTCGAACGTGTTGGCATCGTTCAGGGCGCAGCGGACCTGATTCAACAGCCAGGCGCGGGTGCTACCGTCCAGGGCCGGGTTGGCGACCAGCCATAGGCTGCGGTCGCCGCTGCGGCTGTACAGGTTCCAGGGGAGCGTCGAACGGGTCAGGGCAGGGTCGGCCATCCGGCGGCGCAGACGGATCACCTCGGCACTTTCCAGGCCACGTACCAGGTGCAGACGGTCCTGCTGCTCACCGATCAATGCCTCGGCCATGGCCGAGGCCATGGTCTCGGTCAAACCCTCGGTTGTTTGCTCGGACGGTGGTCGGCTCTGCTCGGTGGCGGTCGGTGCAGGCGGGTCCGGCGAATCCAGTCCGACGATCACGATTCGACTCCGGCCCCGTCCGTGGTGACGGCGTTGCAGCACGCTGATATCGCTGACCAGACCGGAGTGGCGCAGGGCGCTCGGCACGGCCGCCCAGGCCGGGTCGCTCGGACTTCGTTTGGCCAGGGTGTCGGTTCGGGGGGCGGAGCGCGGGTCGGCCTTCACCGGCGGTAGGCAGTGAATCTCGCGCCAGGCGCCGGTGCCGAGCCGACAGCCGCTGGCCGCATCCTGCTCGGCCAGGCTGGCCTCGTGCAGGGCCAGACGCAATTGATCGCCGGTGATGCCCTCGGCCGGCACGATGCGCAGGTGGCGCCCGTCGAGTCTGATGCCGCCGCTGACAGAGGTGTCCGGACGTGGCGCGCCCGGACTGGGCTCGGGCTCGGGTGGCAGCCAGTAGCGCGGCCAGCCGCGCGCTTCGGCACGCGCCGCCCAGGCGTGCAGCAGGGCCATCGCCTGGTCCGGTTCGATCCGCCGGCCAGCCAGCCGCAGGTCGGCGGGCAGGACGACGCTCACCGCGCCGCTGTCCGGGTCGGGTGCCGAGCAGTCGGCCAGGGTCGGTGCCGGGTCGAGCAGGGGGTCGAGCCGGTCCGGCGGCGGACACAGTGGCTGAAACACCAGGCCGAGCAGGCGGTCGCGGTCGGTATTGACCTGGTACGGCGGCAGGGCGATGGTCTGCTTGCCCAGGATCGCGACCACCACGGTTTCCGGTTCACGCCAGACTGCATGGACCAGCAGGATGAGACTGGCCAGCAGGCACAAGACGCCGGGCAGCATGGCCTCGGGTAGCATGGCCTCGGACAGCCGGCGGTAGAGCCTGGTTAGCGACGTAGGGTTGGGCCATCTGACCATCACCGTGCTGTCCGGATCTCCTTGCCTGCCGTCCGGCCAGGACGCCCGGATCGGGCTCGGCCGCTGTGCTAGCATCCCATGCGCCGCAGCCGAGAAGGAACACCATGCTGCTCCTCGCCGATCTTGAGGCGCTCGAACGCGCATTGCAAGCGCTGGACGCCCAAGCGCTGGATGCCAACGATCCAGCGCACACCGGCATCACACTGGCCGCCGACGATTGGCAGCGGGTCGAGCGGCTCAGCCGGCATCTGCGCCAGCCCTGGCTGCGTACCACCGACACCTGCGAACTGGAGGAAATGCCGGTCGAACTGGCTGCCGGACGGGTCGGCGGGCAGCCGGTCGCCCTGTATGCCACCGCCGATGGTCAGGTCGGCCTGCTCGACATCCGTGGCGATGGTCTGGCGCGTGACGAGCACTTCGCCCTGGACGGCTTGCAGACCGATACCGACGAGATTCGCAACATCCTGCTGTCGCCCCGGCGCTACAGCACCGAGGTCGATGTGTTCGTCTGTGTCCGACGCTGGGCCAATGATGCCAAGCCGCCCAGTCCGCACCTGTGGCGTGCCTCGCTGTGGTGGGACGCACCGAACCACCGGCATCGGCTGCGACCGATTGCCGAGCACCGCGAGACCTCCGAGCGCGGCCAGGGTTGGACCGAAGTCCCGCTGCCGGACCTGGCCGGACATTCCGATGACATCCTGATTCGCGCGTTCGAGATTCAAGTGCAGAACAGCGGCCCGGACGCCCTGGCCGATCGGGCGCCCCCGCCTGAGGCCGCTGGAGCCCGCCTGCTGGCCCTGTGTCGGACGGCCAGTTCGCTCGATCCGCCCCATTCGCCCCAGTCGTCCGATCAGACTGGATCGGCGCGGGCCACCGGCTGGGCCTGGTTGGAGGAAGACGACCGGGTCTGCTGGTGGCCAGCGGGCAGGGGCAAGCCGAGCGAGTTCCGGTCGAGCGCGCCGCCGGTGGCCATGGCCCTGGCCGAAACCGGCAGCGATCTGTTGCTGGCCAGCGGCAATGGCCTGCTCCTGCGCTATCGCGGGGGCGTGGCGACGAGTGCGGACGAAACGCCGACGGTGGAACCGTTGTCGCCCCCCCATCAGTTGGACGCCGGGGTCTCGGGGCTGGCCCTGCTGCCGGCACCGGCCGATGTCCCCGACCGGCTCGATATCCTGGTGGCCGGCCGCAACCGGCGCTTGAGCCGGTGGCGCTGGCTGGGCACCGAACGGCTGGAGCGGGTCTGGGACCAGATCGTTAGTCGCTGCCTGGCCCAGTGGCCGCAGGCCGAGCAGTGGCGTGCCTGGGCCGATCCCGATTCGCGGCTCGCCGGTCCCGAGCCGGAGGTTCGGCAACTGCTCTGGCTGCATGCCACCTGGCGTCAGCCCGAGCGATTGCTGGATGGCTATTGTCAACTGGCCCACCAGCGCAGTCGGGTTCGTCCCGGCACCCTGGCCGGCCAGGAACTGGCCGCCCTGCTGGCGGCTGCCTCTGAGCTACGGGCAGCGGAGCCGCAGGGCACGGAGCCGCAGGGCACGGAGTCGCAGGGCACGGAGTCGCAGGTCGGGCAGGCGCGCGCCAGGGCGGCAGCCATCCAGGCAGCCGGCGGCATCGCCCTGCGCGAGCAATTGAGCCGTTCGCCCGAGGTCTGGCGGCAGACTTCCGATGCCTTGTTCAGATCCGCCATCGACAGTGTCTGGGATCGGGCCGGATCAGAATCCGGATCTGAGTCTGAATCTGAATCCAGGCCAGAGCGAGCGGCCGTTCGCGCCGCTGCGATCGGCAATCTGGCGACCCGACCCTACCTGCACGAGGCGACCTGGCCCGGCCGGATGCGGTTGGTCAGTGCCCTGTCCCTGGCCGACGGCGCGGCCCTGGTGCTGGCGACCGGCGAGGGCCTCGGCTGGCTGCCCCTGCCCGAGTCCGTGCTGTCCGGACCGGGGGCGACGATCGCGCGGACTGTGCGTGAGAATCGCTCACCTTTTTGGCCGATCGAACCGGCCTGCCACGGCTCGACGGCCTCGACCCAGCCCTGGCCCCTGCCCTGGACCTGGATTCGCAGCCTGCACCAGGGGGCAGATCGACCGGCGGTGGCGGTCGCCGGACGCGAGGCGGTGGTCCTGATCTGGCCGTCGCGCGGGCCGACCGACCACGTGCATTCGCTGATCGTGCCGTCCGGCCAGACCGGACTGGAGAGTCTGGCGGTGGTCCCGCTGTCGCCACCGACCGATACCCGCCTGCACCTCGGTCTGGTCTGGGCCGACGGCACGCGGGTCTGGCTGGATCCCTATCGGCTGGAACTCGCCGCCGACCCGGCAACCGCCCTGGCTCCGGACGGGCCACGCCAGCCGCTGCCGGTGCCGGCCCGCGCCCTGGACGTCACCGAACTGGAGGGCCAGTGCTGGATGGCGGCCGGTACCCGCCTGAGCAGCCTGCACTGGCTGAGCTGGTCGCAGGCGGACGGCTGGCAGGCCCAGGCGCAGACCCGGTTGGATGCCCCGGTGGTCGCGCTGCGTTTCGCCATCGGCGAGATCGGCGGACAAGCGGCGCCGGTCCTGATCGTGAGTACCCAGGCCGGTCGAATCTGGTGTTTCGATGCCCGCACCCATCGTGTGCTCTGGATCGATCATTTGCGTGGCAGTGTCACCACCCTGGACGTTACCGGTCGCGGTGCAGCGCTACGCATCGGTATTTCGGCCACACCCAATTCGCTGAAGGTATTGGACGTACAAGGCCGCAGAACTTGGCTGCATGAGATGACCAACTGGGTCGCCGATATGGTGATCGTCCCGGAAACGGATGGACAGCCCGAAGCGACCATGCGTGTGTACGACCATATTGATCTGTCGCGGTTTCCGGGACCGGCTCGAATCGCCCTGGTAGGTAACGATGGCAGCCTGTCGATCTTTCGGCGCAGCGAGCGCCAGCACTGGCAGGCGCAGGCGGCCGAGTTGCCCGAGTCCGAGCAGGACAGCGACCGGCTGCGGGTGGCGCGCCTGCTGGCTCGGCGGGCGTTCGACCGAGCCGACGAGGTCATGGGTCCGGAAGCCCGGCGCGCGCTGCTGGCCGAGGCGATCGCCCTGGGCGAGTCGCCCGACTACCTGTGGCAGGTGCTGGATGGCAGCCGCTGCGGGCCGGCCGATCTGGCGGCGATGGCCCGCGAACTCCGGTCCGAGCGCAGTCTGGCCGACTGGCAGTCACTCTGGGGGGTCGGTCTGGACCTGCTGGAGGATCTCGAACCGCCGCATGCCGGTGACCCCGGTGAGGCGATGCTGGCCGAATTGCTGGCCGCCCTGCGTCGCCGTCGGGTCAGCAGCGAGTTCGTCAGCGAACGTCTGGCCGACCTGCGGCAGCGGCCGCGCAGCGAAATCGACCAGGCCCTTGCGGTGTACCCGACGGCAGCGATCCAGGCCGCCCATGCCTGGTTGCAGGCCCTGGTCGCCGAACTCGGACCGGCCGATCTGGCCAGCCGCCTGCCCGAGGCGCTGTTGCGCGGCCTGCACCGGCTGCCGGCCGAGGTCGTTCGGCACCTGCCGCTGTTCCTGTCCGGGTATCTGCCTGAGCCAGGGTCCGGTCGGGTGCCACTGGTCGAATGGCTGCTGGCCCTGGCCGGGCTGGCTTGCGATCTGGGCAAAGACCCGGACGGCAAGATCGACTCGGCCCGGCTGCCCGACTCAGGCCGGGAGTCAGGCCGTTCGCTCGATCGGGACTCGGCCTGTCTGGCCGGTCTGCACGCCCTGCGCGGGCTGGTAGCCGCGCCGGAGTGGCGGTCGGCCCTGGCGGTGCTGGCCCGCAGCCGCGCGATCCCGGCCGGCGAGGGTCCGCTGCTGGCCCTGCTGCGCGAGCCGGCGGCGCGTACCCCGCCCGACAGCCCGGACGATACCTGGCGCCTGGAGCGTCAACAGCGCTGGCTGCTCCAGGCCCTGGCCCGGCCCTGGCAGCCGCGCCTGGACGGCGGCGGCGCTTGGCCAGACTGGTCGGCCCTGGCCCGGCGCATGATGACCGAGATCGAACCTGCCTGGCGACGCGCCCTGCTGGGTCGGCTGACCGAGGTGGTCGCGCGCAGCCGGGCACGCCTGGAGCGGGCCGAGGTGCTGGCCTGGACCGGCGCTCGGGTACGGATCCGCTTCGTCCTGCTGCACGAAGGCGGCCAGGACCTGGAGGCTGTGAGCCTCCGGCTCCAGGCGCGGTCGGCCAGTGCCGATGGTGGCCCGACCGGGCCAGTGCTGGCGGAATGGCGGCAGGAGCTCAGCCGGTTCGAGGCCAATGACCCGCCGGTCAACGGCCGACTGGAGGTCGAGGTGCCGCCCGGGGTCGCCCGGCTGGTATTGCAGGTGTCCACCGAGAGCCGTCAGGGTCAGGACAGCAGTGACTGGCCGCTCGACCTGGGCGAGCCGTTCGCCAGCGATCGCCAGACCAGCCCGGCCCTGATCGCCCCTCAGGCCGCCGACCTGTTCGAGCGGATCGACCGGCTGACCGGCGGGGTCGCCATCCTGGTGCTGGATGAGCCGCTGCGGCCGGAGGCGGTGGTTCGTGCCCTGGTCGAGCGGCCGGACAGCGATCGGGTCGATCTCGACCGACCACTGCACGACTACGGCCCCGGCCGCCGCCATGGCCAGGGTCTGGACCTGGATGCCCTGCTGCGGGCGATCGACGGCCAGCCGGTGGAAAACCGGGGGCGGACCTACCGCAGCGGCGCCTGGCCGCGCAGCGACGGCCGACCCGGCCGGGTGCTGCTGTCTCCGGCCGGCGATCTGGCCGAGCGCCTGCTGACCGACGACCCGGCGATCACACCGGTCCGTGCGGCGCTGTGGGCCGGCTTGCGCCAGCGGGCCCAGGCCGGCACCCGGCCGGCCTGGGTCTGGGTGCTGCCGGCAGCGACGGCGGCGATCTGGCATGCCGCCCTGGCGGCGGCCGGAGCGGTTCTGCTGCATCCGGCCATGGTCGATCCCCGGCGGGTCGATGGCCCCTTCCTGGCCGCCCTGGCAGGTCACCTGGGCCAGGACCGGCACTCGGCCGGCCGGGCCCTGGCCGCCGCCGGCCACGACCTGCGGCAACTCGGGCTGGGCACGCTTGCCCGAACAACCGCTCGGCTGGCCTGGGCGCGCGCCGATCTGCGCGGCCTGCAACCGCGCGAGCTGGCGGCCCTGATCGGCCTGTCACAGGCGCGCATCCGGCTGTCCCTGGCGCGCATCCCGATGGGGGCGGTCGCCGATGAGACGGTCGAATCGCGGCCAGTCCGGCCCGGTCGCTCGACCAAGCTGCTGGCCAAGGCCGGCGAGGCCGGCTTTCGCCCCGAGCGGCTGATGAGCCTGCGCAAGGATCTGCGGGTGCGCGGCCTGACCAGCGCCACCGACCTGGCCGATCTGGCGGCGCCGGTCCGGCGCCTGCTGCACCTGGTCGGCTTCGATCAGGCCCTGCTCGACCGCTTGGAGCGGCTGCACCTGGTCCAGCGCAGCGCCGGTCTGTACGTGCTGCGCCCGGATCTGGCCGGCCTGATCGCCGGTCTGGTCGATCAGCAGCCGGAACTGGCCGAACTGATCGACGTGCTGCACCGATTGGCCGACCCGGATGCCTGGTGGCGTGCCCTGCACCTGCCGGCCCTGGTCGGCATTCAGGCCGATGAGATCGGTCTGTTCGGCCTGCCGACCGAGAACTGGCGGCGCGATCTGTTCTGGACCGTCGGTCGGCTGTGGGCCGACGGCCAGATCGAGCCGGCCACCGGCAATGCCCTGGCCCAGGCCCTGACCGGGACGTCGGCCGCTGCGATCGTACCGGAGGCCGGTGGGCTGCGGATCCGCCTGCAACGGCCGGACGGCCTGTCCGACAAGACCGCCGAGGTCTACCTGCACCTGCGTCCGGTCGGGGCCGAGCGGCTGGATGCCCTGGCCGGGCAGGGCGATTCGGTGCCGACACCGACACCGACAGCCGCATCGAACCCTCGGGTCCGTGACCTGCACATCGGCTGTGGTCCGGGTCTGGCCGGGCTGACGGCGGCGGTCGAGGTGCGGCTGGACGAGCCGCGCCTGCGCGACATCCTGCGCAGCCGCGATCCGGTCCGGGCGTTCTGGGCCGGGGTGCGTGCCCAGACCGACCTCGACCGGCTGTCACCCTTCGTCCAGGCCGGCAGCCTGCCGCCGGGCAGCCCGCTGTTCGTCGGGCGCGAGGCGATCCGGGCCGAGATCGCCGCCGGCCTGGGTGGGCGCAGCTTCCTGATCCTGGGCGCCCGGCAGATCGGCAAGACCAGCCTGCTCAACCAGGTGCTGCATGAGGCCCGCAGTCGCGACGATGTCCACTGCGTGATGATCGACTGCCAGGGCAGCGACACCGCCGAGGCGTTCGTCGATCTGCTGGCGGCGGCGCTCGCTGCCGATGCCGGGCCGAGCGGATCGGAGACCGCCACTCGGGTGAGCGCCGGCGACCCGATCGCGCGGGTCGAGCAGGTGCTCGACCGCTTCGAGCAGGCGGCGCGCCGGGCCGGCCGTCGGCCGGTGCTGCTGATCAACGAGATCGATGGCCTGGTGCTGCACCAGCCGAGCCTGTTGCTGCGCCTGCGTGCCCGCCACGACGCCGGCCGGATGCGCTTCGTGTTCACCGGCTATGCCGTGGTGCGCTGGGCGCTGGACGATCCGGAGGGGCCGATGTACCACTTCACGGTCGGCGGTGGCGGCCGTTATTTCGTGCTGGGCATCCTGGCCGAGTCGGAATGTCGGCACCTGCTGGCCTGGCTGACCCGGGCGCCGCTGTCGCTGGAATGGGCCGACCTCGACCAGCGCGAGCGTGGCGAGCACCTGCTGGTGCAGGCCGCCTACCGGGTGCCCTGGGTCTTGCAGGATCTGTGTCAGCGGCTGGTGCTGCGGATGAACCAGCAGGGTCGAGCCATGCTCACCCTGGAGGATGTCCGCCAGGTGCTGGTCGGGCGCGCTGGCTTTCTGCAGGAACTGGAGCGTTTCGACCTGGCGGTGGCCATGGGCCGGGCCGCCTGGAAGGCGACCGGGGTCGGCGACAGCCGCCGCGATGCCGCCGAGAATCAGGCGCGGATCGGCGGTCGGCTGATCCTGCTGCTGCTGGTCTGGCACCAGTACCAGGACCATCCCGATCCCGACAGTCTGCGCGGGGTCGATCCGGCCAGCCTGGCCTTCACCGAGGCCGAGGCCGGCGCGATCTGCCGGTCGGCGGTCGATGCACTCGGCCTGTTGCCGGCCGAGCAGGCGCGCCTGGAGGACTGGCTGGCGGCGGTGCCGCTCGGTCGTTTCCTGGAGGCCCTGAGCCTGTCGCTGATCCTCAGTCCGGCAGTGATCGATGGTCAGCCGGCCTGGTGTTTCCAGAACCACATCTACCCGAGCGAATTGCTGCGGGCGGACCTGGCCGGCGCGTCGCTGGAGGATCGCCTGCTCGACCAGGCCCAGCACCTGCTGCGCCTGCTGGCCAGTGGCAGCACCGATC
>DIHI01000165.1:5661-7087 GCA_002420085.1 Lysobacterales bacterium UBA5700 | reverse complement strand
CCGGGGAGCAGGACACAGGGGCCACAGGATGAGTGAGCAGAGCACGCCGGATCACCCGGCCAGCGCGGTCGGGCGTGATCCCTCGACCGCTGCGATCAGACTCGAGGATTGGCGATCCGGGGCAGGGCAGGGCAAGCTGCGCGTCCAGTGGGGTCAGGGCATGTACTGGCGGCTGGAACGGCTGGCGCGCGAGCGGGATCAGGTCTTTCCCGACATGCAGCCGACCTGGCTGGAACGTGATACCTGGTTCGAACGACCGCTGATCGTGATCGGAGAGGAGACTTCCGGCGGCTCCAGCCTGCTGCACTGGTTGAACCACACCGACGCCGAAATTCGGAGCAAAGGCAAGGCCAGCAACAAGACTGCGCCCGAGAAAATGGTCGACCAGATCGATCTCAGCTACTTCGAGGGTCGGGAGCTGTCGGAACTGGTCGCCTACCTGCGAGCCGAGGCCAGGCCAGTGTTCGACGACGCCAACGACGCCAGCCTGATCGACTTCCTGGTCGCCCGCAAGGATCGTCGGCTGGTGGTGCTGATGCGCCTGGACCGGGTCGCACCGGAGATCGGCACGCGCCTGCTCGGCCAGCTCCGGGCCGGGTTCGAGAGCGCCCGGCGCGATAAGAGCCTGGCCGGCCTGGCCCTGGTGTTGATGGGCCACGACGAGCGGGCATTCGACAGCGAGCCCTACTCGGCTCTGGCCGATGTCTGCGAGGTGACCCGCCTGCCCCGCTTCGACCGGGATGAACTGGCCCTGCTGCTGGCCCGGCGGTGGTGCTGCCCGGACCCGGCCCATGCCACGGTACAGGGCCAGACGGACTGCCCGGCTGCCTGTCAGGCGGCCGCCCTGACCGCCCTGCGGATCACCGGCGGCCAGCCCCTGCTCAGCCAGATGCTGCTGCATGCCCTGCCGGCAGCCCATGCCTTTGATGCCCGTCGCCTGTACCGGCACCTGCGTGACAGCCCGCCGGATGTCCTGGCCACCTGGCGGCAGCGCCTGGCCCGGATGATCCTGGGCGATAGCGCGATCGCCGATTGCGTGCGCGACCTGGTGCGCGGCCATGAATACCCGATCGACCCGCCGTCGCCATCGCCATCGCCGTCGCTACCGTCTGGCCAGGCGCCGTTCTACCTGCGCACCCTGAGCCTGTCCGGCTGGCTGAGCCCGGGCCTGGATGCCACCGGTGAGCGCCGGGTCTGGCGGTTCTCCGACCTGCATCAGTACTGGGCCGGGCCGGTGCTGAACAATCCAGGGCGCTACCTGGATGTGTCGAGGCAGCGGCCATGAGCGCCCAGTCCCGTGGTGACGGTACGGCGCAGCCAGGGCTGGTTTCTGGCGTGGACAGCGATGACCGGATCAGTCCGCAACAGAAGGACGTGATCCAGCGATTGTTCAACCGGGCATGCCAGCATATCGATTGCTTGACCA
>DIHI01000165.1:0-5509 GCA_002420085.1 Lysobacterales bacterium UBA5700 | reverse complement strand
CCATCGGAGGCCTATGCCGCGCTCAAGACCCCACGCAAGCCCAACTGCGTCGGGGTGTTCGGCCGGCGCGGCAGTGGCAAGACCACGGTGGCGGTGAAGCTGCTCGATTGCCTGGCCCAGCGCTACGACCCTGGCCGCCTCGACCGTAGGCAGTCACCGAACGGCCTCCGCTGGCGGGTGATCGACCAGCCGTTCGACCTGTCCTATGCGCCACACGAGTTTCCCCATGGCCTGACCATCGCTCACTGGTTGGACGAGCTGTTGCGTTCCGATGGCAGCCATGGGTTGGCCGGCCGCGCCAGCGATCTCGGTCGGCGCCGGGCATTCGAGCGGGCCTCGCGCAGTTTCTTCCGGGGTGCCGATGGCTTCAATCGCCTGGTCCGGGATCTGGCGGTCAGCGCCGAGCACTACGCCGATTCGGCGGCCAAGGAAATCAGCCTGCGCCTGAGTCTGCGCAACGACATCCAGAACTGGCTGGATGCCCTGGCCGACTTCCACCAGGTCGATGGGTTCGTGCTGGCGGTCGATGACATCGATCTGGCACCGTCCAATCGCCATCACAGTCTGGTCTGGTCGCTGCTCGACGAGTTGCATCAGGATCGCCTGCTGTTCGTGTTGTCGGCCGATCTGGAGCGGCTGGAGCAGCGCCTGGCCGAGGAAGACATGCTGACCCGACACGGCGCCGCCGGTGCCGGCGTGGCCGCGCCGGGGGAGAGCAATCAGCAGGCGGCCCAGGATCTGGCCTACAAGGTGATTCCCCAGGTCGATCGGGCCGAACTGCACGGTTGGCCGCTGGATCAGCGTGAGCACTTTCCACCCGGCAGAGCGAACGAGCAGATTGCCGATTTGGCTCAGAACCTGGGATTCAGTCCGGTGCTGGGCTGGCATCTGCCCTACCTGCTGCCGGAATGGCCGCGCGGCCTGGAAAATGTCCAGCGCGAACTGGACCAGATGAAGCAGGACCAGATGAAGCAGGACCAGACCTTGCAGGTCGCCGCGCGGTCGTCGGATGCCTCCGCCGAAGCGGGCGGCGCTGGCGCCGCCCGCGACCGCCGGGAAGAGGAATTGTTGCGTTTTCTGGCCGAGAGCAGCTTCGATTTCCCGTTGGCACGGGCTCTGCGCAAGCGGCCACTGCCGGAATGGGCGCCGAGTTTGGTCTGGCCGACATCGAACACCAGCCTGGCAGCGACCTGGGATCTGATCCGGCTGCGTCTGGATGATAAGGACGATCTGGTCGAATTGCTGCCCGATCTGCGGCTGTCGCCCCTGCCCCTGAAACTGGAGCGGGTGCGTTGGGTCGAGGTGTTGCTGGATATCGCCTTCCACGCCGGGCGGTTCTCGCCCGAGCGCCTGGTCAATCGGGTGGACTGGCTGCGCGATCGGCTGGCCACCTGCGAGGTCAGCCTGGATCGCAACGATGAGACGATCTACAACGCAGTCGATGATGCGCCGGGCGCCCTGCTGGCGGCCCTGTTCTGGCTGCGCTGGCCGGATCAGACCGAGGTCGGCCTGGGCCGTTTCGCGGTTGGCCTGTGGCCGGTGCTGCAACTGATCACCGGCGATCGGCCGCTATGGCCGCAGGCACTGGCACGGGTGGCCTGGAGCATCGACAGCCTGGCGGCCGACATCCCCGAGGACTCGTCCGATCTCAGCGAGCAATTGCTCCAGGGCCGGCGGACGGTCGCCGACAGCCAATTGCTGCCCGGTCGCACCCGGAATCTGCTGCGTCTGGCCGATGATCTGGCTCGCCAGCCCTGGTCGCGCCTGCGCGAGCTCCGGGCATCGGTCGGGCCGGTCGGACTGGCGCGATTGGCGGCGATCCTCAGCTATGCCGCCCTGCGTGAGCAGGTGATAGTTGAATCCCCTGATCAGCACAGACTGCTGGACCAGAGCGAACTGCTGGGCCGGCTCGTGGCCCGGTTGTCGGGCGAGCCGGATGATCTGCTGGCGTTGAGCGAGGATGTCATCCGAGCGGAATTCCGGCAGGTCGCGGAACTGGCCATGGCCGATCTGGAGGCCCTGCCCGAGCCGGATGACGATCGCCACGACCGACCGTCGGCATCGGCGCTGCGGGTGCTGCTGTCGGCGCCCTGGTTCCTCGGTCTGGACCTGTAGGCGGGCGATCCGGGGTGGTCATCCAGACGCCGGTGCTGCGCGCCTTGGCCTGGCGGCTGGTCGATCGCGAGCGGGTCTTCAACGAGCGCTGGCAAGGCGAGGACAGAAATCCGGAGCGGGCCTGGGTGCTGCGCCGACTGAGCGAGGGCCGGCACGGCCTGCCGTTTCAGTTGGCGGCCGACGCCTGGGCCGAGGCGGTCGATCTGGCGCCCGAGCCGTTGGCCGGCCTGTCGATCCTGGCCGAGGCCAGTTTGCGCCCGGAGCAGGGCATGTTGCGGGTGGCCGACGAGATGGCCTGGGACGCGGTCTGCCGGATCGTCGATTCGGATCTGCTGATGCTCGCCCATCCGGCGCTGGTCAGCCGTCAGCCGGGCCAGGCCGAACTGCGTCGGATCGCCCGGCTGTCGCCGATGGTGCGCGCCGAGCAGACCGTGTTTCGCGGCGTCTGCGATGGCGCCATGACCGAGATCCATGCCCACATGGGCGGCAGCATGCCGGTGACCGTGCTGTGGACGATGCTGCTGCACGATGTCCGGCTGCCGCCGGGCCTGAGTCCATGGCGACTGCCACCGATCGACCTGCTGTCCGCTGAGCAGAAGGTCTGGTTCGACATGGTGGGCCGGGCTCGACACCTGCTGCTGGGCCTCGCGCTGGCCGAGCCGGCCGTGGCCTCCGAGTCACCAGAACCCGGCCATGCTGCCTCCGGGCGCGATCCGCGTCGGGATTTTCCAGCGCCACTGCTGGCCGATGTCGAGTTCGATGGTGAGTTCGAGTTTCGCCATTGGCCGCTGGTCGATGCCACCATCGACAACAGCGTGTTGCTGGCCCTGCTGGCGCCCGAGCGGCAGTGCCTGTACCGGGCGCTGTGCGGTCTGGCACGGGCAGGATCCTCGGTGCGGGCCGGTGGCCAGGCGCGATCGGATCTGGCGGCGAGCCTGTTGGAACTGGTCCGGCTGCGCTCGGCCTTCACCGTTTATTTCAGCCAGCCGCCGGGTCATCGCGGCCTGATCCGGTTTCTCGATTACAACCGCCGCCGGGGCGAGCTGAAATTGCGCAGTCGGCCGGCGCCCTCGCCACGACGCCAGCAGCGGGCCGAGCAACTGGGGCGGGAATTGCTGATCGAGACCTGGCTGAGCGACCGCATGGACATCGGCCCTGACGGGACGCGAATCGCTCCGCTCGATCTGGAATTGCGGACCGATCTGCCGCTGATCCATTCCGAGACCAGTAGCGCGCTGCGGGTGTTCGCCCGCGCCCTGGCGGCGGTGTTGCGTCGGCATGGCTGCCCGCCGCTGCGGGTCGGCATCGTTCACCACACGCTCAAACAGGCCGATCGCAGCGATGGTCGCCACGCGCTGGACGAGTTCCAGCGGCTGTGGGCGGTGTTGCAGGCAGTGCCGGCGCTGCGGCCCCTGGTGGTCGGTGTGGACGCTGCTTCGGGTGAATTGGACTGCCCGCCGCGCAGCTTTTCCGCCGCCTACACCTGGTTGCGCGAGCGGCTCGACAGCGGCAATCCGGATGCCGATCCAGGTCGGCCCGGAGCGCGCCGTGATCCCGACATCCGGCTCGGCTTCACCTTTCATGCCGGTGAGGACTTCCGCGATCTGCTGACCGGCATCCGCCATGTCGATGAGGCGGCCCACCTCCTGGCGATGCGTCCGGGTGATCGGATCGGCCATGCCCTGGCCCTGTCCTGGCCGGTCGATGCGTTCTACCTCGGCCATGCGGATGCCTATCCGACGGTCGGCGAGCATATTCTCGATCTGTGCTGGGCGGCCGCCGTGCTGCACCGGGTCGATGGTCATGGCGAGTTGGAACGCGATGCCCGCGATCGCCTGCTGACGGTGCTGGTCGATGCCGGCGCCCAGCCGAGCCTGGATCGCCACGACCTGATCGCCGCACTCGACATCGATGGTCCGCATGCCTGGGGCTCGCCATACTGCCACCGGCTCGGGCACACGCCGGATGAGGAGATGGCCCGTCATTACGCCGATCCACCGCTGCCGGCCCATGCCTTGCGTGAAGACGAACTGCTCGAACGCCTGGGGGTGCCGGAGCCGCAGCGTTCGCGCATCTGCGGTCGTCCACTGCGACCGCTGGCCTGGCGCAAGCTGGTCGAAGCCTGTCAGCGACTGGCTCGGCAGCGCTTGCTGAAACGCGGCCTGACGATCGAGATCAACCCGAGCAGCAATCGTCTGGTCGGTGGCTTCATCGGCATCCACGACTTGCCCTACACCCTGATCAATCGACCGGGGCCGCGTCGGCCCGATCAGCCGGCCAATCTGCCGATCGCGATCGGCACCGACGATGCCGGCATCTTCAACACCAGCCTGCGCCGCGAGTACGACCTGGTCGGCCAGTCGGCCCTGGCCCAGGGCTACGACCTGCCGGACGTGATCGATTGGTTGGATCGAATCCGCGAGCACGGCAATCGGGTCAGTTTCCTCGGGCCGCGCTCGCCGCAAGGCCAGGCGCTGCTGGAGTATCTGGACGCCCTCGATCGTGACGCCCTGCTTGATGACTGAGTCGATGCCGGCCGGCAGCCCCGGCCGGTCATCGCCACGGCGCTAGAATGCCCGTGTGCGTACCCCTCGAACCGCTGTTGGTGACACCTTGTTTCCCGAGGCCGGGGCCGGGCCTGCGGGCCAGTCGGCCGGTTTGCAGCCGCTGGCCGAGCGGATGCGGCCTCGGCGGCTGGAGGATCTGGTCGGGCAGCGGCGACTGCTGGCGAGTGGCACGGCCTTGCGCCGTTCGATCGAAGCCGGGCGGGTGCATTCGATGGTGCTGTGGGGGCCGCCGGGCTGCGGCAAGACCACGCTCGCGCTGTTGCTGGCCGAGTATGCCGAGGCCGAGTTCCATGCGGTGTCGGCGGTGCTGTGCGGCCTGCCCGAGGTGCGTCAGGTGCTGGCCGAGGCCGAGCGGCGTTTTCAGTCCGGGCGCCGGACGGTGCTGTTCGTCGATGAGGTGCATCGCTTCAACACGGCGCAGCAGGATGCCTTTCTGCCGCACATCGAGCGTGGCACCATCGTGTTCGTCGGGGCGACCACCGAGAATCCCAGTTTCGAGTTGAATTCGGCCCTGCTGTCGCGCTGTCGGGTGCATGTGCTGGAGCCGGTGTCCGAGCAGGACATCGGGATCGCCCTGGCGCGCGCGCTCGCCGATGACGCGCGTGGATTGGGTGGCTTGCGGCTGTCGCTGGCGGCGGACAGTCTGGAGCGGATCGCCCAGGCCGCCGATGGCGATGTGCGACGGGCGCTGACCCTGCTGGAAATCGCGGCTGAACTGGCCGGTGCCGATGGCACGATCGATCAGACGGTGCTGGAGCAGGTGCTGGCCGATCGCGGCCGGCGGTTCGACAAGCGCGGCGAGCAATTCCACGATCAGATCTCGGCCC
>DIHI01000083.1:13410-14161 GCA_002420085.1 Lysobacterales bacterium UBA5700 | reverse complement strand
GTGAAAACGGCGTAGACTCAGGATTTTTCCGGGGAGGGTCGAACATGAGCATCATCGCGCTTTGGTTGCCGGTCGTGGTGGCGGCGGTTGCGGTCTTCGTTGCTTCTTCGCTGATCCACATGGTCTTCAAGTGGCATGCCAGCGACTATCGGCCGCTGGCCAATGAGGATGAGGTCCAGGCAGTGCTGCGCGCCGGCAATCCGACGCCGGGGCAGTACGTGTTGCCGCATTGCGCCGACATGGCGGCGATGCAGAGCGAGCCGATGCTGAGCAAGTACCGGGCCGGGCCGGTCGGTTTCATCCAGGTGCTGCCGAGCGGTGATCCGGACATGCGCGGTTCGCTGGTGAAATGGTTCGTCTTCAATCTGGTGGTCGCGGCCCTGGCTGCGCTGATCGCGGCCCATGTGCTCGGGCGCGGGGTGAGTGCGGTCGAGGCCGGACACCTGGCGGCGATCCTGAGTTTCCTGACCTATGGCGGTGGCAGCATCCAGAGCGGCATCTGGATGGGCAAGCGCTGGGGCAGTGTCGCCAAGGATCAACTCGATGCCTTGATCTATGCGGCGGTGACCGGTTTCGTGTTCATCTGGCTGTGGCCAACGGTCGGCTGAAGGCGACCGATTGGTCATGGTGATCCGGGCCGGGTCGCGCTTCGGCCCGGTCGTGCCGTGCGGCTGGCGATCGAGGCTGGTGCCGGAACGATCCCTATGGTTTTCGCTGCCGGACCGATGACGACAGGCAATGGTCCAGGCCC
>DIHI01000083.1:357-13299 GCA_002420085.1 Lysobacterales bacterium UBA5700 | reverse complement strand
CCAGGAAGGCGAGCAGGTCTTCGCGCTGCTGATCGCTGGCGGCACGATACCGTTCGCGGCTGTCGGCTGCTTCGCCGCCATGCCACAGAATGGCCTGTTCAACGCCGTCGGCACGGCCGTCGTGCAGCAGACGCATGTGGCCGTTGACAGTGGTTTGCAGGCCCAGACCCCAGAGCGGTGGTGTTCGCCATTCGTTGCTGGTCGCGCTGCCGATCTGACGATGATCGGCCAGTTGGTCGCCGAGGTCGTGCAGCAGGAAGTCGGAATATGGCTGGATGGTCTGGTGGTTGAGCACTGCGATCGGTGAGCCGGCGCCGGTGCGCATCTGTTCGCGATGGCAGCGTTGGCAGCCCAGGGCGTGGAACACCGCGCGACCGCGTGCGAACTGCGGCGAGGTGTTGCGCTGAGCCGGCACGGCGAGCAGGCGCAGATAGGTTTCCAGTGCCTGCACGGCACGCTCGGTCAGATCGACCGTGTCACCGCGCGGGGCGGCAAGGCAGGCGGCCTGGGCGGGCGGGCAGTTCTCGCCGGGATGCTCCGCCGAGGTCAGGCCCATGTCGGCGAAGGCGGCGGCGAGTATCTGTTCCCGCAGGCTGGCGGTGCCGGCCTTCCAGCCGAATCGGCCGAGACGGGGCGCCGATGTGCCGGGTAGCCACTGGCCGCGGCCGCTGATGCCGTCGCCGTCGCGATCGTCGGGGTCTTGGTATTCCAGCAGGGTTTCGACGTCGATGTTTTCGATCAGGCCAAGCCCGAATACGGCCGGGGCGACCAGGGCGTCATGCCACAGGCGGGAGCTGAGGTCGGCGTCGAGGGAGTCGCTGATGACGATGTCAGGACGGTGCAGGTCCACGCTCCGGCTACCGATGGTGACGCGCGCGGCCGGCTGCCAGTGAACGCGGGCGGTCGCTTCCGGTGGTACGCCGAGGATCGCCTGGACCTGCAGATCTTCGCCGAACAGCCGGAGCAGGGTGTCGCGATCTTCAGGGTGTCGCGGCGTGAGTTTGATGGCGGCGCGGGTGATGGCTTCGCCGCTGGTTTCCGGCAGCCGGCTGCGGCCGTCGCGGAGATGACAGGCCGAGCAGGAGTGTTGGACGAAGGTCGGCCCGAGGCCATCGACATCGGTGGCCGAGGCGGGGGCGGTCGCCCAGCGCAGGTTGAAGGTGCGATTGCCCAGCACGAAGGCGCGCATCTGGGCCATGTCGAGGTTGGCGAACGGCAATGCGTAGGCCAGGTGGTTGGTTTCGTGGTGGACGATCGTCCGTGCCGGATCGCTCGGCGGCTCGGTGGGCTGAGCCGATTCTGGGTCGGCTGCGATCGCGTTCGCCGAGGACAGGCCGAGCAGGGCGGCCACGGGCAGGATGCCTGCGAGTCGGACGATGGCGAGCCGGATGATCATGGGCGGTGTGACGGACAACCACGCAAGAGCAGCCGATCCTTGTCGTGCTGCCGGCGGCATGCTCAGACCCCCGGCACGATGATCTGGATGCCGAGGGCTTCGGCGCTGGCTTTCATGCTCAATGCCAGTTCGTGCAGGGCCGACAGGGTGGTTTCGGCCTGGATGCGGTCGGGATGGTTGGTCGGCAATTGGATCAGCCGGTCGAACGGGGGTTGCAGGGCCTGGCTGTGGCTGAGCGCTGCGTCCAGGGCCGTGTCGAGGCGGGTGGCAAGGGCCGGGTTCTGGAATGCGACGACCTCGATCACGCCGGCTCCCAGGCGGCGACCCGCGAATTCGCCACGCAGCAGATTGGCAACGCCGAGCACGCCGTGCTGCACGTCGATATGGCTGGTGTCGCTGAAGCAGGAGTGTTCGTCTTCTTGCGAGCCGCTGTCGAGCGCGACCGAAAGGCGCTCGCCGAACAGTTCGATGGCGACGAACGAGGTGGCCCCGTGCAGTGCCCGGCCGAGCACCTCGATGGCCGGTGTGGCTTGCAACTGGTTTCGGTAGGTCGTTGACCCGTTTGCCTGCCACTGCCGGTCGATCTCGGCAAGATCGGCGATCAACTGCTCGGTCACCAGGCGCAGGTAGAGGCGGCGTCGGACGTTGGCGGTCGCCTCGCCCTGATAATCGCGGTGGCTGCGATTGCCGGGTCCGTCGTGACGCAGATCCTGACCCCAGAGCAGGAATTCGATGGCATGCCAGCCGGTGGTGATTGCCGATTCATCGCTGACCTGGTCGCGCAACAGGATCGTTTCGAGGGTCAGTGGGGTATCGAACGCCTGGATCAGGCCGGCGTTGGGATGCCCGACCACGTAGTCGATGGTCGATTCATCGACCGGCCAGGCATTGATCCGAGTCTCCGGGCCGGCCGGTCGGTCGGCTGTCGGCGGTGCATCGATCGGACCATCGTTGAATCGGAATATCTCGGTTTCGCTGTAGGCGCGACGGGCATGGATCCAGGCGTGCCGGGCGCGATTCAGGCCAGCGGCGTCGGGGGCGTCGAGAAAGTCCGAGATTGCCGCCTGCATGGTCCGCGCCCGGAGCAATGCTTCGCCATAACTGGCGGCACCCAGGGCCAGGTAGCTGTCCTTCTGCGGGGACAGGTCGAGGGTGTGCGGGTGGCCGGGCATTGCATAGGTGCGTGGCGGTGCGAACACGACATGGGCCTCGACCAGCAGTGGCGCCAGCACGGCCAGCAGGATGGCGATCGCCACCATCCGGGGCAGGGCGACCGGCCGGAAGGTCGAGAATCGGCGGGCGATGACGGCAAGACGTTTCATGCGGGTGCGTCGGGAAGATCGGCAACGGTGTCGTGGCAGGGGACGACCAGGGTACGCGGGAATGACGATGTGCGGGGTGTTCCGCTACCCGAGTCCAGGCCAGGACTCTCGAACAGCCAGTCCGACAGCACGGGTCGGCGGTCCGGACCGCTGCGGGCGACTCAATCGCCGACCCCGAGCCGCTTGCGTTCGAGCCGGCGGAGGAATTCCTCCATGATCCGGCGGTACAGGTCTTCACCGAGATAGCCGTCTTCGACCCCGGATTCGATGCTCGGGTTGTCGTTGACTTCGATCAGCACGGCGCGATCCGGCAGGGCCTTGAGATCGACGCCGTACAGACCATCGCCGATGCTGGCGCAGGCCCGCACCGCCAGTTTGACCACTTCGCTGGGCGCCTGGCGGACCGGCAGGGTCTTCCAGCCGCCGACCTTGGCACGGCCTTCAGCGGCGTGATTGTAAATCTGCCAGTGACCGCGTGACATGAAGTATTGGCAGGCATACAACGGCTGTCCGGCGAGCACGCCGATTCGCCAGTCGAACTCGGTGTAGACGTATTCCTGGGCCAGCAGCAGGGCGGTCTGCTGGAACAGCCGTTCGGCGGTGGCTTTGAGCTGCTCCGGAGTTTCGGCCTTGCTGATGCCACGCGAGAAGCTGCCGTCGGGGATCTTCAGGACGATCGGCAGGCCGAGCAGGTCGGGCAGGGCAGCCAGTTTGCTGGCATCGTCACGGAACACCACTTCGGTCTTCGGTGTGGCCAGTTTTCTGGCCTTGAGCAGGTCGTGCAGGTAGATCTTGTTGGTGCAGCGCAGGATCGAGGTCGGGTCGTCGATCACCACCATGTTCTCGCGTTCGGCACGATGGGCGAAACGATAGGTGTGGTGGTCGAGGGCGGTGGTTTCGCGGATGAACAGGGCGTCGTATTCGGCCAGTCGAGCGAAATCGTTGCGAGTGACCAGATCGACGTCGATGCCGAGTTCGCGGCCGGCGCTGATGAAGTGCTTGAGGGCTTTCTTGTCGGACGGCGGCATGACTTCGGTGGGGTCGTGCAGCATGGCCATGTCGTAGCGGAACTTGCGCGGCGCCCGAGGCTTGCGCCAAATCTTGCGGCTGAAGCCGTTGAGAGCGGTGGCGAAGGCGTCCTCCTGCTCCTCGCTCAGGCTGTGCAGGCCGACCGGCCGGATCGAGGCGATCTGCCAGACCCGCTGGCGCTCGAACTGGATCTTGAGAATCGGGCAGGGAAACAGTTCGAACACCTGCCGGGCCAGATCGGCGAGCGGGGGATAGTGGGTCTGGCCGAAGTAGACCAGCAGCCCGAAGTCGGTGGCATCGCGGGCCTGGTCGGGCAGGAACCGGCTGAGGCTGGCATTGAGATCCTCGATGTCGATGCCGTAGACCGAACGCCGACGCAGATCGTTGATGGTTCGCACGCCTGGCAGCACCTTGTGGCCACGTGCTTCGGCCAGCAGTGAGACGTAGTAGCCCAGGCCCAGGTACTTGTAGCTGCGGCACAGATTGATCACCTGGGTGCGTTCACCGTCCTTGCTCTCGAACGGGCGCTTGAGGTAATCGACCGCCGTGACCAGGTCGGCGGACGGGTGGAAGGCACTCCAATCGGAGGCTTTTTCGACGACGATCTGGAGTCGGCTCATGGCGGCGGTATTCGGCTCGGCGCACAGTGTGACAGGTCGGCTGTGGGCTCGGCAGGGTGGTCTGGCGTGGTCGTTGCCGAGCGTTTACAGTTCACCCGGTGAAATCGATGCGCCCACGACCGCCGATTCGCCCGCGTGTGGCACGGCTGCCCGATCTCGACGGCCTGCTGGCCCTGGAGGCCGGCTTTCCGGGCGATCGGATGAACCGGCGTCAGTACCGGTGGCACATCAACAACCCACGGGCCAGCCTGCGGGTGCTGGTCGAGGACGGTCGGCAGGTGGCGTCCAGTCTGTGCTTCTTCCGTGCCGGCAGCGACTGTGCTCGACTGTATTCGCTGGTGGTGGCGGCCGACCGGCGCGGTGGCGGGCTCGGTGCCGCGATGCTGGCCGATGCCGAGCGAGAGGCGCGCCGACGCGGCTGCCTCCGGATGCGGCTGGAGGTGCGCGCTGATAATTCTGGGGCGATCGGCCTCTACCGTGCGGCCGGTTTCGTTCAGGTCGGCGAGTTGGCTGGCTACTATCAGGATGGCGCGGCCGGGCTACGGCTGGAGAAGCGTCTGGCCCCGGGCGCGCGGGTGCGTGCCTGAATGTCGGTGCGCGGTGCCATGACTTTGGTCATGGTCCGCCGCCGCTGCCGCCATGGTAGCGTTAGCCGCCTCGAACACGTGGGAGTGGACAGCACATGAGCATCGTGAATCGGCTCGCGCGGGCCTGGGTGCCCGGTTTGGCGGCCTTTGCGCTGGCGATGCCGGCGGTTTCCCTCGGGCAACGGATATCGGATGTGAGCGCGGAAGAAGACCCTTACCTGTGGTTGGAAGACGTCGAAGGCGAAGCGGCACTTGACTGGGTGCGTGGACACAATGCCGCGACCCAGGCGCTGTTCGAGGCCGATCCGGCGTTCACCCGACTGCGTGATGATCTGCTGGCGATCCTCGACTCCGACGAGCGCATTCCCTACGTCACCCGGATCGGCGAGCATTACTACAACCTCTGGCGTGATGCCCGCAATGAGCGCGGACTGTGGCGACGGACCACGCTTGAGGAGTACCGCAAGCCCGAGCCGCGCTGGGAAACCGTGCTCGACCTCGATGCGCTGGCCAAGGCCGAGAACGAGAACTGGGTCTGGGCCGGGGCCGATTGTCTGCGGCCGGACTACACGCGCTGCCTGATCTCGCTCTCGCGGGGCGGTGCCGATGCCAATGTCACCCGCGAGTTCGATCTGCCGAGCCGGCGGTTCGTCGAGGATGGCTTCGTTCGGCCCGAGGCCAAGGGTGGACTGAGCTGGGTCGATCGTGATTCGGTCTACGTTTACACCGATTTCGGGCCGGGTTCGATGACCGAGTCCGGTTATCCGCGCACGGTCCGGCTGTGGCGCCGGGGCACCCCGATGGCGGAAGCCGGCATGGTCTACGAGGGCCAGGCCAACGACATGTACATCGCCGCCTTCCGCGATCCGACGCCGGGCTTCGAGCGCGATTTCGTCAGCCGCACCCTGGCGTTCTACAACGACGAACTGCACCTGCGGACCGCCGATGGCGGCCTGGTCCGGATCGACGCGCCGAACAGCGCCAACAAGAGTGTCCATCGCGAATGGCTGTTGCTGGAACTGCGCGAACCGCTTGCCGTCGGTGACACGCGCTATCCGGCCGGCTCGCTGCTCGCGGCCCGGTTCGATGCCTACATGGCGGGCGAGCGCCGGTTCGATGTCCTGTTCCAGCCGACCGACAACAGTTCCCTGGCCGGCTTCTCGGCGCTCAGGGACCACATCGTGGTCAACGTTCTCGAAGATGTGAAGAACCGTTTGTACGTGTTGACCCCCGGTGCGGACGGTTGGCAGCGCGAGCCGCTCAAGGGTGCGCCTGGATTCGGTACGGTCTCGCTCAGTGCAGTCGATGACATCGACTCCAACGATTACTTCATGACTGCCACCGATTACGTCACGCCAACCACGCTCTATCACGGTCGAATCGGCGAGGAGCCGACCCGTTTGAAGCAGTTGCCGGCGTTCTACGATGCCACCGGCCTGGTGATCAGTCAGCATTTCGCCGACAGCGATGACGGCACCAAGGTGCCCTACTTCATGGTCGCCAAGCAGGATCTGCAACTGGACGGCGACAATCCGACCCTGCTCTACGGCTACGGTGGCTTCGAGATTTCATTGACGCCGAACTACGATGCCACGGTCGGTCGGGCCTGGACCAGTCAGGGCGGAGTCTACGTGGTTGCCAATATTCGCGGGGGTGGCGAATACGGGCCACGCTGGCACCAGGCGGCGCTCAAGGCCAACCGGCCGCGTGCCTACGAGGATTTCGCGGCCGTCGCCCGTGATCTGATTTCCCGGCGCGTGACCCGTGCCGAGCGGCTGGGCATTCGAGGTGGTTCCAACGGCGGTCTGCTGGTCGGCAACATGATCACCATGTACCCAGGTCTGTTCTCGGCCGCCCATTGTGCCGTGCCCCTGCTCGACATGAAGCGTTACCACCGCCTGCTGGCCGGTGCTTCGTGGATGGCCGAGTACGGCGATCCCGACGACCCCGCGCAATGGGAGTTCATCAAGGTCTTCTCGCCCTATCAGAACCTTGCGGACGACGTCCGTTATCCCTCGGTGCTGTTCACCACCTCGACCCGCGACGACCGCGTGCATCCGGGCCATGCCCGCAAGATGATGGCGCGCATGGCTGCCATGCAGCACGATACCCTGTATTACGAAAACATCGAGGGCGGCCATGGTGGCGCCGCCAACAACAAGCAGGCCGCTTACATGTCGGCACTGGCCTACTCGTTCCTCAAAGGCCGGCTGTTCCCCGAGAACTGAATCCGGTTCCCCCGCTCACTGACGAGTCGATTCCATGAATGCCAATCCGCTGTCCACACGCACCTTCCACGCCAGACCGGCGCGTCCGGCTCTCGCACTCGCCTCGGCCCTGGTCGTCCTGTTGGCCGGCTGTGGCCGGCAGGACGGCTCACCGGCCGAGGTCGCGGCACCACCGGCCGCCACCCCGCCGGTGGCTGAAACCCGCCCGCATGATGTGGTGGCCCCGCATGGCGCCACGCGCGCCGACGAGTATTACTGGCTGCGCGATGACAGCCGCCAGGCGCCCGACATGCTGGCCTATCTCACCGCCGAGAATGCCTATGCCGATGCGATGATGGCACCGCTGGAGACGCTCAAGTCGTCGCTCTACGACGAACTGATCGGTCGGATCAAGCAGGACGACAGTTCGGTACCGTACAAGTACAAGGACTACTGGTACTACACGCGCTTCGAGCAGGGCAAGGAATACCCGATCCACGCTCGGCGCAAAGGCGAGATGAGCGCGCCCGAGGAGATCATGCTCGATCTCAATACACTCTCGGAAGGCAAGGATTTCTACCAGGTCGGCAATTGGGAAATCAGTCCCGATCAGACCCTGCTGGCCTACGCCGAGGACACCGTCGGGCGGCGCCAGTTCACGCTGCGGATCAAGAATCTGGCGACCGGCGAAACGCTGACCGATGCCGTGCCGGGCGTTTCCGCCAGCTTCGCCTGGAGTGGCGACGGCAAGACCCTGTTCTATGTCGAGAACGACCCGGTCACCCTGCTGACCAAGCGCGTCAAGGCGCATGCCCTGGGCAGCGAGGCGGCCAGCGATCGACTGGTCTACGAGGAAACCGACGACAGCTTCTACATGGGGGTCGGCCTGACCCGTTCGGAGAAGTACCTGTGCATCGCCGTCTCCAGCACGGTCTCGGCCGAGCAGCGGTGTGCGTCTGCGGCCGATCCGGTCGAGTTCAAGGTGCTGGCGCCGCGCGAACGCGACGTCGAGTACAGCGCCGATCACCTCGGTGATCGGTGGGTGATCCGTACCAATCTCGACGCTCGCAACTTCAAGCTGATGCAGGCGCCCGAGGGCGCCTTGGGCGATCGGACGGCCTGGACCGATCTGCTCAGTCATGACGAGGCGGTGTTCATCGACGAGTTCGAACTGTTCGATGGCTTCATCGCCGTCGGTGAGCGTTCGGAAGGGCTCACTCGCATTCGACTGCTGCGCGAGGGCGGCGCGCCGGAGTACGTCGCCGCCGATGAGCCGGCTTATGCGATGGACCTGGCGATGAACGCCGAGCCCGGCACCGACCGGTTGCGTTACACCTACACCTCGCTGACGACCCCGGCCAGCACCTACGAATTGAATCTGAGCACCGGCGAGCGCAGTTTGCTGAAGGAGCAGCCGGTGCTGGGCGGCTTCGACAAGTCCAACTACGTGACCGAGCGGCTGTGGGCGCCGGCTCGCGATGGTGCGCGCATTCCGGTCAGCCTGGTCTATCGGCGTGGCTTCGAGAAGAACGGTCAGGCGGCGCTGTTGCAGTACGGCTACGGTTCCTACGGCGCCAGCATGGACCCGCGCTTCAACGGCAACGTGGTCAGCCTGCTCGATCGCGGAATGGTCTACGCCATTGCCCACATTCGCGGTGGCCAGGAGATGGGCCGGGCCTGGTATGAGGATGGCAAGCTGCTGAAGAAGGTCAATACCTTCACCGACTTCATCGACGTCACCGATTTCCTGGTCGGTCAGGGCTATGCCGCGCCCGATCGTGTGGCCGCCCTCGGCGGCAGTGCCGGTGGCCTGCTGATGGGTGCGATCGCCAACATGGCGCCCGAGAAGTACAGCGTCATCCTGAGTCTGGTGCCATTCGTCGATGTCGTCACCACCATGCTCGATGCCAGCATTCCGCTGACCACCAACGAGTACGACGAGTGGGGCAATCCCGAGGATCCGACCTATTACGACTACATGCTGTCGTACTCGCCCTATGACCAGATCGCGGCCAAGGCGTATCCGGCGATGTTCGTCGGTACCGGGCTGTGGGATTCGCAGGTGCAATACTGGGAGCCGGCCAAGTACGTGGCCCGCCTGCGGGCGCGCAAGACCGACAGCAACCCGCTGCTGTTCCGGGTCAACATGGAGGCCGGCCACGGCGGCAAGTCCGGACGCTTCCAGCGCTACCGCGAGACCGCCGAGCAGTACGCCTTCATGCTCGACCGCCTCGGTCTGGGTGGCTGATCACCACCGGCATCCGATCCGCCGCCGTGCCTGACGGGCCGGCGGCGACGGTATACTTCGGCCATGAAAGCCTCCTGTCGCGCCCTGATCCTGATCGCCCTTGTCCTGGCCTTTGCCAGCCTGCCGGCCTGCGGCAACAAGGGCCCATTGGTGTTGCCGCCGCCCAAGGCCGGTTCGAGTTGAGTGCAGATGCACACGACGCCTGCGACTCGACGGTTCTTCAAGATGCAGGGCGCCGGCAACGACTTCGTCGTGCTCGATCTGCGCCAGGGCGATCCTGCGCCTGACCCGGCGTTGTGTCGGTTCCTGGCCGACCGCCGATTCGGGGTTGGCTGCGACCAGATTCTCACCATCGAAGCACCGGTCGATCCCGGCAGCCTGGCCACCTATCGCATCTGGAATGCCGACGGCAGCAGGTCAGGGCAATGTGGCAACGGTGCCCGTTGCATCGCCCACTATCTGTATCGCCACGACCGTCTGGCGGTGGATCGATTCACCCTCGACAGTCCGGCCGGACCGATCGATGCCCATGTGGTCGGTCCTGGGCGTTATGCCCTCGACATGGGCCGTCCGCAGTTCGAGCCATCGGCGATCGGCCTGGTGCTCCCCGGTGCGGCGCCGACGGTGCCGAGCGACCCGTACCGGATCGAACTGAACGGTGAATCGGTCAGCTTTGGTGCAGTCTCGATGGGCAATCCGCATGCCGTGCTGGTGGTCGATGCGGTCGCGCATGCCCCGGTCGAGCGGCTCGGTCCAGCGATCCAGGCAAGCGGGGTGTTTCGCGATGGCGTCAACGTCGGCTTCGTCGAACCGGTCTCGGCGAGTGCCGTCCGACTGCGGGTGTTCGAGCGCGGTGTCGGTGAAACCCTGGCCTGTGGCAGCGCGGCCTGCGCGGCGGTGGCGGTACTGGCTCGGCGTGGCCTGGTCGGTGCCGATGTCGCGGTGCATCTGCCGGGCGGTGTGCTCGACATCGCCTGGTCCGCTGCCGATGATGGCGGAGTGATCATGACCGGGCCGGCGGCATTCGTGTTTGAGGGCGAATTGTGCCGGAACGAGTCGGCGCTGGCCGCCTCGTCCCCTTGATTTCGAGGTAGACCATGTCCGAGCGTCTGGAAGCCGAACACGTTGCCGAATGGCTGCGCCGCAATCCGGATTTTCTCCGGGATTTTTCCGACCTTGCCCTGTCGCTGGTGATGCCACGCGAGGATGGTCGGACCACCTCGCTGGCCAGCTACCAACTCGATGTGCTGCGCGAGAAGAACCGTGAACTGAATCGCCGGCTGCACGAATTGTTTGCCAATGCCGAGGCCAATGAACGCCTGACCGTTCGCACTCACCAGCTCACCCTGGCCCTGATGCGTGAGCGCACCGCTGCCGACAGTCTGCGGGCGATGGTGGCGAGTCTCGGCGAGGATTTCGCCGGCGATGCCATCAGGGTGGTCCTGCATCACCCGGTCGATGGCCTGGATGCGGTCGAGTGGCTGCGGGTGGTGGCGCGCGATGACCCTGCGCTGGAGCCGTTCGCTGGATTCTTCCGGGCCGGCGAGCCGCTGTGTGGCCGACTGCGTCGCGACAAGCATGAATTCCTGTTCGGCGCTGACGCCGATGCCATTCACTCGGCCGCCCTGCTGGCCTTGCCTGATCATGGCCTGCTCGCGATCGGCAGCGCCGATGCCAATCGCTTCTACCCAGGCATGGGGACGTTGTTCCTGCGCCTGATGTCGGAGGCCCTGGTGACCGCCCTGGCGCGTTTCGAGCGCGGCTGACATGGCTGCTGCCGAGCCAGGCCGACAGGTTGCCGACTACCTGGAATTCCTGCGGGTTGCCCGGCGCTGTTCGGAGCATACCCTGGCCGGCTATGGCCGCGACCTGCACGCCCTGCTCGCCTGGATGGCGGCGCGTGTGCGCGATGACCTCTCCAGCCTGGTCGCCGAGGACATCCGCAGCTTCATCGCGGCCGAACACCGGCGCGGCCTGTCCGGCAAGAGCCTGCAACGACGACTGTCGGCCTGTCGGGGGCTGTTCGTCTGGCTGCGCAACGAAGGCCGGATTCGCGTCAATCCCTGTGTCGGCGTCAAGGCACCGAAGGCGGTACGGACATTACCGTCGGTGCTCGATCCCGATGAGGCGGCCCGGCTGGTCGAAGTGCCGATCGAGCAGCCGCTTGGGCAGCGCGATCGGGCCATGCTCGAACTGTTCTACTCATCGGGGCTGCGGCTGAGCGAACTGTGTGGTCTGTCGTGGCGCGATCTCGATCTCCAGGAGGGCTTGGTGACCGTGCTCGGCAAAGGCGGCAAACAGCGCAGCGTGCCGGTCGGTCGGCACGCCTTGGATGCCTTGGGCGACTGGGCACGCGAGTCAGGCGCTCCCGCTGATGCCCCGGTGTTTCCGGGGCGCGGGGGCGGCAGTCTCAGCCCGCGCGCAGTGCAACTGCGACTGCGCACCCTGGCCCAGCGCCAGGGCGTGTTCAAACGGGTGCATCCGCACCTGCTGCGGCACAGCTTCGCCAGCCACATCCTGGAGTCCTCGGGCGATCTGCGCGGGGTCCAGGAACTGCTCGGCCATGCCGACATCGCGACCACGCAAATCTACACCCACCTCGATTTCCAGCATCTGGCAAAGGTCTACGATGCCAGCCATCCGCGCGCGCGACGCAAGTGAACGCCGGACCGACGCTGCCTGGGAGCGTCAGAAGTTGAGCTTCTTGGGACTGTTCGCGTAGCGGCTGACCGCCTCGTTGATGATCGCCTTGGCGGCGGCGGCATCGCCCCAGCCGTCCAGTTTGACCCACTTGCCCTTCTCCAGATCCTTGTAGTGGCTGAAGAAATGCCCGATCCGCTCCAGCCAGTGCGGTGACACCTGGTCGATGTCGGTGATGTGCGAATAGCCGGCAAACACCTTGTCGTCGGGCACCGCCAGCAGTTTCTCGTCGGAACCGGCCTCATCGATCATGCGCAGCACGCCGACTGGCCGGCAGCGGATCACCGCGCCCGGGATCAGTGGCAGCGGCAGGATGACCAGGACATCGGCCGGGTCGCCATCACCGCACAGGGTGTGCGGGACGTAGCCGTAATTGCACGGGTAGCGCATCGGGGTGGACAGGATGCGATCGACGAAGATCGCGCCGGTTTCCTTGTCCACCTCGTACTTGACCGGCTCGGCATCCTTGGGAATTTCGATGATGACGTTGATTTGTTCGGGCAGATTACGCCCGCTCGGGACCAGATCGAGGCCCATGGTTGGCTCCGGTTTGCGCCTCGGGCGCGGGTGAGGGAGGGCACAGGATACGGCATGTGCTGCTGCGGTGCAGCATCGGCGTGGTGGTCCGTGCTGTCGAACCACGGTCTGCCGATCTCGCGATCGCAGGCATCCCGCGACCGCAAAAAGCACAAGGGCCTCCCGAAGGAGGCCCTTGTCCGATCCGTGCGGGATCGAGCCGATCGGTCAGGATCGGCCGGTGCGGCGGCTCAGAGCAGCGGCACCAGCAGCAGAGCAACGATATTGGTCACCTTGATCAGCGGATTGACCGCCGG
>DIHI01000083.1:0-242 GCA_002420085.1 Lysobacterales bacterium UBA5700 | reverse complement strand
TTCTTGGCGTTGTCCCAGGCGCCACCGCCGGTACACATCGACAGCGCCACGAACAGGCCGGTGACGATCGTGCCCATCAGCAGGCCGCCGAGCGCGGCCGGGCCGAGCAGCCAGCCGACCAGAACTGGAATCAGCAGGGGCAGCATCGACGGCAGGATCATTTCCTTGATCGCCGCCTTGGTCAGCAGATCGACCGCCTTGTCGTACTCCGGTTTGCCGGTGCCTTCCATGATGCCCTTGAT
>DIHI01000071.1:11225-36857 GCA_002420085.1 Lysobacterales bacterium UBA5700 | reverse complement strand
AGCGGAGCGCCGAGCCCCGCACCGGAGCGCCGCGCCCTGCACCGGAGCGCCGACCCCAGCCCCTGGCTGCGGTATCGAGCGGACAAGTTCGTTGACCAATACGGCATGGTCGTCTGGTGATCGTTCGATGGCCGGTCAAGCCGGCAGCCTGGTGCGTCGGTCTGCGATGCCGGTGAGGTGGATATCCACCCAGGGCGGGAAAATTTCTCCCGCTTGGGAGAGGTTCTCGCCGGACCCACAGGCTTTTTCATAACTTGCTGATATTAAAAAGATAGTTTCGCTTCTGGCCGAGGTCGTTCGGACGCCGGGTTGGCACGCGATCCACGCCGGCGATCGTGTGGGGCGTACCGTTGGTCGCGGCGGCTCAAGAAAAATATATCCAGATCAATTGCTTGCAGATTTTGAGAGGGCTTGGCACGGAACTTGGTTGAGCGCTGGTCGAGGTGCGTGGACAAGACCGTTGCGATCGACCTTGCCAACACGCCCGAAGGCTGCACGCGGTTCCGCAGCCGCCCAATCCCAGCCCCGACCGCGTGCTCGGTCGATGGAACCTTGAGCGAGGCAAGCAAATGAGCGAAAGCGTGCAGAAGAAACTGTTGCGGGTGCGTCCGCCACGGGTGCGGATCACCTACGACGTGCAGACCAACGGGGCGATCGAGAAGCGTGAGTTGCCCTTCATCGTCGGCATCTTCGCCGACCTGTCCGGTGATCGGGTCGCCGATGGCGAGCCGGGTGCGCTGCCGAGCATGAAGGAGCGCAAGATCGTCGATATCGATCGCGACAACTTCAACGAAGTGCTCAAGCAGAGCCTGCCGCGTGCGGTTCTGAGTCAGGTTGACAACCTGCTGACAGAGGGGGCCGGCAAGTTGAGCGGGGAAGTGCTGGTGTTCGAGTCGCTCGCCGACTTCGAGCCGATCCGGGTGGTGCGCAAGGTCGGTCCGTTGAATGAGGTCTACCAGCGGCGCAAGCTGCTGCGCGATGCCCAGGCGCGGGCCGAGGTCAGCGATCGCGCTTCCGATGCTCTGGAGAGTGTCGTCCGTGGCATCGAGGGCGGCAAGACTGCCACTGCCGACATGGCCGATGCTCTGAAGACCGGTTTTCCCGATAAGGACGATACCTTCAGAAACGCGCTGGCGACCGCGATCGAGCAGCACGTGGTGCCGGTGGTCAGTGCTGCGGGTGGGGCCGGTCGTGGTGCCGCGCTGTCGATCGACTTCGCCGTGGCGGCCATCGATACGGCACTGAGCAAGCAACTCTCGGCGATCATGCACAGCCCGAAGTTCAAGGAACTGGAGGCGACCTGGCGTGGGCTGTTCCATCTGGTCTCGCGCAGCGAGACCGGTTCACGGCTCAAACTGCGGGTGTTCAACGCTACCCTCGACGATCTGCGCGACGACATGGCCAAGGCCGTGGAATTCGACCAGAGCAAGATGTTCCGGTTGATCTACGAGGCCGAGTACGGCACCTACGGCGGATCGCCCTACAGCCTGCTGCTGGGGGGTTACGAATTGGGGCCAGGGGCGTCCGACATGAGTTTCCTGGACAAGATGTCCGGGGTTGCGGCGGCCGCGCATGCCCCGTTCCTGGCGGCGGCGTCGCCGGCCATGTTCGGTCTGCCCAGCTTCGGTGATCTGGCCCGGCCACGTGATCTGGCCAAGATCTTCGAGGGTGCCGATCTCCAGAACTGGTCGGAGTTCCGCGACAGCGAGGATTCGCGCTATGTCTCGCTGGTCATGCCCAGGGTGATGCTGCGCCTGCCCTATGGCCAGAAGACGCTGCCGGCCGAGGGCTTCGATTTCGAGGAGGCCGTGCTGTCGCCGACCGGCGTGCCCGAGAACGCCAGTTTCCTGTGGGGCAATGCCGCCTATTTCCTGGCCGAGCGGATCACCAATGCCTTCGCCATCTTCAGTTGGACGGCAGCGATTCGCGGTGTCGAGGGTGGTGGTCTGGTCGAGGGTCTGCCGATCTATACGTTCGCCAGTGGTGGCGATGATGGCATCAAGGAACTGCTGTGCCCGACCGAGGTGGCGATCACGGATCGTCGCGAGAAGGAGCTGAACGATCTCGGCTTCATCGCACTGTGCCATTGCAAGGGCAGCGGCAAGGCGGCGTTCTTCGGTGGTCAGACCACCAACAAGCCGAAGAAGTACATCAATGCCGATGCCAATGCCAATGCCGCCCTGTCGTCGCGTTTGCCGTACATCCTGGCCGCCTCGCGATTTGCCCATTACATCAAGGTGATCGTGCGCGAGAAGATCGGCGGTTTCCTGACTCGGGGGAATGTCGAAGCCTTCCTCAACACCTGGATTTCGCAGTACGTGCTGCTCGACGACAACGCACGCCAGGAGGTCAAGTCGGCGTTCCCGCTGCGCGAAGCCTCGATCGTGGTCGTCGATGTGCCCGGTGAACCCGGTTCCTACAAGGCGACCGTGTTTCTCAAACCACACTTCCAGCTTGAGGAGTTGACGACCTCGATCCGGCTGGTGGCCGATCTTCCCAAGTAAGCGGCTGCGACCGCCAACGCATTCCACTACGAGGCACGACAACCATGGACCTGATTCTTCTGCAACCCGGTAATGCCGACGACATCATCGGCACCGACAGCTCGACCTACATCGACAACGAGTGGCGCGACGAGATTCTGCAATTCGGAAAGTGCATGGAACTGGTTTCCGTCCATCACGGCATGAAGCAGCAGATCACCACCGACGTCAGCAACAAGTCGCGGACCTCGGGCCGTCCGGTGATCACCGAGTTCACCTGCGTGAAGTATGTCGATCAGACATCGGTGAAGCTGTACGACTACTGCCTTCGTGCCCAGACCCTGGGTTCGGGCGACGGCAATCCGACCAAGATCTACATCGCCCGCAACTCCGGCGACAAGACCGCCAACATCATGACCATCGCCCTGCGCGATGCCCTGATCAGCGAGATCCAGTTCCAGTCGCATCCGGACGACATGCCGACCGAGCAGTTCAAGCTCAACTTCACCGAAATCCTCTGGACCTACACCATCCAGTTGGCCGATATGTCGACGCCGGGCAGTGTCCACACCGGTTGGAGCGTCGCCCGCAATCGGCCGATCGGCAACTTCACCAGTATCACCTAATGATGACCTGCCGGATGCGGTTGCCGGGAAGTATCCGGTGACTGCATCCGGCCCGTTGTCCGACGGCAAGACCCACTGGCATGTGACATGGCCCAGTCGGCCATGGCCGAACCCCCTTCCTTCGGAGATTTCGATGCTGTACCTGTTCGAGCGGCTCAGTGTCCGTCCCCATGCCGGCGACGGCAGGCCGGAAGCGTTCGACGAGGCGGCGGCGGTGCTGGCCCAGGTCCAGCGGATCGCGGCAACCGGCCGCCGAATCGGTGAGTCGGTCGCCACGGTGCCCTGGGGCTTGCCGGCGGTGACCACCATCGGTGAGAGCGCGACCGTGCAGTTGCAGGACTATGCGCGCGCCCTGGCCGAGGCGATCAGCCGCTACGAGCCGCGCCTGCGTGGGGTGCGGGTCGAGGTCGAAGCGCGGGATGATGCGCTCGGACCCTACGGTCTGTCGATCAGTGGCTGTCTGCCCGGTGACGAGCAGGCCCGCACGCTGCGCATCGCAGCACCCTTCTGAGCCGGGCTGGAATCGGGAACGCGCGCATGAAGAACTCGGGCCAGCGGCTGAAGGACTTCTATCAGCAGGAACTTGCCGCCTTGCGCGACGAGGCCAGCGAGTTCGCTCACGATCATCCGGAACAGGCCGGTGCCCTGGGCATCCATCGCGGTCGGTCGCAGGATCCTCAGGTCGAGTTGCTGATGCAGTCGTTCGCCTATCTGACCGGTCGGCTGCGCTATCAGTTGGAAACCGATCAGGCCGAGCTTCCGAATGCCCTGCTGGCCGATCTGTACCCGCATCTTGAGGCGCCGCTGCCGTCGATGATGGTGGCCGAGTTCGAGGTTCAGGCCGATGGCACGGCACGGCTGGAGTGTGGTCGAAGCGTTCTGGCCGAGGTGCCGATCGATGGCGGCGGCAAGGCGACCTGTCGGTTCCGCACCTGTTTCGAGACTCGGCTGTGGCCGGTGAAGGTGGTCGATCTGGCGATCGTATCGCCCGATGATTACCCGAAGGCGATCAGCGATCCCGAGGTGCGCGGTGTGCTGCGGGTCCGTCTGCGCAAGCATGGGCGGGTGCCGTTCAAGCAGCTTCGGCCGGAGGGTCTGCGCTTCCACCTCAATCCCGAGGCCGGTCCGGCCCATGTCCTGCACCGCCTGCTTGCCGCCAATCTGCGCGGCATCGCGGTCCATGAGGCATCGGCGCCGATCGGTAGCCGGCTGCGCATGCTGCCCGATGATGCTCTGCGCTGGCTCGGGTTCGAGGACCAGGAGGCGGCGCTGCCATCGCATCCGCAGGCGCATCCGGCGTTTCGGATTCTTCAGGAGTATTTCGCGTTCCCCGAGAAGTTCCTGTTCTTCGAGATCGCCGCTCTGCCGCTTGAGCATGCCGTGGATGAGGTCGATCTGCTGTTCCTGCTCGATGTCCCTCCGAATCCGTCGCTGCGCTTGAGTCCGGCGATGCTGGCCAGCAACTGCGTGCCGCTGATCAATCTGTATGGCCAGCGGATCGATCCCCTGACCCTCGATCACGCCCGCTACGAGTACCGGCTGACCGGCGACATCGCCCAGCATGCCAACTGTGAGATCTACCGATTGGAACGGCTGCATGCCGTTCGCGCCGGGGCGGCACCGCGTGAACTGGTGCCGTACTTCGCGATGAGTGCGTTCCAGCATATCGAGCATCAGGATTATTTCTACTACACCCGGCGCGAGGTCAGTCAGCGGACTGGAATCGGTGGGACCGAGCTGTACCTGTCGTTTCTCGATGCCCGCTTCGAGTTGACCGATCCGGTCGATGATGTGGTGGGCGGCAATGCCCTGTGTACCAATCGGCGCATGCCGGAGCGGCTGCGCTCGGGCGATCGGCTGCGGATCGAAGGCGCAGCGCCGGTTTCGGAGGTGCGGGTGCTGGGCCGGCCCTCGGCGCATCAGACGCCGGTGATGACCGGCGCGCGTCCGTGGCTGCTGGCCTCGCAACTGGCGCTCAATCATCTTTCGCTGGTGGGCGGTGACGATGCCCTGGCGGCACTGAAGGACATCCTGCGCCTGCATGTCGGACCGAGCAGCACGCTTGGACATCGCGCGATCGACGGCATTCTTGCCCTCGCTGCGCGGCCGTTGGTGCGCTGGCTCGATCATGATGGCCGTCGTGGCTACGTCCAGGCCATCGTGATCGATCTGACCCTGGACCATAACCGTTTCGAGGACAACAGCCCCGTTTTGTTCGCCGCCGTGTTGCGGCATTTCTTCGCACTGTATGCCGCCGTCAACACGGTGGTGGAGGTGCGCCTTCTGATGCCTGACGAAAAGCGAGTCGTTAAGGAATGGCCACCATTGGCGGGCAACAAAGTCCTGCTCTGAACCAGGTCATTGGCGAGCAGTTCGGGCGCTTCGACGTTTTCCAACTCGTGCGCCTGCTGCTGCACCGGTCCGGCGCCGGGCGGCGCGAGCAGCCCTGGTCGATCGAGCTGCGGCTGCGCTTCCGGGCCGATCTCCGGGCGGCGTTTCCGGGTCACGAAGTCACCCGGCTGCGTCGCGGCAAGGCCATGCCGGACTTCCGGCTGGAACGGCGTGGCCTGCGCACGCGCCCGCAGTGCATCGAACTGCACACGCCGAACTACTGTCTGGCCAGCGAACTGGGTTCGCTGCCGGAGCCGTTCCTCGAATGGGTGCGCGATCAGGAGCGGATGGGCGGTCGCGCCATGGCGGCGTTCCTGGATGTCTTCAACCAGCGCATCCATGTTCTCCGGCACCAACTCAAGCACGACGCCCTGCGCACGCTCGACCCGGCCCTGCCCGAGGAGACCCGGTATGCCGGGCGGCTGGCGTCATTGACCGGCATGGCCTTGCCGGCCCAGCAGCGGCAGATGCCGTTGGCCATGCGGCGCTGGCTCGGACTGGCCGGATTGCTTGCCGACACCCGCAAGAGTGCCGCCCTGGTGTGCCGGGTGCTGTCGGCCTTCCTGGGGGTGGGCTGTCGATTGGAGAGTCTGGTCGGCCGCTGGCGCGACATCGAACCCCGCGATCGACTGGCACTTGGTCGCCGCTGCAACGTGCTGGGCCGCAACAGCCTGCTCGGCTGTCGAACCTGGGATGCGCGGGCAGCGGTCCGTCTGCACATCGCCCGTCTGCCGTTCCGGGAATGCCTGAAGCTGTTGCCGCTGCGACCGGCACGTGCCGATGAAGCGGTGCCGGATACCGCCCATGCCGGTCTGGTGGCGATGGTTCACCTGCTGCTCGATCGTCGGTTCGAGTGCGAGGTGGCCATCGAGATCGATGGCGAAACCCTGCCGCCTGCGCGCCTGAGTCTGCCCTGGCTGAGCGGTGGCGTCGGCCTGCGGCTGGGCCAGACCGCCTGGCTCGGACGCGGCCGTGGCCGCGATCGCAATCCGATCGTGTCCTTCCAGATCGCTGGCTTCCCCCCCGTGGAGGCGGCATGAACGCTGGACCGGTCAGCGTCACTGCGACGGCGATCGAGCCGGTTGATCAGCCGTTGCTCTACCAGCATTGTCGGATCGAGATGCCGGGTGGTCGGGTGATTGGCGAGGATCTGCTGCGGCTGGTGCGCTTCCAAGGTCAGGAGAACGTGTCCGACCTGTTCGAGTATCAGTTGGAACTGCACGGCAACAGCGACGCCGAGGGGGCCAGCATCGTCCTTTCCGAGGTCATCGGTCGGCCGATCACGGTCGGCATCGCCCGCACCGAATTCGAGGATCGCGCGGTCAGTCATCAGGCTTTCCTGCGGACACTCGATGGCGCCGATCCGGATGGTCCGTACAGCGTGTTCCACGGCATGGTTGCCGCGTTCGCTCTCGCCGAGCCGGGCGTCTACCGGATCACCATGCGCCCGGCGGCATGGCGGATGAGCTTCATCAACCATTACCGCATTCTCGGTCAGAAGAACCTGCGCGATGCCTTGGCGCAACTGTGTCGGGAGCACCGCGTGGATGCCGTGTTCGATGGTCTGAGCGGCCATGACAACCTGGCCAATGTCCGTGTCCAGGACTGGTTGCAGGCCGGCGAGACCGATCTGGAATTCATGCGCCGGCTGATGAGCAAGGCCCATGTCTATTACTACTTCCGGCATTACCCCGACCGCCACGTGATGGTGTTCGACAATCGGCCGGTCTATCCGCCGTCGCTGCCGGATGATGCCGTGCTGCGCTACACCTGGACCGGTGCCGATGAGTTGGGCCTGCACCAGTCCGATACGCTGACCCAGTACAGCTATCAGCAGGCGATCGGCGTGACCGGTGTCGAGGGCGTGTTCACCGGTCAGCGGGAAGCCTGGGACGTGGCCCAGCCGAATCAGCCACTGGCCAGCTTCGCCAGCTTCCATGGCAACAGTGGTCCGGACCTTGGCGATCTGCCCTTCACCCAGTACAAGATCGTCCAGTACGGGTTCAGCGATGGCCAGGTGCGGGCGTTTGCCCAGGCGACCGGTCAGGCGATGCGGGCCAGCGATCTGCAATTGAGCGGATCCAGCCTGTGTCCGTCGCTGCGGGTGGGTCATCGCTTCCGGATGCGTTCGGACCGGCCGGAGGTGCGCCCGGAACTGGACAATCTGGAGTTCGTGCTGACCCATGTCCAGCACGACTCGTCGCTCGATGGCGAGTACAGCAACCAGTTCTCCGCGACCGTGGTCGATGCCCTGATTACCCCGGTCGGGGTCCAGGACACCCAGCAGGGTCTGGTGCTGGCGCAGGTCGTCACGCCGTCCGGCGATGGCACCATCCATGACTGGCCGTACTACGTGCCGGATGACTTCAGTCTGGCCCGGCAGACCATGGAAGACAGCGATGCCGTGCAGCCACGCTTGAATGCCAAAGGCGTGCATGTCCGCTTCTCCTGTGATGATCCGGATGCGCCGCCGGTCTGGGTCAAGCTGGCTGCCCACATGCAGACCATTCCGGAGGTCGGTACCAATGTCTGGGTGTCGCGCGCCAACGACGAGTCGGAACTGCCGGAAATCCAGAACATCGTTCAGGCCGACGGCAGCAAGGTGGTGGTCGATTCCGGCTGGACCGCACACACCCAGGTCGGCAACAGTTTCTCGACCAGCTATGGCGACAGCCGCAGCATCCGTTTCGGCCAGCCCTGGAGCCGCGCCGATGTCGCGGTTGCGGTCAAATTGGTCGAGGACGCCTACGCGCGCGGACTGTTCCGCGATGCGTCCTATTCGCGCGGCGGCGGGTACAACTATTCCACCTCGGAACAGGCGGAACAGGGTCTGCTGAGCGAGTCGTGGTCATACGGCTCATCGCTCGGCAATTCCTGGGGCAAGGAGACCAAGAATTTCTCCGCGACCGGCCGCACCTACCACGAGTCGGTGACCGGCAAGTACGACACCTCGCTGGCCAGCACCGAGGCCGATGATCCGGAGGCTCTGGCGGCGGTCCAGGCGTCGCGTTCGGTGGTCTGGGGCGACAGCTACAGCAACAGCACCAGCCACGGCGACACCAAGGCGATATCGGTCTATCACGGCACGTTTGAAAACGACACCACCCATGATGGCGACGTCGTCACGACCACCACCGTGCAGGGCACGTCGAGCAACACCAGCACCCACCACGGTACGGTCAGCAGCAAGAACGACATCTTCGCCGACTCCGACAGCGAATCGACCATCACCGGCATCAGCAGCAATCGCAGCACGCACAACATCGTCCTGAACACCTCGACCATCACCCAGCAGACCAGTTCCACCACCATCGGCAGCAACATCAGCTCGGATGTCATCGGCAAGAGCGATACCACGTCGTCCACCGGACATAGCAGCCGCACGGCACTGACCGGTGTCAGCACCGAGGTCAGCCGCCAGGGCATGAGCAACACCGTGGGCGTGACCGGCATGGACACCCGGGTGAGCATGACCGGGGTGAGCAACACCGTCACCGTCACTGGCCTGTCGAACACGGTCAGTGTGGTTGGTCTGTCCACCTCGGTCGAGGTCGCGGGGCCGGGGCTGCATCTGGAAGCCAAGGCGGAGCAGTTCAAGTTCGATCTGAACGGCCCGGTCATGCAGATTCCGGTCATCATCCTGGTGCTGTGAGCGATGAAGATCATCAAACCGCTCACCCTCGGCGTGCTGCACCAGCCCTACCGTCATCGCGGCGTGCATCGCTTGGCGATCGCTGCGCTCGGCTTCTTCGCCCTCGGCCGCGACGATGAGCGGTTTCTGGTGGAGAACCTGCAATGGCCGCGCGTGCTGCCGCTGTTGCCGAGCGGGCAGCCGCTCGATCATGTTCTGCCCAAGGCCCATGCCGAGGTCGTGCTCACCGGCTCGGCACATGCGCGCGAGCCGGTCGAGGCGATGACCGTCCGACTGGCCTGTGGCCCGATCGACAAGCGTCTGCGGGTGATCGGCGAGCGCGCCTGGCGCCGTCGCTGGCTCGGGGTGTGCGTCGATGATCCGGCCCCGTTCACCAGCATGCCGCTGACGCTGGAGCGCGCCTACGGTGGTCCGGGCCATGACAATCCGCTCGGCTGCGGTTTTCTGGCGCGCCTGCCCTGGCAGCGCGAATCGACGGGTCGGATGCCGAACATCGAATACCCCGATCAGCCGGTGTTGCCAGGCCGGCGCAGTCTGGCCCATGCCGGTTTCGTGCCGCAGCAGCTTGCCCACGCCGAGCGCCAGCGGCGGGCGAGTGGAACCTACGACCGCCGCTGGCTGGCCGAGGACTTTCCGGGCCTGCCGCGCGATTTCGATTTCGCGCTGTACAACCTGACGTCAGCCGACCAGCAGTTCCGGGGCAGGTTCGCCGGGGGCGAAGCCTATCGCCTGGAAGGACTGCATCCGAGCCAGCCGGTGCTGTCCGGTCGCCTGCCGACGATGCAGGTGTGCGCCTTCGTACTGGCCAAGGATCAGCCGGCCGATGCGCTCCAGGCGGTGCCGTTGCACTGCGACACGGTCTGGTTCTTCCCGGAGGTCGGGGTCGGCCTGATGATCCATCGCGGCCAGGTTGCGGTCAGCGACAGCGATGCGCTCGACATCGGCACCCTGATGCTGGCCTACGACGCCAGCGCCAGACCCCGGCCGGTGCAGCATTACCGCGATGTCCTGGCACTGCGCCTGGACCCGGTGCAGGCCGCCCTGCATGCCTTCGATGAGTCGCAACTGGCCCCCGAGCGCAGCCCGGAGGCCCAGGCTGCCCGGGCGGCCGCCCGGGCACGGCAGGCCGAGGTCCGACGGCAGCGGCGACAGCAACTGCTCGACGAGACACTGGCCGAGTTCCGGCAACAGAGCGGTCTCGACCCGTCGGCCGAGCCACTGCCGCCGGAGGCGTCGGAGCCAGCGCTGCCCGAACTGTTCGAGGATGATCTGGCCGAAGGCGATTTCGATCTGGCCGAATTGCACGCCCGTGCCCAGGCGCTGGCCGAACAGGCGCGCCGCGAGGGGGAGGCACATCTGGCCAAACTCGACCAGGACCGTCCGGAGGTGCCGGCGACGCCGACCCCGAGCATGGCCGAGCAGATTTCGGCGGCGGTGACCCGCGCCGAGCAGCCGGTCCATGGCCTGCCTGGAGCGCTTGGGTCGGCGCCGCTGCCGGTCGATCTGGCCGATCTGCTGGCTCGCGCCGAGCAGGCCGCGCCGGGTGGCATGGACCCTGCGCAGCAGGCCGAACTGCGATCGGCACTGGCCAGCCTGCCGGCCTTGCAGCGGGCCGCGCGCGCGGCCGCGCCGACGCCGACCACGCCCAGCGAGGCCCTGCCGGACCCGGTGGCCGTGGCGCTCGGTGAACGGGCGCTGGCGATGCTGCGGGCCGGGCAATCGCTGGCCGGTCGCGATCTGGCCGGTGCCTGCCTGCGCGGCGCTGATCTGCGCGGCGCCGATCTGCGTCAGACCCAACTCGAACGTGCCGATCTGCGCGAGGCCCGTCTGCACGGCGCCAACCTCGGTTCGGCCGTGCTCACCGCCGCCCGGCTCGATGGCGCCGATTTCAGCGACGCCTGCCTGGATGATGCCAACCTGTGTGCCAGCAGCGCACGCGCGGCGAGCTTCGCGCGGGCCTCGATGTGCCGGGTGCGGGCATTCGACGCCGTCTGGCCGGATGCCGACCTGCGCGCGACGAAGCTCGACGGTGCCCTGCTGATGCGCATCGATCTGGCCGGCGCCAGGCTCGATGACAGCCAACTCGACGGCACCGTGCTGATCGAGGCCAAGGCTGCCGGCAGCCAGTGGCGCGGCACGCGCTGGCGGCGCAGCGTGGCGCCATCGGCGGACTTCAGCGGAGCCTGCTTCGACGATGCCCAACTGGCCCGCAGTGTCCTGCTTGATGCCAGGCTGGCCGACAGCTCCTGGCAGGGTGCCAGCCTCGATACCGTCTATGCCGGCGGCACGTCGGACTGGCGTCGCAGCCGGTTGTCGCGCCTGCGTGCCCGCAAGTGCGGCTGGCGCGGCAGTGCCCTGAACGAGGCCCGGTTGGATGCGGCCGTGCTCGGCAGTTGCGATTTCGGTGAGGCCGACCTGAGCGGCTGCGATCTGCGCGGAGCGCAACTGTACCGATCGCTGTTCATGCGCAGCCGCCTGTGCGGTGCCGATGCCAGCGGTGCCAGTTTCTTCCAGGCACTGTGCCGCAAGACCGATTTCACCGGCTGCGATCTGCGCAGCGCGATCCTGGTGCAGGCCGATCTGAGCGAAGCCATTCTGGGCGATGCTCGGATGGCCGGCGCCCAGGTCGATCGACCGGCGGGCCTGCCATGAGCGCCGCGCCGACCTGGGATTCCATCGCCCGTCTGATCCGTCTGGGTCGGCCGGTGTCCGGCCTGTGCCTGCGGCACCTGTCGCTGCGCGACCACTCGCTGGCCGGCGCGGTGTTCGAGAAATGCGATCTCGGTGGTGTCGATTTCGGCGCTGCCGAGTTGACCCGCAGCGTGTTCATCGACTGCGAGCTGAGCGAGGCCGACCTGCATGCGGTCGAACCGACCGACGCCACCTTCGTGCGCTGTCGGATGACCGGCGCCCATCTGCCGTCGGCCGGGCCGGCGCGGATCGTGCTGGTCGATTGCGACCTGCGCGAAAGCGACTGCCGACAGGCGCATCTGCTGCGCAGTGTCGCCAGTGGCTGCGATTTTTCCGGCGCCGATCTGCGCGGTCTGCATCTCGAACGCAGCGTGCTGTGGCGCGCGACGCTCGATCGCAGCGATCTCGGTGGCGCCCGGCTGGAACAGTCGGCCGTTTCCGATACCGACTTGCGCCACACCATCCTCGACGGCATCCAGGCGCACCTGAGCGTGCTGATGAACAACGACCTGCGCGACAGCAACCTGGCCGGCTGCCGCGTGCAGCGCTGCCAGTTGCAGGGCAGCGACCTGCGCGGCGCCGATCTGCGCGACGCCGACCTCGACGAATCGGGCTGCATCCAGGTGAACTTCGCAGGCGCGCAGCTCGATCGAGTGCGTGCCCGACGCGCCATGTTCCTGTCGGCACGGCTGAGCGAGTGTCGTCTGCACGGGGCCGATCTGGCGGGTGCGGTATTCCATGCCGCCACGGTCGAGAACGCACGATTCGAGGGCTGTGATCTGCGTGGCAGCAGTTGGCAGAAGAGTCGCGTGCGGGCGACCCGGTTTGCCGACAGCGATCTTCGCGACACCCGCTTCGAGCACGCCGGCATCGAGGATGGCGCGTTCGTCCGGGTGCGATTGAACGACAGCCGATTCCACAACACCACCTGCACCCGGGTCCGCTTCGAGCAGGTCGAGCGGACCGGCATGCGCGGCACCGACCCGGCCCTGCTGGCCGTCGAGGCGCCCACCCTGGACCTGGAGGACATCCCATGCTCGCCCTGAAATCACCCGTCCGCAGCACATCGGTGACCCTGTCCGAGGCACGCATCGCGATCGTGTTCGACGATGGCGGCTGCCTGCTCGACACCGGTCTCCGGGTCCAGCGCGCGCTCAGTTGCCTGATCGAGCCGAAGCCGGGCGATCGGGTGCTGTTCGCCCACGGTGGCAACGGCGGCGGTCATCTGCTGCACATCCTCGAACGCGAGCCGAGCCAGCAGGCCGAGATGAGCGTGCCGGGGGCCATGCTGCTGGCCGTGCGACAGCCGCAGATCGCCATTCATGCCCGTGAGCGGCTCGACCTCGGCAGCGCCGGCACCGCTTCGCTGTCGGCGCTCCAGACCCTGTCGCTCACGGGCGGCAACCTGTTCGCCAGCGTGCGCGAGAGCCTGGTCGCCCAGGCCGAGCACTACGTCGGTCGGTTCGGCCAGTACCTGCTCGATGCCCGCGCGCTGCTGCGCCTGCACGGCAAGGACGCGCTGGTGACCGCCGAGCGCGACGTCAAGGTCGATGCCGAACGGATCAGCATGGGGTGATGTCCGATGTTTGCCAATACCAATCTCGGTGTGATGAGCCTGGGTTTTCCGGATGTCTGTCTGACGCCGATTCCCCTGCCGCTGGTCAATGTCGATTTCTCGATCAGCAATGTCCCGACCGTGTTCAACGTGCTCTACGGTGGCGGCCTGGTCGAGAACCTGATCACCATCAGCGTGGTGAGCACGGCCGATGCCGGGGTCGGGGTGATCTCCGGCCTGTGTCTCGGTCCGAAGCGCTCCTTCCTCGGCAGTTTCAAGCTGCTGGTCGGAGCGATCTTCGTGTCCCGACTGACTTCGATCAATGGTCAGAACGGCCTGCTGCCGAATACCGTCGGCATCTGCCTGACTCCGGCCCAGTTCCGGGTGCTGGTGCTGTCATGAACGATCCGCTGCGCCATCGGACAGCACGGCCGACCGCACGATCGATCACGCGGTCGGTGGCGGCACCAGCGGTGCTGGCGGCAGTGCTGACACTCGCCGGCTGCGGTCTGGCCGGGCCGGTCAAGAGCGTGTTCGGCCTGGGCAAGCCACATGCCGAACTGCGCACGCTGACCGTCGAGGCCGATCCGCGCGCCAATCTCGGCAATGCCACCCAGATCGATGTGGTGGTCGTCCGTGATGCCACCGCACTGGCCGAACTGCCCAAGACCGGCCCGGACTGGTTCCGCCAGCGCGATGGCCTGCGCCGCAGTCTGGCCCAGCGCATCGAGGTGGTGTCACTGCAAGTGCCGGCCGCCAGTCCGGCGTTCCGGGTGGATCTGCCGGACAGAACCCGCAAGGCCGCTGCCGTGCAGGTGTTCGCCAACTACGTTGCGGCCGATGGTTGGCCGCCGATCAGCCTGACGGCCTATGCCCGCGCCAGCCTGCGCCTGCAAGAGACCGTCATCACCGTCGCCGGCAACTAGAGGAGCGCCGCATGAACGATCCCGAATTCCTGCCGGATGCCGTGCAATGGTCGGAAGGCATGCTGCTCTCGCCGCAGCACTTCCAGCAATACGACATCCACCTCCAGGCCCTGGTCAACCAGCGGCTGGCCAGCCTGTCGCCGAATGCCTGGGGTCTGCGTCGGTTGCGGCTCGACGCGGCCCGTCTTGCCGACGGCTACGTCAAGATTTCCGAGTGCGATGCGGTGATGCCGGATGGCCTGCCGCTGGTGTTCCGGACTGGTCCCGAGCGCAGCCTCAGTCTCGACCTCGCCAGCCGTTGCAGCGCCGACGGCCGCGTTGTCCGGGTGTTCCTGGCGATCCCGCCGCGTGCCGGTGCCCTGGATGTGCCGACCACTTCGATCCGTCGCTACGAAAGCGTCCGTGGTCAGAAGACCCTGGACGAAACGACCGGTATCGGCGATGTCGTGGTCGAGCGCCAGCGGGTCCAGGTCGGTCTGTATGCCGAGGGTGACGTGCCGGCCGGTTACCCGGCACTGCCGCTGCTGGATCTGGTTCGCGATGCCAACGGCTCGGTGGTGCTGCGCGACTACCATCCGCCGATGTTCCGGCTCGGCGCCTCGGCATTCCTGGGCGTGCGCGGTCTGCACCAGCGATTGCTGAATCTGCGGGAGCGGATGTGGGCCAAATTGCGCGAACTGATCGGCACCTGTGGCGAGGATGACCAGGAAGCGCTGGCGATGATCGGTTCGGAGGCGCGCATGCATCTTCGGGTCGCCCGCGAGCTGGCCGCCTGCCTGCCGATGGTCGATACCGTTCTGGCTGATCCGCTGTGTCCACCGGATGCGGCCTTGCGAGCGCTGGCCATGATCGTCGGGCGGATGACGGCGGTCGGCGGCCTGCCGCGACCGCTGACCATGGAGCCGTATCGCCACCTCGACTGCATGCCGCAGTTCCAGGCAGCGATCGAGTTCATCGACGGCCGCCTGGCCATGATCGACACCCGCTGGGACAGCATGGCGTTCGCCCGCGTCGCCGAAGGCATCTTCGCCCGTCGCCTGCCCGAAGACAGCCCGGCCAAGGTCCATATCGAACTGCGCCCGCGCGAAGGGCAGACCGCGCGCGAACTGCACGCCTGGCTGGCCGAGGCGCGGATCGCCAGCGAGAACCTGCTGCCGATCCTGCGTCAGCGCCGGCTGCCCGGCGCCCGTTGGCGGGTGCTCGGCGCCCGCGAACTGGCCGATCTCGGCCTGCGCGTCGATGCCATGATCTGCGAACTGACCAGTCAGCATCTGGAACTGGCCGATCACGGCATCGTCGAGAGCTTCCGCGCGGGGCAGTCGATGGTGATCCAGGGCGAGTCGGGGCACGCCCCGGCCGTGATCGTGCTGCACCACCCGAAGGGCGGACGAAGCGCAGCGCCGCCGAACACGCACGAGTCGGGTCATCACCATGCCTGAACGCACCGGCGCCCCGCTGTTCCTGCTGGCGCGCTTCGCCGAGTTCTACGAATCGGTGGCCAGCATCAAGCTGGCCATCGCCGAGGGCCGGCTGGGGGCCATGCTGGCCGTCGGCGACGAGCCGCCACCGACCGACCCGCGCGAACTGGCCGCGCGGGCCAGCAGTCGGCTGGCCGCCCGTCTGCGGACCCAGAGCAAGGACATCGAGCACACCGGAACCCCGGACGAGGTCGAAGCGCATCGCACCGCGCTGTATGTGATGGCGGCTCTGGCCGACGAAGTGTTCGTGCTGGAACTCGACTGGCCCGGTCGCGATGCCTGGCTGGACACCCTGTTGGAGTATCGGATCTTCCGATCACGTGACGCCGGGGTTCGCTTCTTCGATCTTGCCGATCGGCTGCTCACCACCCGCACCCATGACACCCTTCGACTGGATCTGGCGGCGGTGATGGTGCTGGCCCTGCAACTTGGCTTCAAGGGACAGTATCGCGGTGAGCACTGCGCCGAGAAACTGCACACGGTGCGCGAGGGCCTGTTCCGGCTGGTCGAGCGCGAACATGGCACCCGCCTGCATGGCCCGGCGTTCCCGCAGGCCGGCCAGCACCTGTTGAACGGTGGCACGGCGGCCCGATTGGCGCCGCTGACCCCGTGGTACATGGCCGGACTGATCGCCCTGGTGGCCTACCTGATCGTATCCAGCAGCGTCTGGCTGGCCCTGATCGAACCGTTCCGGCGTGCCATGGAGAATCTGTAGATGGCCGTGACGACCACCGTCGAAGCGCTGCCGATGGCCTCGGGGATCGCCTCGGCGGTGATGGCGGTCGAGTGGCCGTTCGGCTTCGTCGGCCTGGCACTGGCGACGGTTCTGATCGCCATCCTGATCCTGGCGCTGGTGCTGATGGTGCGCGGCCGTCGTCGGCGGCCGACGATCGTCGATGCGTCGGGGAAGGAAGCGCCGCGTGGACTGTGTGCCCGCATTCTGGCGGCGCTGCGGCGCGCGCTGGAAATCATCGATTATCTCGCCACCCGGCGCGAGTGGCGCTATCGCCAGCCCTGGCTGTTGATGCTCGGCGAACAGGCGGCCGGCAAGAGCAGCCTGATTGCCTCGATCGCGCCGACCTGGCGATACCCGCCACCGCCGCGCGCTGCCGATCTGAGGGTGCGCGGCGCGCAATGGCATTTCTTCCGACACGGGGTGGTGATCGATCCCGACGGCAGCCTGCCGGTCGCCGAGCCGGGCAGTGAGGAGGCCCGGCGCTGGGCCGGATTGCTGACCGACCTCGATGCCCTGCGTCCGGAGCGGCCGATCGACGGCATCGTGCTGTGCGTGTCGGCGCGCAGCCTGCTGCACGGCAAGCGCTCCGAGCGCACGGCCCTGGCCGAGACCATCAATCGGCAACTGGTCACGATCCAGACTGCCATGGAATTCGCCCTGCCGATCTATGTCGCGATCGTGCAATGCGATGGCGTGCCGGGCTTTGCCGCGTTCTGGAAGAGCCAGGCGCCGGGCCGGCGCGACGAACTGATGGGCTACTCGGCCGCGCCCGAGGATGAGGGCCGCCCTCCCGCGAGTTGGGCCGATGTCGCATTCGCGGTGATCGGCGAGCGGCTGCGCGAGTTGCAGGTCGATACCGCCGCCCACAGCGAGCAGATCGAGAATGTCGATGACTTCTTCCTGTTCCCCGGGCGTTTCAAGGATCTGCGCGAACCGCTCAGTCAGTGGCTTGAGACGGTATTCCGCGCGACCGCCTGGCAGCGCGGTCATCTGTTCCGTGGGCTGTACTTCACCGGGTCGGCCAGTGCCGATGGTGCCCAGGACGCGGGGCTACGCAAGGACGTCGATTTCGTCGATGCCCTGTTTGCAACCAAGGTGCTGCGCGAGCCGGCCCTGGCTCGACCGACCCGGCAGGGCATCTGGTCGCGCAATCGTGCCATCCGCAGTGTCCAGATGGCGGGGGTTGCGGCGCTGCTGACCCTGGTGGTCGGCCTCGGGCTGGCCGCCCGGTCATTCGAGCAGCAGGTCGATGCCATCGTCGCCGGGGTCGCCGCGCTGGAGCGCGCCATGCCGGCCGGCCCCGGCAGTGCCGGTTGCCCGGAGCGTGAGGATGTCTACACCATGCTGGTGCGGGTTTCGCGGATCGACACTCGCTCGCGCTACTGGAGCATCCCGCTGTCCTGGCTGGACGACCGACCGACCCGGCGCAGCGCGCAGGTGATCGGACGGACCGCGATCGAGCAGGTGTTGATGCCGACCCTGGCGTGCCGATTGCAGGCGCGCGCCGAAGCTCTGCTCGGCTCGGCCGACGATCTGGCCCCGGAATCGCCCGAAGCGATCGAACTGGCCGCCCGTCAGGCGGCGTTCCTGCAACTGATCGCCGACGTCCGGGCGCTTGAAGACAACCTGGCACGCTACGAAGTCCTGGCCCGGGTGGGCGAGTCGCTCGACGAGCGGCACCTGATCGAAACCCTGGACCAACTCGCCCGCTACGCCTTCGATGCACCGCTTCCGCAAGAGGTCTGGCGGCGCGGCGGTGTCCTCGACGATGCCTTCCACCACATCCCGGATGTCCCGATGCCGGCCCTGCCAGACGATCTGCACGAGCGACTGGCGGCTCGAATCACCAACCACGGCGCCACCCTGCGCAGTGCCCTGAGCATCGAGGTCGGTCGCGGCAGCAGCCTGCTCGCGGCGCTGGCCGGCGATCGCGCCCCGGTGCTGGCCGACACCCGCCGGCTGGCGGTGTGGCTGGCCTGGGTGCAGCAGTCCTGGCTCGGTTCGACCGAGACCCGCAATCCCTGTGCGGACATCGCCGAGGCAGGCCGCAGTGATATCGACATCCTGGTCGAGCGCTACGACTTCCCGATCAGCCTGCGCGACACCCTCCGCCAGTTCGACGATCGCCAGTGTCATCGACCGGAAATGCTGGAACTGGCCAAGACCCGGATCGAGCCCTACGGACCGCTGTTCGTGCCCGGCGAGGGCGGCCTGGTGGTGGCCCCGGCGGTCGCCCCGGAATTGATCGGCATCCCGGCCCTCGTCGCATTGCCGTTCATGCGCCTGAATCCGCTGCGACCGTTCCAATGCCTCGGCGGCGATGTCATCTGGCAGGCCGACGCCATCGCCGAAGCGGCCAGCTATGTCGAGCAGTACACGGCATTCATCGCCGACCTGCCCAGCCCGACCCTGCCCGACGGTGGTCGGCCGCTGTACGACCGGCTGGCTCGCCAGTCGTTGGCACACGCCCTCGACGACAGCCTGCGCCGCGCCCAGCAGGTGGCACCGGATGCCCTGCGGATCGGGGTCGAGGCGATCGGGCGTTCCGACATGCGCCTGGCCCGGACCAGCGAGGAACTCGCCCGTGGCATGCAATCCCTGCATGCGGTACTGGCCGCCTATGTCAGCTACGGCTTCGCCAGCGGACCCGCCGTCCGCCAGTGCAGTCGGACATTTGCTGCCGACAACCTCGGCGCCATCGATGGGCTCGCCGATGGCAGCCGCCTGTACGTCCCGACCGCTGCGTCCGGCGACGATCTGATGTACGAACTGGGCAGCCTGCCGGTGACCCGCGATTTTCTGGCCCGGCAACTGGCCCGCGCCCAGGTGTTGAGTGGCTATGCCGCGCCGTTCGTGGCCTTGCTGGACGCCACGCCGGGCATCGACGACACCTGGCGCAGCACCGCCCAGACCGCCCCGTTCTGGCGCAACACCATCGATGAGATCGATCGCTACATCCAGGGCAAGGAGCCGGCCGGCCAGGTCGGCAATCTGGAGGCGTACTTCATCAACCCGCTGGCCGACATGACCTATGCCGACTGCGCACAGGAACTGGCCGACTACCATTCGCCGGCCTTCGGCAACGACCTGTTCTCCGAGCGGCGGCGCAGCCTGGAGGCGCAAGTCGGCCTGCGCTGCAACGACCGGCTCGCCGCCCAGGCGGCCGAGATCTACGACGCCCTGGTCGCCCGGTTCGAGCGCGATCTGGCCGGTCGCTACCCGTTCGGGCCGCAGGACGCACCCGACGCCAGCCCGGCCGTGGTCCAGGCATTCTTCCGCGACTACGCCCGCGACCGCGACCGCATCGCCGCTGCCCTGGTCGATCTCGGCGATCGCCGCTGGCGGCCGGCCAGTCGCTTCGTCGATCAGTTGAACGCAGTCGCCGACTTCTTCGCCGGCAATCTCGACGCCTCGACCGGCACGAGCCCGATCGATCTGGGTGCCAGCTTCCCGGCCGAGACCGCCCGCTCGGTCGGCGGCGATCAGGTACTGAACTGGCGGTTGGCGATCGACGACGTCCAGTCGGTGTTCCCGAACGGCCAGCGCGCCCTGTCGTGGTATCCGGGTCAGGCCGTCGCACTCGACCTGCAATGGGCCGAGCGTTCGACCTGGCGCCCGGTAGCCGACCCAGCCGCTCCTGGCCCAAACGTTCGCGATGCGGTCGCCGGCTTCCAGGCAGGCGGATCGTGGGCACTGCTGCGATTCATCGACAGCCATCGAAGGGTCAATGTCGATGCCCGCCACCCGGACCGCATCCTGCTCGGCTTTGAAATTCCGGTGCAGGCCACCCACGCCGATGCCGACGGTCGATTCGCACGCGCTCGCAGCCGGGTGTTCATGACCCTCGACCTGAGTGGCGCCGACCCCGAGGGTGGCGGCACTCGGCGCCTGGCCCTGCCGGAGCGATTCCCGCGCGCCGCACCGGACGAGTGATGAGCATGCACAGCAATCAGCCCGACCCGCGCTACGCCGGGCGGAGACCCATCGGAGGCGATGACATGAACGGCAATCAGGAACAGTGGGACGACTACTTCCGAACCAGTATCGGCCTGGCCTGGCGCGACCTGCTGGCGCCGGTGTCCGGTCCCGACCCGGCCGGCGTGCCGGCGAACCGGCACGACAGCTTCCAGCGCATCCGCCGTGAACGCGAAGAGGACGACCCGAGCCTGCCGCTCGGCGCCTGGGAGCGCGAGCTGAAGCGGGCCAACTGGGTTGCCGTCGGTGAGTTGTCCGCCCAGGCGCTCGCGAGCAGCAGCAAGGACGTGCAACTGGCGGCATGGCTGTTCGAGTCCGCGATCGCCCGTACCGGCTTCCAGTGCGTGGCCCCCTGTCTGGGTCTGATCGAAGCCCTGTTCCGCGAGTACGGCGCCAGCCTGCATCCGCGCGATGATGAGCACCGTGCCAACCTGTTGACCTGGATCGACCGCAAACTGCTGCCGGCCTTGCGCAAGGTGCCGATCACCGCCACCGGCACCGAGCACGACTACGGCTGGAACCACTGGGAACAGGCCCAGCGCAACCAGCAACTGCGCGCCAGCCTGGGCCGGCAGGGGGAAGCTGAGATCGAAGGCGCCGACTATGAACAACTCGGTGCCGCCCTGGCCTGCACCCCCTACGAACGGATCGCCTTCGTCCGGCAGTGGCTGCAATCCGGAATCGCGGCAGCGCGCGCGCTGGAGCACACCCTCGACCAGCAACTCGGCGACCAGGCCCCCGGCATGGGCGCCATGCGCGACCTGCTCGAACGCATCGACATCCTCCTGGCCGGCGAAGCGCGCCGACGGGGCGTAGTGGTCGGCGCCACCGAACACGATGATGCCGAGGCGATCGACGCCGATGCCGACGAACCGATCGAGCACGAATCGATGGGCACCCTGGATCGACGTGACGTCTACGCCGCCCTTGCCGAAATCGGCCACGCCCTGGAGCGGATCGAGCCGCACAGCCCGGTGCCCTACCTGATCCGGCGCGCGGTGGCCTGGGGCAGTCTCAACACCGCCCAGCTCTACAGCGAAGTGTTCGTCCGCTGTGGCGGCCGGATCGACATCTTTGAATTGCTCGGTCTGAACCCCGCCGACAGTGAACATCAGAAGCAGGCGTCCTGAGCGTTGCCGCCCATCGATCGGAGTCAAGACCATGCACTGCCCACACCCACGGCACAATCGCCACCGGTTGGTCACCGATCGGGGCCCGGCCGGATGGAATGTCCCGCATGCCGGTGTCGACGTGAGCGCGGACGGCAGGGTCATCGACCGCCATCTCGGCACATCAGGAGCGGAGCGTCATGGCTAGCCTGCCGCCGGACCCGGACCTGCGGCCTGACCGCCCTCCGCCCGAACCGATCTCGGATTCGCCCGACGCCCGGCCCTCTCTCGGCTTCCGACCGGCACCCCATCAGGCCGGCCGACTGCATGCCCTGCGCGAAGCACTCGACGATGCCGCCACCATCCTCGGCTTCGTCCGCGCTGGCCTGGGCAGTCGCGACATCGACCCGGACCAGGTGCAGTGGGTGATCGATCTGGCGCCCGGCGACGGCGAACGCGCCTGGCAGATACTGCGTACCCTGGCCGACGAAGCGCCCCGGTCACCGACCATTCGTTACCTGGCACGCTGCCTGTCGCCCGTGCATCATGCCGAACTGGCCAGCCACCCCCGTCTGCAACCGTTGCTGACCGATGGCCGCCTGTGGCTCGATCGAACAGGCACCGGCCTGCCGCCACAGCCGTTGTCCAACCCGCCGGTGGTGCTGGCCCATCACGCCTTCTCAGCCGCACCGCAGGGACTCTATGCCATCCGCAACGGCCGTCTGCAGGAAGTGTGCAGCGATCCCCAGGGTCGGATCGCATGGCGTGTGCCGAGCCGCCGCGACGGCCCGATGCACCTGCTCACTGCCTATCGACATGCCTTCACCAACGTGGTCGTCACCCTGCCGATTGCGGCAATGACCCTGCTCGACACCGTGCTCGAAGCTGCCGGAGGCCGACTGCTGCTGCGGGCCTCCGATCACGGCGGCAAGGACATCGCCCAGATTCGCGCCGGCGTGCTGGATGCCTTGCATGACGAGCCGCTCGCGATCCACGATCGCAGTCAACCGCTATCGGCCGACAGCGGAGCCCGTCTCGCTCGTGATCCCGGCGACCGCGATGTCGAATGGCTGGCAAGCCTGCCGGTGAATTTCGAGGCCCTGGCCCGCTGGCATCGCAGCCATCGCGCCGACAGCGTGCGACAAAGCCAGCGTGACGACCGGGGCCGGGTGCTGCATCTGGCCCTGCATGACGTTCCTGGCGGCCGCCTGCGCGAATGCCTGCCCGACCTGCTGGCCCTGCCGCATCCCGACGATCACCTCGAATCCCTGCGCCTGCTGACCGCCATTCCGACCTGCACCGCCGGTCAGTGCCTGGCCGCGATCCATGCTCAGGCCGCCGACAGCAGAGCCTTGCTGGCCCTGCACGCAACCATCGCCACGCTCGGCCCGCACCTGTCCGGCACCGCGAGAACGGCCTGGCACGCCTTGCTGGAGCGCTGTTACGACCGGTACTACCCCGGCCGCCAGGATCGCGACGACCCGGCAGGCACGATCCGGATTGCCGAATTGGCCATGGCCCTCCGCCACTGGCCACTGGCGCGTCGGACCCTGCGCGACCTGCTGCGCAACGACCCGAAACACGCCCGAGCCTGGCGGATGCTGGCGCACTGCTGGCCATCCACCCGCCAACCACACTGACCATGTCCCCCGAGGAGACCGGCCATGCCCAAACAAGACCCGAATGCCACCACCACGCGCAAGCGGAAGATCGGCACCTGGAACATGCAGGGCTCGACCAACTGGAATCAGGTCAAGCGGATCGCCAAGGATACCGATCTGCTGGCCTTGCAGGAAACCGGCAGTCACCCATTCAGGGTGCCCAAGAGTCAGGTGGGCAAGCCAATCATGAGATTCACCCACAATTTCGGCACCCGCAGACGGCCGATCAACCGGCATGTCGCCTACTGGGAAAACAAAATCAACAAACACAACCGCAACAGCCTGGTGGTGATCAGCAAGTCACCGATCAAAAACGCCAGATTGATCGAAGGCCCTGCGAAAACCCTTCGGCCAGCCCTGTTCACCGAGACCGACGATGGCAATTTCGCCTCCTTTCACGCCCCCTCCAAGCACGACAACGTGTCGTTCGGGGTGACCCGCAGTGTGCTTTCCAAGATGCCCAGCAAAACCATCGTCGGCGGTGATTTCAACATGGAGCCCAGCTACGTTCAGAAGAAAGGCGGCATCGGTGGCTTCTCCACCCTGTCCCAGCGTGGACCAACGCAACAGAGTGGCCGTAATCTCGACTATTTCATGACCAATGTTTCGGTGCAGAGTTCGGAAATACGGCGGGAAAATGTCATGTCCGATCATTTTTCGGTCACCGGCAACGTCAGGTATTGAATGGCGCCGACTAAATCACCGAGATGATCGCTCGGTCAGCGATTCAACCTTGCTGGCGAATTCAACAGGAGACATCAATGGATAGCCGGAAGTCACAACAACGATCCTCGATCTACAGCGGCGCATTCAACAGCTATGCCCCGCCGCGTGCCAAGAGCCTGTCGCAAGGAGTTTCCTATATTCAGCATGACCAATCGTTCCTGATGAAACCGGGTTCGACCACGCATGGTTTGATGCAGGGACCGGCGACCCAGTTTCAATATTCCCAGGGCACGCTCTGGGGGCAGATGTATGCCAAGAGCGAATCTGGCGAGAGCACCAAATACAGGGAATTGGTCAAGAATTTCAACGTCACTGATCTGACGCGCGCCAACAAGGTCTTGGTCAAGGGCGGCAGCGACTCGCTGTCCCAGTCCCCGAACACCTGGAAGGGCAAGTCCTATTCGGGCTCGGCCATGACCGCAGCCTCACTGATTCGATTGAACGAAACCACCACCGCCTTCGGCAGCCAGGGGTTCAGTCAGCAAGGCCAGAACGTCGGCAGTGGCATCATGGCCGAGGCGCTGCACCAGAAATGGTCAGCCAAGAACAGCGGTGCCAGTTTGAGCAGCCAAGGTCTGCTGGGGACGCTGGAATCGAAGTACCCCCAGTTGCAAACGGTCGAAAAGATGCGCAAGCAAGGTGCCGAGGCCCTGACCCAGCAAGTCGGAACATCATTGATGTCCGCCGCAATCTCAGCCGGCGACCGGGCCATCAAGAAGAACCTGTCTGGCTGGCAGATCAACGAATATGTCCAGCGAAAGTTTGTCAAGCATGGCCTGGGCGAGCTTCCCGGCGGCTGGATGGAAGCCTTGCGACAAAAGCATGGCCAATGATCAGGCCGGTACCGAACACCAATGGTCCAATCAGCAGCGAATCAGCCCGAGCGCCCGGGTCGGTGTCGAACCTCCGTTGAAAGGTTCGGTGTGCAGTTCCCGGATACGGTGCAGCGGCCGGCCTTCCGCGCGCGAGCGGGGGCGTGGCTTGGGCGATATCGGTTCAGGCGATGGCCGTTCGGTCGGTCGCCCCTGTGCCGCTGGACGGCTGCTGGTCGTCCACTCGCGGACCGGTCCGTTCGGTCGTATCAGGCTGGGTGCGGCTGCTGTTGCGAGGCACTGTTGATGATCGAGGCGTGCTGCCGTCCCGCGCGGTTTGCCTGTGCCGGTACGAGGGCCACGACCAGTGCCGGTGCTGGGGCCTGGGACGGTGGTCGGTCAGGGTCCGAGCTTGAGTTTGACCGTTACCCGCCCGGCTTCGCTGCGCGAGGCGGGCAGGGCGTCGGTGACATCGCCGTTGATGGCCTCACGCACATGTTCGGGCAGGCGGTGGGACAGGATGGTCTGGCTGCGGGTCGGCAGGGGTTCGTCGATGGTGGCCAGCGGTTCGCGACGGCCGAGATGGCTGGGCCAGCCCCAGCGTTCTGGCAGGGTGGCGCGCCGATCATCGTCCTGGGGATGGGCGATGCCCAGTTCCGGACGGGTGGCGCCGGGCTGGCGAATGACGCTGACGCGCTCGCGACCCTTGCGCAGATTGAGCAGGACGTCCAACCACATGCCGGTGCTCCCGATCGGGCGATGGTCCGAGTATGCGAGCACCGGGTCCGATCGGCAAGCGCCGACCACTGAG
>DIHI01000071.1:8429-11163 GCA_002420085.1 Lysobacterales bacterium UBA5700 | reverse complement strand
AGCGCCGACCACTGAGGTGACGGGATGGCCAGGGTCTATCAGACGGCGAGCATGGGCGAGGCACATGTCCGGGTGGCGATCGTGACCGATCGCGGCCAGGCCGATCTGCTGGTGCATCGGGTCGGCACCTGGGGTCTGGCGCGTGGCGACGGGCTCTGGTTCATCACCCGCGACAAGCAGGATGCGACGGTGTGGATCCATCCATGCAGTCTCGGCATGGCCCAGGTGCGGGTCTGTTTCGTGGACACCTATTCGGAAGCTGGTTGGCAGCGGCCGCATCGACTGCGCGGGCGGTTCGGCAACTGATCGGCTGTGCGGCCCTGGGTCTGGCTGCGCCAACAGCCACCGTGAAAAATCTGTGATGCTGTCGACGAATCGTGATGAGGATGATGCATGTCGTCACGATTTGCGGCTATTGTTGGCGGCTTCGCGCGGCCGTTCCGGGGAGGGGACAGGACTGCGCTCGCGTCTCGCCGCCGGTCGGCATCACCCGAGAGTCTGTCCATCATGAACGCCGCTTTCATTCGCTTGCGCCTGGCTGCCGTGCTGCTTGCCAGTTCGGTTGCCCCGTCGGCCTTCGCCGACGTGTTCATCAACGAATTCCACTACGACAACAGCGGCACCGACACCGGTGAACGGGTCGAGGTCATTGCCCCGGCGGGCACCAGTCTGGCCGGCTGGAAGGTGGTGCTCTACAACGGTTCGGACGGCCGTCAGTACGCGACCCTGAACCTGTCCGGCACGACGGCCAACCAGTGCGGTGGTCATGGCACGGTGGTCGTCAATGTCGGTTCGACCGGCATGCAGAACGGGGCGCCTGACGGGCTGGCCCTGGTCGATGCGGCCGGTGCAGTGGTGCAGTTGCTGAGCTACGAGGGCAGCTTCACGGCGACCGATGGTCCGGCGGCTGGCCGTGTCAGTGTCTCGGTCGTTCAGTCTGAAACCACATCGACGCCGATCGGCTATTCGCTGCAACTGGCCGGGACCGGCAGCAAGGCCAGCGATTTCACCTGGCAGGCGCCGCGTGCCCATTCGTTCGGGGCCTGCAATGCCGGTCAGACGCTATCGGCACCGCCGGCCGGGCCGACCGCCCTGGTCGATGGGGTGACGGTCACCGGTCTGTCGGCGGCGACCAATGGCGAGTTGTTCTTCACGCTGTCGGTGCCGTCCGGCGCGTCCTCACTGCGTTTCGCGACCTCGGGCGGTACCGGTGATGCCGATCTGTACGTGCGCTTCGGCAGCGCACCGACCACCACGGTCTACGATTGCCGGCCGTTCCTCGATGGCAATGCCGAGTCCTGCGAGTTCACCACGCCACAGGCGGGCACCTGGCATGTGATGGTGCGGGCGTTCAGTGCGTTCAGCGGGGTTTCGCTGATCGGCGACCATGTCACCAGTACCAGCGGCGGTGGCTACTACGCGGGGATCGTGGCGTCCAGTGCGTCGGTGCTGCGTGCTTCGCTGCATGCGCTGATCGACGATCACACCAAGATTCCCTACACCGCGAGCACCACCGACACCTGGGATGCGCTGAATATCGCCGATCAGGATCCGCTCGATCCCAATCGCATCCTTGAGGTCTACCGGAATCTCTCGCATCCCAAGCAATCGGGTGGCAATACCCTGTACAACCGTGAGCACACCTGGCCGAACTCGCTCGGTTTCCCGAACGATGGGACGACCAACTACGCCTACACCGATCTGCACATGCTGATGCTGTCGGACATCGGCTACAACTCCGAGCGCGGCAACAAGCCGTATGGTGATTGCACGGCTGCCTGCACCGAGTACGCGACCACCGCCTATGCCGGGCAGGGTGGCGGCAGTGGGGTATTCCCCGGCAATTCCAACTGGTCGGATGGGGTGATCTGGCAGGTCTGGGGCCGGCTCAAGGGCAATATCGCGCGCGCCATCCTGTACATGGACATCCGCTACGAAGGCGGGGTCAACGGCGTCAGCGGCGTGGCCGAGCCGGACCTCCGGTTGACCGACACGTTGTCGCTGATCGCGCCAACCGGCAGCAATGCGTCGATCGGCTACATGGGTCGGTTGAGCACCCTGCTGAAGTGGCACCAGGAGGATCCGGTCGATGCCGATGAGGTGCTGCGCAACGACGTGGTGCAGACCTTCCAGGGCAATCGCAATCCGTTCATCGATCACCCGGAATGGGTGGCCTGCATCTACAACAGCATCTGCAACTGAGCGTTGCCTCCGTTGGCGATCGCGGCATGGGTGCCGCGATCGCCAGGGATGGCGGTGCGGCTACTGTGCCGACCAGCCGCCGTCGATGGGCAGGATGGCGCCGGTGATCGCTGCCGCGTCATCGCTGCACAGGAAGCGCGCCAGTGCGGCGACCTGCTCGATGCTGATGAACTGCTTGGTCGGCTGTGCCGCCAGCATGACGTTCTCGATCACCTCCTGTTCGCTGATGCCGCGTGCGCGTGCGGTGTCCGGTATCTGCTTTTCGACCAGTGGAGTGCGGACATAGCCGGGACAGATGGCGTTGACGGTGATGCCGGCGCGGGCGGTTTCCAGGGCGATGGTCTTGGTCAGGCCGGCGATGCCGTGCTTGGCGGCGACATAGGCGGCCTTGTACGGACTGGCGACCAGGGCATGGGCCGAGGCGATGTTGACGATCCGGCCCCAGCCGCGCTGCTTCATGGCGGGCACGGCGAGCCGGGTGGTATGGAAGGCTGCCGACAGATTGATCGCCAGAATGGCGTCCCAGCGCTCG
>DIHI01000071.1:4472-8313 GCA_002420085.1 Lysobacterales bacterium UBA5700 | reverse complement strand
GCCGAACTCGGCGATCGCGGTTGCCATCATCGAGGCGATCTGTTCGGGTTTGCTGACATCGGCGGGGTCGTAGCGGACGGTGACGCCATGCGTCGTGGCCAGTTCGGCACGCAGGGCTTCGATCTCGGTGGCGTCACCGAAACCGTTCAGGACCAGGTTGGCACCGGCGGCGGCAAGCGTTCGAGCGATGCCGAGCCCGATGCCCGAGGTCGAGCCGGTGATGAGGGCGGTCTTGTTGGCAAGCATGGTGGGTTCTCGCTGGAGTGAGGGAGTCACGAAGCACGAAAGATGTACGGGCGGATGCATGGGTGCCTGGGTCGATCTCCGGACCGGTGGCCAGTGCTGCTCTCCGAGACCGAGCGCTGGCCGTTCGGCAGTGATCGGTCTGGCGATCGACCGAATCACGACCGATTCGCTCGGGCCGGACCGGACTGACCCTCCATGAGGGTGCCGTCCGAGCGCGCGACTGTCGATCGCCCGATGGTCGCATTGGCCAGGGGCGGCGCTGCTACCAGCAATCGCCGCTGGGTCGCAGCAGACGCGCGACCCGGTCGCTCAGGTAGTCGAAATAGCGCTCGATGTAGCTGATGCCGTTTTCAGTATCGAGCAGGAACGGGTTCATGAGGGTGTGTCGGAGTATGGTCAGTCGGTCGTTGCCGGCTTCGATGGCCCGGTCGGGTGGGTCAGCCAGGGTGTCGGGATCGAGGTGCAGTTCGCACAGCACGCGCCGGGTATCGGCCGCGCCCAGGGCATCCGGTCGCAGGGTGGTGGCCGAGCCGAAGAATGCATGGCTCTGCGGCGGTCCACCATCGTCGCCACGCAGATCGCGCAGCAGGGCGCGGACGAAGTCGTTGGCGGTGGCTACCGAGTGGTTGCCGCGCGGGTTGAGCGCCAGGCAGACCAGGTTGGAATCGGGCGGGAAGGGGATCGTGCAGTGCAGGCGGTCGCGCATCCGCTCGGCGAACGCTTCGGCGGCGCTGACGAAGGCTTCTCGATTGCGCAGTGTCTGCGCTTGCAGCCGGCCGAAGTGCTCGCAGTCGAGCGGCAGCACGCGATGCGCCACATAGACCGCCGCCGCCGCCGTGCCCGGTTTCGAGCCCTCGGGGATGTAGCGGCCCAGGTGCCGATGGCGATGGAAGAAATCGCGGTCATCGACGCCATCGAAGACATAGTCGGCGTCTTCCGACAGCAGGCTGATCGCGCGCTGGTCGCGACACACGAAGGCACCGGCGCCGTAGGGCACGTAGCCGAGTTTGTGCGGATCGATGGTGATCGAGTCGCTCTCGGCCAGCGCCGCGAAGGCGGCATGCACTTCGGGGGTCGGAAACGATGTGAATTCCCGGCGCATGGCATCGGCCGGACGCAGACTGCCATCGGTGGCGCGGAACAGGGTTGCCAGGTAGCCGCCCCAGGCAGCATCGACATGGACCGCGAACCCCAGGCCGCGCGAACCGAAGCGCTCGCGGGCAGCGATCACACCATCGACCGGATCGATGGTGCCGAACTCGGTACTGCCCAGCACCGGCACCACCATCAGCACGGGTTGACGCGCATGCAGGCAGCGTTCGAGCTCGGTGTCGAGGCCATCCAGATCCAGGCGCATCGCGCGCTCTGGCAACAGGCGCAGGGCATCGCGACCGAGGCCGACCAATTTCATGCCTTTCGACCATGAATAGTGGGCGGTGACCGGTGCCAACACCCGAGGTGGCGACAGGGTCGGGTGCCGGGCGAAGAACGCCGGCAGGCCCAGGGTTTCGATCCGCTGTCGAGTGACCGCGTGCTGCCAGTGCCCGTGCTCGGTCGGGGTGAGATCGGCCAGCCATGCCTGCCAGTCGGCGAGCAGATCCAGCGCCTGGGCCGGCATCAGATTGAATGCGGTCTGCGGGTCGTCGGGCAGCCGCGCCAGCGGGACGCCCGCCGCCCGCAGCGCGACCGGAAATGCCTTCATCGCCAGGGCCAGACGCAGCCCCTGAAAATTGGCCGTGGTACCGCCCGAGGTGAGGTGACCGAATGCGCAGTCGGCTCGGCTCGGGTCATCGACGTAACCGATCATCCGAGCCAGTTGCAGGCCGACCTTCAACTCCAGGTCGATCGTGACCGGTGCGGCTTCCTCGCTGACGTTGTTGGGGTTGTAGGGCAGGGTGAGGTAGTGCGCCGCCAGCGCCGGCAGCAGCAGGTCGGACACCATGTGGCCAAGGTAGCGTTGGCTGTGGAACGGCACCGAGCGTTTCAGCGCGGCCGACAGGGCGTGCAGTTCACGGCGCAAGGTGGCTTCCATCGCCTCGAAGCCCGGCGTGCGGTGCGCTCGGGTCGGGATGGCCGGTGGGTCTTCCGGATGCAGATTGCGGCGCCAGTACACGTGATCGCGCAGAAACTCGACCACCAGTTGTTCCAGCAGGGCGTCGTTTTCCCCGTAGGGTCCGAGAAAGCAGGGGTGGAGTGCCGGGTCGCTCATCAGAGCCAGCCGTGCAGGAATCCCAGCGGATGGTGGTGGCGGGCCACCGAGTACATGAAACCGAAGCAGGCCAGGGCCAACAGGTAGAAGCGGGTCTTGCTGACCCGGCCGCTGGCCCGCTTCAGTGCGAACGAAGCCAGCACGATGTAACCGACCAGCAGGAGCAGTTTCATGGCCAGCCAGGGCGTGGTCAGTGGATTCAGGCGCAGGATCGCCAGCAGCATCAACGCAGCGGTCAACAGCGCGGTATCGATGCCGTAACTGAGGTAGCGCACCAGGGCCGCCATCGGCCAGCGAAATCCCGCCAGTACGCCGACGCCACGCAGAGCGAACAGGCCGCCGCTGGTGAGTGCGAGGAAGATGTGAACCAGTTTGATCGGCAGGTAGTATTCGGTCATGGCGCAACTGTGGTGGCGTGCAGGGATGGTCGGTCGGTGCGGCGGCTGTGATGACGTCGTGGCGATCAGTGGTCGATCCAGCCCCGTCCGGTCGGACGGTTCTGGGGTGTCGTCCGACACCGCTGCCCGGCATTGTCGCCCGAGCGCTGGTCGTGCGTCGATGCCGACCTGTGACTGCTCAGCCAGGGCCGCCGTCGGCTCTTGGCGTCAGGTAGATCCAGGCCGAATGCAGCACCCAGGGCAGGAAGGCCAACAGCCAACCGACCGCCGCGATCGCCTGCCAGGCCCAGGTGTCATCGGCCAGTTCCGCCGCGATGCGCAGCACCGCCACGACCTGGATCGCGATGAAGGCGAACCAAGCCGGCCCGGTCATGGTCAGCGGCCGGCCGGAATGGCCCTGGGTCACTCGGGTGACCATCGCAACCAGCAGGCTGCCGAAGAAGCCGACCGCCAGTGCATGGGCCGGCGCACGACCGAGCACGAAGGCATCGGTGGCGAACAGCCACGCGCTTTGCAGGGCATACAGCGCAAACGACAGCGGCAGCCAGGCGAAGCCGATGGTCAGTACCCGCATCAGCCCCGGCGCCGGGCCGCGTGGATGCCAGCGCCACAGCATCAGCCCGAACAGCAACGCCAGCGGCACATCGGCCAGCCACAGCCAGGCATAGTCGTGACTCAGTTCCAGCCACAGATGACCGGCAATGCCGAGCCACATTGCCGCCAGCAGCCCCATCGGTCGCCAGACCACATGGCCGGGCACCACCCGGCTGGCGAAGAACGGCACCATCCGATGACAGACCGTCACGTAGACCGGAACCGCGAAGCCGATCAGCCCGAGTTTGATCGCGGCGAACGGCAGCAGCGCCTGCGAAGGCAGATGCAGCCAGATGACATACAGCAGCCAGCCGATCAGCCCGATCAACAGACCGAGCCAGGCACTGACCGCATGCCAGGTTCGTTCGCTTTCCATCCACAGGACCGAAAACAG
>DIHI01000071.1:2406-4354 GCA_002420085.1 Lysobacterales bacterium UBA5700 | reverse complement strand
CAGGCCGATCAGGGTCAGCGTCTGGCCACCGAGCAGGCCGAGGCCGACCGGCAGATAGTGCCAGCGCCCGAGTTCGGCCTGCCCCGACCAGCGCGGGAACACCGTCAACAGGAAGCCGAACATGAACGGCGCCAGCACCAGATAGGGCATTGCCAGGGCATGCGCCCAGCCGGCCGGAATCGGCGGCGTTCCCGGTCCCGGCACCTGCCAGCGGGTGGCGATCAACCAGGCTGCCCACCAGGCCATGGCCAGCAGGACATTGACGGCACCGATGAAGAACAGCAATCGGTGTGGCGCCCGCACGATCGGCAGGTCGGGCAGCGAGTGGCTCGGCGGGAGGACGGGGCGGGACATGCCGGAATTGTCGGCGGCAGACATGGAGTCGGCCTTGACCCAGGTCAGCCCGGTCCGGCAGATGTCTGTTTCCGCCCAGGCCGGGCACACCATCGGCGATCATCCTGGTCGCGGTGCGGCCGGTGTTCGCTGCATCGTTGCTCCATGGGTGTTCGGTCGGCGGGTTTCGGTTGATGCGCGGTCGAGGCGGTGATGCTGTGTCAGGGGTGCCATGCAGAGCTGCCTGACCCACGCACAGCGGCCAGACCCGAGTATCCTGCCATCGCCCACTGCCATCCCGTTTCGTCTGGCCTTTCCGTCTGCGCAGGTGATCATGCCGTACCTGGAGTTGTCGATCCGTTGCCGCGAATCCGAGCAACCGCGTTACGAGACCGCCCTGGAAGACATCGGCGCGCTGTCGATCACCCTGCTCGATGCCGACGCCGAAACCCCCGACGAACGCGCCATCCTGGAGCCTGGCGTGGGCGAAACCCCGCTGTGGCCGGAACTGGTCATCACCGCCCTGTTCGACGCGGCACTGTCCCCGGACCTGGTGTTGGCCGCCCTGGATGCCTTCGATCCGGGTCTTGATCTGAGTTCCGCGAGCTTCCAGCAGATCGCCGACCAGGATTGGCAGCGGGTCTGGCTGGATCGCTTCCAGCCGATGCGCTTCGGCCGTCGCACCTGGATCGTGCCGTGGAATCGCGACCTGCCCGCCGAGGCCGACCGACCCGAGGCCGCAGTGATCCGGCTCGACCCCGGCCTGGCTTTCGGCTCGGGCACACATCCGACCACCGCCCTGTGTCTGGACTGGCTGGACGGACTCGATCTCCAGGGAGTCCGGGTGCTCGACTTCGGCAGCGGCTCGGGCGTCCTGGCCTTGGCGGCCCTGACCCTGGGCGCGGCGCAGGCAGTGGCGGTGGACAACGACCCGCAGGCCCTGCTGGCGACCGCCGACAATGCTGCCCGCAATGGCCTGGCCGAGCGCCTGCATGTGTACCCGCCGGAGCGCGCCCCCGATCATGCCTACCCGGTGGTGGTCGCCAACATTCTTGCCGCCGCCTTGGATGAACTGGCGGAAACCCTGGCCGCACGAACCGAGGCGGGCGGCCGGATCGCCCTGTCCGGCATCCTCGACGGCCAGCACGGCCACCTGCTGGAGCGCTATCGGCCCTGGTTCGATGACCTGCGGGTCAGCCAGCGCGAGGGCTGGGTCCGGATCGACGGCCGTCGGCGGTGAGTGGGTGGGTGCTGTGCATACGCGCAGTTGAATGGCAGTACATCGAGAAAATCGCTGTTGCCGCGCATCCGTGAAGCGGATCGGCCTGGCATCAGACCAGGGCCTCGCATCGGCATGCCGACCTCTGAACCTGAGTCTGGTGGGTGCCTACGGCCCTGCTTGCAGCAAAGGCAGGACGTCGAGACGTTCCGAGCAGCCGCATCTTGACAGCGTGCGCTGTCAGCGTATGATCGCGTCGCCCAGCCCTCACGGGGGTCTGGGTCTTCACGCCCCCGGGGTCTGGCTATGCCACACGCCGGGGTTTTTCTTTATGGGGGCCAATAATGCCTGATCGTGTGCCTGATCGTGCGGTCATCTTCATTGACGGCAACAATT
>DIHI01000071.1:0-2128 GCA_002420085.1 Lysobacterales bacterium UBA5700 | reverse complement strand
CTCCAGGCGACAGACAACAGGATAAGCACGCACCTTGGTCGTATCGAGGAACGGCCGGTCAAGAATCAGGCTGCGAGTGAATTGCTCAATTATATGGCGAACTTGCAGATTCGGATTGACCAGTCTGTTTATCATGATTTGATAGCGATCGGAAGACGTCATCAGAGCGTCCGATCTCTGGTCGAGAAAGCAGTGGATGTGATGCTCGCGGTAGACATGGTGGTTATGGCTGAACGGGATGAATACGATGCAGCTTATCTGCTGTCGGCCGACGGCGACTTCACGCCTGCCGTTCGTGCTGTACGCGGTTGTGGTAAAAAGGTCTACGCAGTGTCGCCAGCCGTTGGCGCACAGCTTGCTGCGGCGGCGAACTCTTTCATTCGATTGAAAGAAGAGTGGTTCGATGATTGCTACACGTAGTTGGCCAGGGATTGCCGGCTGCACGAGGGACTCATTCAGAGCCATGATTATTCATCGATTCGATCGGTAAAACGCCACGACCGGCATTTGCCGGTGCCGTCGTAGGCTGATCCGCACACGTTCTGCACGATCGATCATGGTCGCAGCCTGAACCGGTTGCTCGCAGTCGGTGGCAGACAGCCGCGCGATCGATCGGTCACAGCACATCACCCGATTTCCTCGTAGCGTCGTGGGCTGGCGAGTCTCGCCATGCGCCTCGCTCGGCCCCCCGGAGTCGCAGAGTGCAACCCAGAGATGAACCGATTCAGCGCGCGTGTTCAGCGCCGTGGCCGGTTTGTGCCAGCAGTCGCGTTGATGTGGTTGGAGAGCGCCTGACTCCCCTGAACGGTGTGCGCAGGCCGACTCCAACGACCGACAGATCGGTCAGAGCCCTCGTGCGTGCGGACGCCCCCCATCCTCACGTCCATACGCCGAGCAATGCCAGTCCTCCCGAGGAGTGCAGGCATGAACCAGCATGCGATGGGACGGCTTCCGCAACGCGCCGACTTCCGTGACCACACGCCAGTCGACAGCGGTGTTGTCCGCAGACTGAAGTCAACCGGATTCCCCAGACCTGCCGGTACCGTATCGGGCAGCAGAGCCTGTGGCCGGCACGATCGGCCACTGCCCCCAGCGCCACATCGGCTCCGCCCCGCTGGCATCGCTCCGCGCGACACCGCCCGACGCGAACCCCAGCACGCGCAGCCATCCCGGGCCCAGCCCTGATCCTGATCGTCCGCGATCGAATCTGACGCGCCTGCGCAACGCTCGAAAAGCACGACTGACCCTGCCGTATTTGACAGGTGTCCGTCGAACTGTTGCATCCCAGGCGTGGTCATGGCCGTGGCCAGGTCCGACGCATGCGGACATCGGATGGGTTTCCGAAGCGCAATTCAGATGCAAAGGAGGTGAGTCGCCACCGAGCCAAAAACAGAAGAGGTTCCCCATTTGATTTTTCATTGCACTGTTAATTCAAGGAGACAGTCATGGGAATGGCAAAGTTGAATGTATGGGTTTCCGGCATCGATGATCCCTGTGGCATCGACAATCGCACCTGGTATGTCACGATCTACAACTGCGATGGCAGCGTGCTGGAATGGTGCGGACGAAAGTACGTCGTACTGCCGGCCCGATGTGGCCATCTGGAGGTGGAAGTTCCACCGGGCTGCTATTACATCAAGGCGGTATGGAGCTTCCGTCTGCTGGGCGGCATCTATCACGTCAACCACTTCACCGATGCCGCGATCGTCACCGCCTGTTGCGAGCAAACGGTCTGCGTCAAGCTGTTCAACCCCTCCGTGCATCGCTGCGGCACCATCGTGGTCCGGGCGATCCGGAACCTGATTCGGCAAAAGCTGGTCAAGCCCGAATTGGCGCGGCAGCATGAAGTCGCACTGGCCGCCGCACTCGCCAATGTTCCGCAACCGATCAAGGGCTTTGAATTGGACCACCTGGACGAAATCGAGAAACTGGTTCTTGCCCAGGAAGAAGGCCAAGATCGGGGGACAAGGACTGAATAAGCAGCGGTAAGTCTTGAGTGGGTCAGGCCGATACGGCCCGCACCAACGAACATCGCGCGCCTGGCACTGCCCGACCCACGGGTCGGGTGGATGGCCGGTCCAACGGCGAACTGACCAGCGCGGCTGACCCACTCCTTTCACCGCGACCG
>DIHI01000109.1:32559-32782 GCA_002420085.1 Lysobacterales bacterium UBA5700 | reverse complement strand
ACATCATCCAGAAGCTGCTGCAGAACTGCGACTACGATGTCGAGAAGGCGCAGACCGGGATCGTCTACATCGACGAGATCGACAAGATTTCCCGCAAGGCCGAGAATCCTTCGATCACCCGCGATGTTTCCGGTGAGGGCGTCCAGCAGGCCCTGCTCAAGCTGATCGAGGGCACCATCGCCTCGGTGCCGCCCCAGGGGGGGCGCAAGCATCCGCAGCAGGA
>DIHI01000109.1:31101-32491 GCA_002420085.1 Lysobacterales bacterium UBA5700 | reverse complement strand
ATCCTGTTCATCTGCGGCGGTGCCTTCGCGGGTCTGGAAAAGGTGATCGAGCAGCGCAGCACCGATGCCGGTGGCATCGGATTCGGCGCCAAGGTCAAGAGCAAGACCCGCAAGACCGAGATCGGCAAGGTGTTGGCTGAAGTCGAGCCGGAAGACCTGATCAAGTTCGGCTTGATTCCAGAGTTCGTCGGCCGTCTGCCGGTGGTTGCGACGTTGGAGGAGCTTGACGAAGCAGCCCTGGTGCAGATTCTCACCGAGCCCAAGAATGCCGTCAGCAAGCAGTTCCGCAAGCTGTTCGAGATGGAGGGCGTGGACCTCGAAATCCGTCCGGATGCCCTGACCGCGATCGCCCAGAAGGCGCTCAAACGCAAGACGGGCGCCCGTGGCCTGCGGACTATTCTGGAAGGCGTGTTGCTCGACACCATGTTCGAGTTGCCGTCGAAGGAAAACGTCAGCAAGGTCGTGGTCGATGAGTCGGTGATCAATCATCAGGCCGAGCCCTACCTGATCTATTCGGGTGTCCAGCATTCGCCCAAGGCTGCCGCCGAGTGACGGTGGCCTTGGCTTGACCTGACCTGACCTGATCACGGGCCGCCATCGCGGCCCCGGAATCTGCCGTTCGCGAGACCTGCGGCTCGGCTTGCAATAACCCCCGGCAAACCCCATTACACTGGCATCGGTCCCCGATGCGCGGGCGACCATCCGTCTGGAGCCCGAACATGGCAAGCATCCCCGAGACTGTCCAGGCGTTGCCAGTGCTGCCACTGCGCGACGTCGTCGTCTATCCATACATGGTCATTCCGCTGTTCGTCGGTCGCGAGAAATCCATTCGCGCCCTTGATGCCGTAATGGCGGCCGACAAGCGTATCGTGCTGGTTGCCCAGCACAGCCCGGACATCGATGACCCCGGCGCCGACGATCTGTATCGGGTCGGCACCGTGGCCCAGGTGCTGCAATTGCTCAAGCTGCCGGATGGCACCACCAAGGTTCTGGTCGAAGGCGAGCGTCGAGTGGCCATCGATGCCATCGAGGATGTCGATGGCGTGCTCTCGGCCCGGACCCGGCCGGCGCCGTCGATCGTCAGCGGTGACCCGCGTGAGCTCGACGCAACCGCCCGGACCTTGCTGGCCCTGTTCGAGCAGTACGTCAAGACCAATCGCAAGCTGCCGCCGGAACTGCTGACCACGCTGGCCGGCATCGACGATCCCGATCGCCTGGCCGACACCGTGGCGGCGCATCTGGGCGTGCGTCTGGCCGATCGCCAGAAGCTGCTGGAAACCCTGGATACCGGCGCTCGGCTGGAACTGCTGATCGGCCTGGTCGATGGCGAGATCGACGTGCAGCAGATGGAAAAACGCATCCGTGGCCGGGTCAAGTCGCAGATGGAGCG
>DIHI01000109.1:25349-30977 GCA_002420085.1 Lysobacterales bacterium UBA5700 | reverse complement strand
GAACTGGGCGAGGGCGAGGACGTGCCCAATGAAATGGAGGAACTCGCCAAGAAGATCGCTGGGGCCGGCATGCCCAAGGCGGTCGAGACCAAGGCTCGCACCGAGTTGAACAAGCTCAAGCAGATGCCGCCGATGTCGGCCGAAGCGACCGTGGTCCGCAATTATGTCGACTGGCTGGTCGGTGTCCCCTGGAGCAAGCGCAGCAAGGTCCGCAAGGATCTGCGCGCCGCACAGGACGTGCTCGATGCTGATCATTACGGACTGGAACGGGTCAAGGAGCGCATCCTCGAATACCTCGCCGTGCAGTCTCGGGTCAAGCAGATGAAGGGGCCGATCCTGTGTCTGGTCGGCCCACCCGGAGTCGGCAAGACCTCGCTCGGCCAGAGCATGGCACGCGCCACCAATCGCAAGTTCGTTCGGATCAGCCTGGGCGGTGTCCGCGACGAGGCCGAGATTCGCGGTCATCGACGGACCTACATCGGTTCGATGCCCGGACGGATCGTTCAGAACCTCAGCAAGGCCGGGGCGCGCAATCCGCTGATCATGCTCGACGAGATCGACAAGATGAGCATGGATTTTCGCGGTGATCCGTCGTCGGCCCTGCTCGAAGTGCTCGATCCCGAACAGAACCACACCTTCAACGACCACTATCTGGAAGTCGATCTCGACCTGTCCGAGGTCATGTTCGTCGCCACCGCCAACACCCTCAACATTCCCGGACCCTTGCTGGATCGGATGGAAGTGATCCGGCTGCCCGGCTACACCGAGGAGGAGAAGCTGCATATCGCCGAGCGTTACCTGGTGCCGAAGCAGATCAAGGCGAATGGCCTCAAGGACGACGAGATTCGCATCAGCGAGGGTGCGGTGCGCGACATGGTGCGCTACTACACGCGCGAATCCGGTGTCCGCAACCTGGAGCGCGAACTCGCCAAGATCTGCCGCAAGGTGGTCAAGGACATCGCGCTGGCCGGCCCGGTTCCGCTGGCCGGAAAGCGCAAGAACAGCAAGCGCACGGTCCACGTCGGACCGAAGAATCTGAGCAAGTACCTTGGTGTGCGTCGCTTCGACTTCGGACGCGCCGAAAAGGCCAATGAGGTCGGTCTGGTCACCGGCCTGGCCTGGACCGAAGTCGGCGGTGATCTGCTCCAGATCGAGGCGGCCCTGGTGCCCGGCAAGGGCCAGTTGACCCTGACCGGCAAACTGGGCGATGTCATGCAGGAGAGTGCCAAGGCGGCGCTGTCGGTGGTTCGGGCACGCGCGCAGGCGCTCGGCCTCGACCCCGATTTCCACAAGCACCACGACATCCACGTCCACGTGCCGGAGGGGGCCACGCCCAAGGATGGCCCGAGTGCCGGTATCGCCATGGCCACCGCCCTGGTCTCGGTATTGTCGAAGGTGCCGGTGCGTGCCAATGTCGCGATGACCGGTGAGATCACCTTGCGCGGTCGAGTGCTGCCGATCGGCGGTTTGAAGGAGAAGCTGCTGGCCGCATTGCGCGGTGGCATCGATACCGTGCTGATTCCGGAAGAGAATCGCAAGGATCTCGCCGACCTGCCGCGAACCCTGATCCAGAATCTGGAGATCGTGCCGGTACGTTGGTTCGATCAGGTTCTCGATGTTGCGCTGGAACGCCCACTGGCACCGGGTGCGGTTCCTGAGACGGAGACGGCAGTGACCGTGGCTCCGGCGGTTGCGTCCGAGGATGAGGCGCGCCCGACACAGCGACACTGATCGAGGCCATTTGTCAAGTCGGATCGGCCACGTCGGCGATCCGGCCTGGTGAGTGGAAAACCGCGCCGATATTGGGCTTGCGGTGTTGCACGGCGTGCGCGGCGCTGGTATAAAACCGCAAGCGCGGCGGCCTTCCCTCTTCGGGCCGACGTGACTCAAGGTCGGTCGAAGCCCAGGCGCTTGCTCCACACGCACTGGTTCGATTGGATACAAGTTCGTGGGGATAACTTGCTCAAGGGAGTCATCGAATATGAATAAGGCTGAACTGATTGATGCGGTCGCTGGCGCTGCGGATCTGTCGAAGGCTGACGCGGCTCGCTGCATCGATGCCGTGGTCGAAGTGATCAAGAAGGCACTGAAGAAGAACGATAGTGTCACCCTGGTCGGCTTCGGAACCTTCCAGGTTCGCAAGCGGGCTGCCCGCACCGGTCGCAACCCCCGCACGGGCGAGACCATCAAGATCAAGGCCACCAAGATTCCTGGCTTCAAGGCTGGCAAGGGCCTGAAGGATGCTGTAAACTGAGCAACTCGCTCGGCAGGTCTTGGCGGTTTGCCAAAATTCATGCTAGAATGAGCGGCTCACCGGGACGGTCAACTCAATTGAAGTGATCGGTGATGTTGTGATGTTGCATCGGTCTGATCAGCAGCTTGATTTCGATGCAATGGCTACACCGGTTGCTGTCGGCTCGCCAGGGTGCTTAGCTCAGCGGTAGAGCATCGCCCTTACAAGGCGAGGGTCGGGGGTTCGAAACCCTCAGCACCCACCAGCATCCGATCGGTGACAGCGGTCGGATCACGGTGTCGCAGATTTGGGAGGATCAGCCCCAGGTCAACAGGTTTCGTGGTAATGCGCTGCAAAGCGAGTTTCACGGCGCGGAGTGGTAGTTCAGTCGGTTAGAATACCGGCCTGTCACGCCGGGGGTCGCGGGTTCGAGTCCCGTCCACTCCGCCATTTACACCCAAGGGCGCCTTACGGGCGCCCTTGCCATTTGGGAATCCGGGAGCCATCGAGATCAGATGGCTGCCCGGCACGATTCGGGCCAGGATCAGCATGCTTCAGAAACTGCGTGAAAAAACCACCGGTTGGCTGGCGGTCGTCATCGTCGCCATCCTGGTTGTCCCGTTCGCCTTCTTCGGCGTCAACAACTATTTCTCGACGGCGGTCAGCAATTACGTGGCCAAGGTCGGCGAGGTCGAGATCAGTGCCGATGACTTCCGTGTACGCTTCGACCAGTATCGTGAGCAGCAACGCCGGCAACTCGGCGAACGCTTCGATCCGCAGGCGGTGGACAATCCGATCGCCCGGCGTGAATTGCTGGAGCGCATGATCGATGAGGAACTGCTGGCGCAGACGTCCGAGCGACTCGGTCTGACCGTCACGCCGGCACAGTTGCGCGATGCCATCGCCGAGGTTCCGGCATTCCAGGTCGAGGGGCGTTTCGATCCGACCCAGTATCAGTTGCTGCTGACCGCCCAGGCGATGACGCCGCGCCAGTACGAATCGCAGATTCGTCGTGATCTGGACGTGCGGACCTTGCCCATCCAGTTGATCGATAGCGCCTTCCTGACCGATGCCGAACTCGACGATTTCGTCCGTCTGGCCGATCAGACTCGCGACATCGAGTACCTCGCGATCATGCCGCCGACCGAGCCCGAGGCTGCGCTCGAAGAGGACGCCGCCCTGGCCTGGTACGACGAGAATCGCGAGCGTTACCGCAGCGAGGAAACCGTCGCGATCGAGTATGTCGAACTGTCGAGCGCCGACATCGAGGTCGCCTCGAATGTCGATGAGCAGACTCTGCGCGAGCGGTACGACGAGCAGCGCGACCGCTTCGTCGAGCCGGAGCAGCGCCTGATCTCGCACATTCTGATCAAGCTTGCCGCCGACGCCGATGCGGTCGTCGTGGCCGAGGCCGAAACCCGCGCCCGAGGACTGATCGAGCGCATCTCGGCCGGCGAGGATTTCGCGACAGTTGCCGGTGAAGCCTCGGACGATCTCGGCTCGCGTGCCAGCGGGGGTGAGTTGGGCTGGCTCGAAGCCGGTCTGCTGGATGCAGCCGTGGACGCTGCGGTGTTCGCCGCCGAGCCCGGCCTGTTGCCAGAGCCGGTGCGCAGTGCGGAAGGCTGGCACGTGCTGAAAGTAGCCGAGATTCGGCCGGGCAATCAGGTTCCGTTCGAGGATGTGCGTGCCGAACTTGAGCGTGCCTATCTCGATGGTGAGCGCGAGCGTGCCTTCAGCGAGACGTCTGGTCGCCTGATCGATGCCACCTACCGCGATCCGACCGCCTTGGCGACCGTGGCCGAGTCGATGGGCCTGCGCGTGCAGACCAGCGCCCACTTCAGCCGGCAGGGCGGCGAGGGCATTACCGGCAATCCTGAGGTGATCGCTGCGGCATTCTCCCGACAGGTGATCGAGGAAGGACTGAGCAGCGACTCGATCGAACTCGGCCCCAACCACATCGTCATCCTGCGTGTGGTCGAGCATGTGCCGCCCGAGATCCAGGCATTCGAGGCTGTTCGCGAGCGGGTCGAAGCGGAGGCATTGGCCGACCGTCGCGCCAAGGCGGCGCGTGCCCGAGCGGATGCGTTGTTCGAGCGGCTCAAGGCAGGTGCCACCCTGAGCGAACTGGCTGCCGAGGCGGGTACACAGCCGGAGCAGGTGCTGGCCCTGCGTCGTTTCGCTGGGAGTCCGGATCGGGCGATCGTCGACACGGCATTCTCCCTTCCGGTGCCGAGCGAGGGTGGACTCAGCCATGGTCTGGCCGAGTCCAGTCCCGAACGGTTCACCCTGATCACGCTGGCAACGGTGACTGACGGCGATCCGTCCAAGCTGGACAGCGCCAACCGTGAGGCGATCCGCCGGCAACTGTCGGAGATCCAGGCCGATCTGGAACTGCGGGCGTTCGTCCGCGCACTGCGCGATCAGATTCCGGTGGTGGTGGTCGAGGACGCGCTCTGAGTTCAGAGTTCAGCGGCTGCGCCGGTCGTCAACCCGGCGCAGCCTCACGCCCCGCGCAGCGGGTCGTGTACGGGATCGATCCGTTCAGCCATCGATCCCGGTCATGCCGAGGATGTTGTAGCCGGCATCGACATAGGTGATCTCGCCGGTGATGCCCGACGCCAGGTCGGAACACAGGAACGCCGCGACATTGCCGACATCCTCGATCGAGACCGTCCGCCGCAACGGCGCGTGTGCCTCGACATGGCCCAGCATCTTGCGGAAGTTGGCGATGCCGGCTGCCGCCAGGGTCTTGATCGGACCGGCTGAGATGGCATTCACCCGTGTGCCTTCCGGGCCGAGATTGAGCGCCAGGTAGCGAACGCTGGCTTCCAGCGAAGCCTTGGCGACGCCCATGACGTTGTAGTTGGCCAGGGCGCGTTCGGCACCGAGGTAGGTCAGGGTCAGGATCGCGCCATTGCGACCCTTCATCATCGGCCGAGCAGCCTTGGCCAGGGCCGACAGGCTGTAGCTGGAAATGTCGTGGGCGATGCGGAAATTCTCGCGGGTCAGGCCATCCAGGTATTCGCCCTCGATCGCCTCGCGCGGCGCGAAGCCGACCGAGTGGATCAGGATGTCGAAGCCGTCCCAGTGGCGTGCCAGTTGGCTGAACAGCGCTTCGATCTGGCCATCGTCGGCGACATCGAGCGGCAGCACGATGTTCGAGCCGGTTTCGGCGGCGGCTGATTCCACCCGCGATCTGAGCTTGTCGTTCTGGTAGGTGAAGGCGAGTTCGGCGCCTTCGCGATGCATCGCTTCGGCGATGCCGCTGGCGATCGAGCGCTGACTGGCGATGCCGACGATGAGCGCGCGTTTGCCTTTCAGAAATGCCACGGGCGTGTCTCCGTTGTGCTGGGATTGGACGAGGTATGGCGTCGTCTGGGCCTGTCTGTCCGGCG
>DIHI01000109.1:19704-25223 GCA_002420085.1 Lysobacterales bacterium UBA5700 | reverse complement strand
GACTTCCCTTGGCGAGGCTGTCGTTGGCCAGGATCAGGGTGCCAGTCGCAGCCGCTGTCCGGGTTGCAGGATGGCGGTTTCAGGCAATCGATTCCAGCGACGCAGATCCTCGACGCTGACCCGATATCGGCGCGCCAGAGCCCACAGGCTGTCACCGGTGTTTACGATGTGACTGCGAGCCGGCGCCTGGGCAAGTGCGGCCAGGGTGGCGGCGGGTGGGGTCGGGTGATCGCCTGGAATCAGCAGGGTTCGTGGCGTGTCGCTGTCGATGTGATCGTGGCGATGGCCACCATTGAGTCGGCGCAGTCGGACGACATCGAGTCCGATGGCTTCGGCGAGATCGGCGAATGCGAATGAGCCTTCGGGCAGCAGGACCGGTTTCGGTGCGACGGTGTCGCTCAGGTCCGGCAATTCGATGCCATTGCCCACCGGATCGGTGATCAGGCAGGCGAGTGCCTTGAGTTTGTCGACGTAGTTCCGGGTGATGGTCGGCAGGTCGGACGGCAGGCCGCTGGCGTCGCGTGCCGGGCGCCGCAGGGCCGAGCGGACTCGATGCTCACCCGCGTTGTAGGCCATCGCCGCCAGCCGCCAGTCACCGAAGGTGCGGTGCAGGTGGCCGAGATGGTCGATGGCCGCTTCGGTCGCGGTCAGCACCGAGAGACGCCCGTCGAAACGGGCATCGACCCGCAGGCCATGGCCACGGGCAGTGGCCGGCATGAACTGCCAGAGTCCGGCCGGACCGTTGCGGCCGCGCGCCAGCGGCTGAAAGTCGCTCTCGATCAATGGGATCAGCGCGAACTGCCCCGGCAGGCCAGCGCGATCGACCTGCTCGACGACCAGGGCCAGCAGCGGGGCAGCCGCACGCAAGCGATCGGCTGGTCGCTGGTTGCGGTAACGCACCAGCCAGCGTTCGACCGACGGTCCGTCGTCGCAGGTCGGTGCCAGCAGGATCGTGCGCAGGCGGTGCAGCGGATCGCGTTCGAACGCCGGGTTTGCGACGCGCTCGGCGGCACCCTCGGTCCGGTGATCAGGGCGGTGGCGGGGGTCGCGCTCGGATTGGTCCGGGGCAATGGCATTCGGCTCGACCGCAGGCGTGGCCGGGGGTGGGTCGCGCGTGGTCAGCGCGGGCGTCGCGGTGGATTCGGGGAGTGCCGGAGGGTCGGACGGATGTCTCGGCCGATGGCCGCAGGCGGTCAGCAGCAGGCCGAATGCGATCACCAGGGCGAACAGGCTGGCAGGGGACGGGCTGGCACGGGACGGGCCGGCACCGGATGGATCGCCACTGGATGGATTGGCACGGGATGGATTGGCACGAGATGGATTGGCACGAGATGGATTGGCACGAGATGGATCGGCACTGGACGGACGCGGGCCAGAAATGACCGATAGGGTCGGCATGTCAGGAGGCACGTCAGGACACCCATTCATGCGCCCATTCATGCGCGAAATCCGTCCTTCCATGCCCGCAGGGTGGCGAAGGTCTCGATGTCGTCGTCCGGCATCCGGCCCAGGCGATCCGTGACCGCGTGGCGTACCGCTGGTGCCGTCACCCGCAGGAATGGATTGCAGGCACGCTCCAGGTCGATCCGACTGGGCAGGGTGCTGCGGCCCTGGGCGCGCAATTCCTGCACGGTGCGGATGTGGGCCCGGAGGTCGGCATTGTCCGGCTCGACCGCGCTGGCGAAGGCGGCATTGGCCAGGGTGTATTCGTGCGCGCAGCAGACCTGGGTCGAGCCTGGCAGGGTCGCCAGCCGTTGCAGCGAGTCGTGCATCTGAGCGGCACTGCCCTCGAACAGTCGTCCGCAGCCGAGACTGAACAGGGTGTCGCCACAGAACAGCACATCATCGCTGACCAAGGCGATATGACTGGCGGTATGTCCAGGGACGGCCATGACCCGGATGTTCTGGCCGCAGAGCCTGATGCGGTCGCCCTCACCGATCACCGTGATCGGGCCGGGGATGCGGGCGTCGTTCGGGCCGAAGCAGGGCAGGCGATAGCGATCGCGCAGTTCGACCAGACCCCCGATGTGGTCCGGGTGATGGTGGGTGATCAGGATGGCGCCCGGGCGCAGCCCGGCATCGACCGCAGCCAGCACCGGCGCGGCATCGCCCGGATCGACCAGGATCGCGCCCGACCCGATGTCGCGCGACCAGATGTAGTTGTCGGTGAAGGCGGGCAGGGCGGTCAGCATCGTTTCGATTCCGTCGGAGTGTGTCGGTTTCGGCCGGCGTCGAGTCGAAACCGGGTGACCGCCGCGCGGCAATGGCGCAAAATTGCGACCATGCCCGGACCCGCCCACCGTCGTCAAGCACTGAATCCGTCGACCCTCGATCCATTCCCGACCCGTGATCCAGGCCGGCGGACCGGCAACAGCCGCTGCCGGCCGACTGCGGCGGGTCGAGCATGAGCATGCGACCCAGCAATACCTTGGATGCGCTGCGCTGGTTTTCCAGGCCCGATGCCCGGCGCCTGATGGCCGGGGCGCAGGCCCAGATCGAGGAGCGACTCGGGCGTGCCTTCGGGTGCTGGGGGCTGCATCTGATGCCCGGCCCAGGGGTCGATCTCCCGCCCCTGGCGCATCGGGTCAGCCGGTTGCTGGCGATGCATCGCTGCGAATGGCGGCCCGGCCAGGAGTCGGCGTCCGGCAGTGCGCGCGGCCTGACCGGCGTGGTCCGTTGCCGGGACGACCAACTGCCGTTCGTGGATGCCGGCATGGCCCTGGTGGTGGCCCAGCATGTACTCGAAACATCGGAGCATCCCCGCGCCCTGATCGCCAGTCTGGCGCGCCTGATCGAACCGGAGGGAACCCTGGTGCTGTTGATTCTGAATCCCTGGTCGCCGCTGCGCTGGCGTTGGCGTGGTCGGCGCATCCGACCGCCGTCACGGGCGCAGGTGCGCGTCTGGCTCGGAGAGAACGATCTGACGATCGAGTCCGAGGACTGGGTCGGTGGCCATGCTCGAATCGGACGGACGATTTCGGCCCGCGCGCTCGGATCGATCCGTCCCTGGCATCGCCTGCGGTTCGCGCGCCTGATCGTTGCTCGCCGACATCAGCCCGGCCTGACCCCGCTGCCGGCCGGGCGGCCGGGTTTGCGCCTGGGCGCCGGGGTCGGTGCCCGATGAAGGCGATCACCATCCACACCGATGGCGCCTGTCTCGGCAATCCCGGTCCGGGCGGTTGGGCGGCCCTGCTGCGCTTCGGTCGGCACGAACGACTGATCGCCGGTGCCGAGCCTGATACCACCAACAACCGGATGGAACTGATGGCAGCGATCTCGGCATTGGAGGCACTCAGTCAGCCGTGCCAGGTCGCCCTGTACACCGATTCGGAATACGTTCGGCGCGGGATCACCGAATGGTTGCCCAATTGGCGCGCGCGCAACTGGCGCACCGCCTCGGGTGGGGCGGTCAAGAACCGCGAGTTGTGGCAGCGTCTGGAGCAGGCGGCGTGTGCTCACCGCGTGCATTGGCACTGGGTCAAGGCGCACGCCGGTGATCCCGACAACGAGCGGGTCGATGCCGCCGCTCGTGCCAGGGCGCGTTCCCTGGGTCGGGCAGCGGCCGATGAACGGATCGACGAGGAGCGATGATGCGACAGGTGGTACTCGATACCGAAACGACCGGCCTGGCCTGGGATCGCGGCCATCGTGTGATCGAGATCGGTTGCGTCGAACTGCTGGCTCGCCGAGCGAGTGGTCGGCGCTTCCAGCGGTACCTCAATCCCGAACGCGACATCGATGCCGGTGCCCAGGAGGTGACCGGTCTCAGTCGCGAGTTTCTTGCCGACAAACCGCTGTTCGCGACGGTGGTCGATGAGTTCCTGGAGTTCATCCGGGATGCCGAACTGATCATCCACAACGCCGAGTTCGATGTCGGATTCCTGAATGCCGAACTGTCTCGGCTCGGCCCCGGTTACGGGCGCATCCAGGATTACGCCAGCGTGCTCGACACCCTGGCCCTGGCCCGCGAACGCTTTCCGGGTCAGCGCAACAGCCTCGATGCCTTGTGTCGGCGGCTGGATGTCGATAACTCGGGCCGCGAACTGCACGGCGCCCTGCTCGATGCCCAGTTGCTGGCCGAAGTCTATCTCGCCCTCACCGCCGGCCAGGGGGATCTGGCCCTGGTCGTGGCCGAACCGGAAACGACCTCAATGGCCGCCATCGCGATGACGAGCGACCCGAGTCGCCCACGTCGCCTGCTCAAGGCAAGTCCGGACGAGTGCGCCGCCCATGAGCAGCGCCTCGATCGGATCGATCGGGCATCGGGCGGCAGTCTGTGGCGGCGGCTGTTCTCCTGAAGCACCGGGCTGATGTGCGGCTTGATCGGAGCGTTGATCGTGGTCAAGCGGGTGGATTCCGCACGGGCCTGGATGCTCGCTGCGATGGCGATCCGATCAATGCCGGCGGATCACGATCACCGTGATGTTGTCTGTGCCGCCTCGTTCCAGTGCCGCCAGAACCAGATGATCGACGCACTCCTGGGCACTGAGCTCGGTACGTGCCAGCACCTGGGCCAGCACCGCGTCGTCCAGTTCCTCGGTCAGCCCGTCGCTGCACAGTAGGAGTTGGTCGCCTGGTTCGAGCCGGCCGTCGGCGGTCTCGATGTTCAACTCGTGCGGCTCGGTGATTCCGAGCGCCTGGGTGATCACATTACGTTGCGGATGCCGACGGGCCTGCTCAGGGGTCAGGGTGCCGCGATCGATCAGGTTCTGGACCATGCTGTGATCCTGTGAAAGCTGTTTCAGCACGCCCGCGCGCCAGAGGTAAGCGCGACTGTCGCCGACCCAGGCGACCTGGAAGTGTGGCCCGCTGATCCGGGCACTGGCCACGGTGGTTCCCATCGGGGTCGGCTGCCGGCAGGCGCGTGACAGGGTGATGATCTCCTCATCGGCGGTCCGGATCGCATCGGGCAGCGTCTTGCCGGCGCGCACCTCGCGAACGATGGTTTCGCGGGCGACCGCACTGGCGACCTCGCCGTAGTCATGCCCGCCCATGCCGTCGGCGACCAGCCACAGGCCGAGTTCGGTATTGGCGTAGTAGGTGTCCTCATTGCGCTGCCGACGCAGGCCGGCATGGCTGAGGTGGCCGAACTCGATCATGGTCGCTGTCTGTGATGGAGCCTGCAAGGCTAACGCAAAAGTCGGTGATGGGCGGACGCTGGATCCGTCACGAACAGCATTGGGCCAGCACCTGCCCGCTCCCCGGTCCTCTCCCGCCATGTGGCACGGCCCGCAGCCGATCAGCCGCTCCGTCTACCGGACCCGCTCCGGGTAGCACGGGCGTCTCGTCCGTGGCGGCGCAGCGCCGCTCGCCGGCGATTCGATTGCCCCGGCGTGAACGGCGCGACGGCCGCTTGCGGCGGGCTTGCGGTGGTGTGGGAGGCGAAGAACAGCAGGCCGCTTCGCACGGCGTCAACGGGCGTGCCGACAGCGCCTGCACCACCACCAACCGATCCATCTCACGGTGACGCATGGTGGGGCTCCCCCGCGTCACGTCCCCTCCAACCGAAAGGGGACACT